>JBEAUL010000056.1:0-6576 GCA_041161475.1 Pseudomonadota bacterium | reverse complement strand
GGCCTATTTTTATCCGGCATCGCTTGTACACGCGGCACCGGCAAATAGGGTAACAGTGTCTTAGAGACGGCAATAGGACCTGCGCCAGGGCCACCTCCCCCATGCGGGGTAGCAAATGTTTTATGTAAATTAAAATGCAAGACATCAAAGCCCATGTCTCCAGGACGCACGCGACCCAATATTGCATTTAGATTCGCACCATCATAATAGAGTAATCCACCCGCACCATGCACCATGCTGGCAATTTGCTCAATCTGTCTTTCAAATAACCCTAGGGTAGTTGGGTTTGTCAGCATGATCCCCGCAGTCTGTGGACCCAAGGCTTTTTCCAAGGCAATTAAGTCTAAATCACCTGTTACCGTAGTCGGAATTTCTTTAATCCGAAACCCTGCCATAACCGCCGAGGCAGGATTCGTTCCATGCGCAGAATCTGGTACCAGCATTTCTAGGCGCTCTGGCTCGCCTTTCGCCAAATGATGCGCTCTTATCATTAAAACGCCCGCCAATTCACCCTGCGCCCCTGCCATCGGGGTTAAACAAACACCAGCCATGCCTGTGATGTGCTGTAACATCTCTTGTAATTCAAACAAACAGGACAAAACCCCTTGGCTGTGTTCTACGCTGGCATAAGGATGTCTGTCAATCAATCCAGGCAACATCGCCAAGCGATGTGCAATTTTCGGATTGTATTTCATGGTACAAGATCCGAGCGGATAAAAATGAGAGTCTATAGAAAAATTTCGCTGGGACAGGGTAGTGTAATGTCGTACAACGGTTAACTCTGTAACTTCTGGGAGGCGCGCCGGTGTTTTTCGTAACATACCTTGGGGTAACTGTGGTTCTGGCAGCGTTTTTGCGAATGCATCGACCAAATTCAGGCTCCCTGTATACCGCCCTGCTTTGGATTGCTCGAAAATCAAGCCGATGTATGGCTTTGTTAAGACAGGCGTACCCATACCACTGTTATCCTTTTGCTGCAGTTAACCAACCTGCGATATCTGATTCTGTTTTTGTTTCTGTGACACAAACCAGTAAATTATTTATCAACCGATCGCTGAATGTGGATAAATCATATCCCGGCGCAATGCCTTCATGTCGCATTTTATCCCATTTTTGTGTGGCTTTTTCACCAAAATCTAACACGCATTCATGAAAATAGGCACCACTAAAATGTGGCTTGGCTATTTTTTCTTGTATGGCAGCCTCAACTAAGGCATGTGTTTTTTGGTAAGACAGTTTCGCGACTTCCTGCAATCCTTTTGATCCCATTAAACTCATGTATATGGTTGCAGCGGTCACCAATAACCCTTGACTGGTACAGATATTAGAAGTCGCCTTTGCGCGACGAATATGCTGTTCACGTGCTTGTAAGGTTAGCACAAAACCAGGGTTATCTTCCGCATCTCGCGTGCGCCCAACCAAGCGTCCTGGTAACTGCCGAATCCATTCTTGGCGACAACACAAAAATCCTGCATAAGGACCACCAGAACTTAAAGGAATGCCCAAAGGTTGTAATTCACCACAGGCAAAATCCACACCGCATTTTCCCCAAGTACCGGGGGGATTTAAATAACTCATCAACAAAGGGTTGACTTGTGCAATCGTTAAAATACCACGCGCCGATGCCCAATCCGTTAGGGTGTCCACTGCTTCTAAGATACCAAAAAAATTGGGTTGAGGGATGACTAAAACGTGAATATCGTCCCGCATACTTTCCAGGGCTGCCTGTTGTATTTGACCCGTCTGTGTATCAAAAGGAATTTCTCGTATCGTAATGCCTAAAGCACGGGTTAAAGTATGCACGACCTTACGATAAGCCGGATGCACAGACGCAGGCATACCTACGCTGGGATGCTCGGCTTTTTTCTTTGGCAAACAGCGCACCGCCATTAAAATAGCCTCGGCCAAAGCAGAAGCACCCTCGTATAAAGAAGCATTAGACACATCCATTGCCATTAACCGAGCCATCATGGTTTGATACTCGTATAGTAGCTGTAAAGTGCCTTGACTCGCTTCGGCTTGATACGGCGTATACGCGGTCATCCATTCTCCGCGAGAGGCCAAATCCCACACAGCTGCCGGAATAAAGTGCTCGTATGCACCCGCCCCAATAAAATTCAGTATGCCTGCATCTCGCTTCGCACAGTCTTGCATCCATCGCACAACCGCCTGCTCAGACAAAGCATCTGGCATGTGTTCAACAAAATCAATTTGTAACGTTTTGGGAATTTCTGAAAATAAATCGTCTACGGTATCGCTTTTTAAGCGCTTGAGCATCACCTGAATATCTGAAGGTGTATGCGGGATAAATGGCATTATTCATCTTCCTCTGGCGACACTTGGTCTTGATCGCTAATTAATTTTTCATAGCCTTCTGCATCCAACAAATGATCTAACTCCGATCGATCCCTGGGCGCTAACTTAAACAACCAGCCATCCCCATAAGGG
This sequence comes from Pseudomonadota bacterium, assembly GCA_041161475.1. Taxonomy (GTDB): domain Bacteria; phylum Pseudomonadota; class Gammaproteobacteria; order UBA6186; family Azoamicaceae; genus JBEAUL01. The sequence continues at coordinate 4,128 of JBEAUL010000056.1, read as the reverse complement.
TCTTCATTAATCGCTGTCATCCCTTCTTCTAAGGCTTCATTCACTTCGACCACTCTACCAGAAACCGGGCTATAAACGTCTCCAGCAGCCTTTACCGACTCTAAAACAGATATTTCATCGCCTGCGTGCACATCAATGCCAATTTCTGGTAAACGGACAAAAACCACTTCTCCCAATAACGATTGGGCATGGTCTGTCACGCCGACTACAACCAACTCATCTTCTTCTCTGAGCCATTCGTGCGTTTCTGAGTAGAGCAACTCTTTTGGTATGGTTTCCACTGTTTTGATTCCTATGGATTTATCCTGTCTACAAACATCCATTCTAACGCAATTTTTTTATAAAATGCGATTTTTAAGGTTAACCCGTTTTTTTGTATTTATCTACGTACTTGTCAATCAAGACTCTAATCATTTTTTGATACTGAGTATGATTTTTTTTTGCCGCTTTTTTAAAAAAAGCCACGCTGTCTTGACTTAACGATAGGGTTACTTTGATTGTTTTTTCTTTTAAAACAAGTTCTTCCGGACCAGGTAAAAAATCATTCACAACGATTAATTCACCTAACGCTTCATCAACGTATTTTACTGTTTTCTTGTTCATAAATTTTCTTACCTCTTCTCCAATAACCTGCTCCAATCAAACGAATAATACTGTTTCTATATGTAAATCTTACCGTTGCTATGCCCGAGCTAAGTTTCCCGAAACAATAAAATCTAGGTTCGTTATTACTGTGTTTTTTGTCTTTCGCAATAACCCTGCTTGGATCTAAAAAAACTTGTTGAGCTTCGTAAAAAGAAATACCATGCTTGTTAATATTTTCCTCATTTTTTCTTGAATCCCATTCAAAACTGGCCATTTAGTTACTGATTTTATTTTTGTTTAACCCTTGTAATAAATCATAGCAATAATACATACTTTTGTCAATATTAAAGTATGTATTTTTTGCAATTACACTTTATAAGCTTTACGCCACAAAGGAGGCTTAGCGCATATTGCAGGTAAACGTTGGCCTCTAATATCAACAAAACAAGACCCCACTTCCACGTTAACTCGGGCAAAACCGATAGAACACTGTAATAAAGGGGAATGTGAGGCACTGGTCACCACACCAAGCGCATGACCATTCGCATCAACAACCTGCTGTCCATGTCTTAACATGCCTTTACCCAAAAGTTTTATGGCTTTTAACTGCTGCTTAATCCCCTGTGTTTGCTGCTTTATTAGGGCTTCTCGCCCAATAAACAATCGATCTTCTGGTTGAAAGGCAACTGTCCAGCTTAGATTCGATTCCAAAGGTGTCACCGTTTCATCCATATCTAAGCCATATAAATTTAACCCAGCCTCTAACCGTAAACTGTCTCTGGCACCTAAGCCTATCGGCATTACACCCTTGTCTAAACAAGCTGACCACAGCTCAGTGGCTTGATTTGCAGGCAACATGATTTCAAAACCATCTTCGCCCGTATACCCAGTTGCCGCAACCGTATACGCATCGAAAACCTTGCAGGAAAACGGCCTGAGTGTGGCAATCTCTGGTTGGTTTAATACCAGAGACAATATACCTCTGGCTTTTTGGCCTTGTAACGCCAACAACGCAAAGTCTTCGCATTGCTTTATATTCACCTTGTATCGTTTCGCTTGGGTAGATAACCAATCCCAATCTGCTTGCGTGCGACTGGCATTAATCACCAATCGATAGTGATTGGTTGCGATATGATAGGCAATTAAATCATCAATAATGCCCCCAGCTGGATTTAACATACAGCTGTATAGCGCTTTTCCTGGTACCGTTTTCTGGATGTCATTGGCCAACACATCCGATAAAAATAACTGAGCATCCACGCCCGTTATATCAACAATCCCCATATGAGACACATCAAAAATCCCCGCGGATTCCCGAACAGCCAAATGTTCCAAGGATTGCGTTTTGTAATACAGGGGCATGGCCCAACCAGAAAAATCAATGAGCTTGGCACCCAGAGCTTTATGAACCTTGTACAGTGGCGTTTTTCGCATAAAGGATTCTCTTTAATCGCAGGAAACTACACTGGTGTATAGTATCTGTCCCAGCAATAGCCAGTCAAAAGACTTTTTTATCTGTTTAAGAAATGCATCCTTGTATCATCACTACTTTTTATCAAAAAAACAGTCTACAGTCAGGGTATAAGAACACAGAGGTAATAACGATTATCATAATATCCTAAGGGGGTATCATTTTACGAAGAGACGCGACAGTTTTGCTGCTCATGACGAAGGTGATTCTGGCCACAAGGCTGAAGACACACGCCACAAGGCTGAAGACACACGCTTGGAATTCAGACTTGAGGGTGTTTTTGACGAGATCCTTAAAGATCGTTCTATTACCAAAGAAAATAGAGAACAATTTGAAAAACAAGTGAAAATATACCACGAATGGCACGATAAGTATCCTTTAGCAACACATGTGGGCATGTCAGTAAACAAGGATGGAAAGACATTTTCCGACCAAGAGGTAATAGCTGCTCACCAGGAGCTAGTAGATCTTTTAGATAGATTAAAAAAACTTAAAAAAGAATTTCTCTCTAAAGAGGGTGACTTCCAGCTAAACAAAGAAGCGTTTAAGGGCATTAAAAATTCTTTGATAAAATTAATGGTTGTTTCTGGTCTTGCTGCCTTGGAATCAGATATTGAATACTTGGACACCATGTTGAAACGAAAACCGCCCAACAATTTTGGTGAAAAACTTGTCGAAATCATGACACATGCTTTGATGGCAGTGAATCGCTATTTTGCACACCTTAGATTTGATTGGAAGGTTACTGACATAAAACTAAAAGAAGCAAAAGAAGCAAGCAGATTAATCGACGAGCGGGAGGAAAACGGAGGTTTTTCTAACCCACCAGATGACTCACTAAAACCTGGCGGACGCAGACGCTGGAATCCATAAAACACCAACGACTTTGGGGGCTCTCAAAATTAGACCCCCAAAGCCTGCTTCATCAGCCAACTTTTTAAAAAAGCAGTGTCATTAACGCATGACATGCCCACACTTCTTAAGGTTCGGACAAGGCTTGAACTCGATTTAAATAGCGTGTTTAACCCTCCCACAAGCCCAAGCATTTCGGTGACTTCTGCGCGACGATGTCGTTCATATCGGCGTAATGCCCAATAATTGCCCAACGGTTGACGAGACAGGGTTAGCATGCGCTTGATTTCTTCTGTTAACACCCAAGCATCTTTTATCCCAACATTCACGCCTTGTCCTGCCAAAGGGTGCATTACATGTGCTGCATCGCCAACCAAAGCAATACCTGGCTTTACGTATTGCCGAACATGTTGTCGCGTTAAAGGAAAATAGCGCGGTGTATTTAAACATCGTACCTCCCCAAATCGTCCATCACTGGCTTTTTTTAAAGCCAGTGCTTGCTGTTCTTTCGTTTGCGCACAAAATTGTGGCGCCTCTTCTATGGATTGCGTCCAGACAATAGAAGCCGCCTTCGCATCTGACAAGGGTAAAAAAGCCAAAGGGCCTTTGGTTAAAAAGCGTTGCCACGCGATAAAGTCATGTGTTTTTTCTGTGGCTACGGTCGCAATAACAGCCGCTTGTTTGTAACTTTTTTTATCGCAGACAATGTCTAATTGCTGACGCACCCATGAATTGGCACCATCTGCGCCAATTAAGAGTTGTGTAGACACAATATCGCCATTTTTATCTGTTAACAACACCTTGCCATTTGTTGATTGCTCAATACGGTTAAGTTGTGTCGGCACCATCAGGGTGATGGCTTCTTGTTGTTGAACAGCCGTCCATAAACTGCTAAGCAACACGCTGTTTTCAATAATATGCCCTAAATCGGGTTCACCAATCTCGGCTGCTGTAAAATGCAATTCTCCAAAGCCCCCAGCATCACACACCAGCATGTTTGAATAAGGCGCTATGCGTCTCTCGGCCATTAAAGGCCATACGCCGACGTCCTGCCAAATACGTTGCGTAAATCGGGTAATCGCACTGGTACGAATATCCCACGGTGGGATACTTCCTTCTTGCCATGTTGCTTGGGGAGGCTGTGAATCAATCAAGGTAATGGTCAAAGACAAATCGGCAAAGGCCAATAACAACGCGGTGGTTAAACCCACTACCCCGCC
>JBEAUL010000039.1:0-6156 GCA_041161475.1 Pseudomonadota bacterium | reverse complement strand
ACATAATGCCCGATTACGGCAGTCATTGGTTGAACGTTAAAGTCCATTCCAATACATCGCTGACCTACTTGAAAAGATTTATCAATATTTTTAACGTGCTTCTCTCGATCAAATGCATAGTAAGCTGCTCCATCGCTGTCTTCTCCAAACTCTCCATCCTTAAAACGCTTTCTTTGGGCTTCTGGAAGGTTGTCTAGAATTTCTGTTATGTATTCTGGATCAATGTTTTCCAAGTTATCTTTGGGATTCATTAGTATTGATGCGTATTTATCTGGATCAACTGGCACGTTATCAATTGGGTCTAGATGCTTTTGAAATAACCAGTATGACCAATGTTTTTTCCCTGGGGGATTCTGATCATACAAAGCTTTCTTTTTAAGATTATTTTTCTCAGCTAATCGAGTAAGTGCAACTTGAATTGACTTATAGGGAATCTGCGAGCACTCATTAAAGTATAGTGTTGAGTATTCCTTACCTAGAATTTTCTCAACTCGCTTTTCATCATCAAGCCCAGCGCACCAAATTTCTGAGCCATTAGGCAACGTAATATAAAAATCTGTTCTATTCCATTCAACACGAAGGTCTGGAAATGAAATCTTTAAAACTTTTGGGAGAGTGTCTAGAAATATTGATGTTTTGATGTGATTAAAATTAAGTCTTAATATGGCATGACGAGACTTTTCTTTACATGCCCTAATTATTATTGATCTGACCGCTAAAAAGGTTTTGCCTGAGCGTGATTATGAACCACCAAAAAGCATGATATGACGTGCATTGCTTCCTAGTAGTTTTATAGCCTCCTTTTGTTTAGCGGTTAATTTAAATTCACTCATAAATCAGACTCATCCTTAATAATCGAAATGTGAATCGACTTTTTCAGTTCATCACTTACATCATGTTCAACCGTTTCTTTCGGCTTGCCCAGCACATAGCTAGTGACAAATGTAGCTGCCTGAACATTCCCTGCCTCAGCACAATCACACATCGAATGATAAATGTCTGACCATCGCTCAGATAAAATCTGCGATGCCTCATCAAACATCTTCTTTTTTGCCATTAGCTGATCGAAGTTTTCTTTATAAGCTGTTTTTGGCCTTCCTTTAGGATTAGCATTATTCCCGGGCTGAAACTTACTCATCGTTTCCGCCTCGATTTTCATCACACTGCACAATGCCTAGCGTAAAAAGCTTCTGCCCTATTAAAAACTTGCTCATCAATGTGTTTATTACTTGAATGTTTTCTGGATTTACTTCGAATGAAATTTTACAACTACCGTCTTTAAGCGTTGTAATTGAAGTAAGTAAAGCTTCAATGCTTCCAATTTCCTGATAAATCATCTTCCCACCGGGTAAAATGTTTCGAGTCACCGACTCTTACCATCAGGCTATGTAATATTTACATGGTTAGTCAATAGAGTTTATTCTATATAAATGAAGAATCTTATAGGATTTATTCTAACTGTCCCACTCATCTTCTCAAATGATTATCTCTTACGAGCAATTTATACAGACTATAGCGCAGAAGAAGAGACCAAAGACAGTGATTCGGAAATTCCTAACAACTCAGAGCCAGAACATTATTCTTGGAGACTGGGAACTCCAGACAATGAAATAGAAACCGAGGTAATTTATGATGAACCTAGTCCTTGTGAATTAGCTTCTGATTAAATACTCCCCAACCGTTTAATTCCATCCATCTATTTACTGAAATAAACTTCTTCATCATCGTTTGATTTCCAAGACTATGAAACAAATTATGACACGGATGGCATACTGGAATCATGTTCCATGGTGCGTTAGAATACTCAGGAAATGCCTTACGGCTGTATATGTGGTGGTATGTCACATGCCCGTCCCTGGACTCTCCGCAGACAATACATGGTTTATTTGACTTGTAGTTTTTCATCTACTTCTTTTAGTGCTTCCACAAGCACTTCAAAAACATCGTATTGGGCATACTCCCTAAATACTTCATATCCTCCATTTCTTTGCAGTTCATGACCTGTTTGCTCCTCCCATTCTTTTACTATCACCGTTTTAGAAGTCAACCACTTTGCATTTTCTGGAACTATATCTCCACGCTTTATTTCAATGATTTTTTTCATGCTTCACCTACTTCTTTTAGTGCTTCTCTAGCTACGATATGGTTGTAATTTTTCATCTTAATTTCCGTATAATTGATACATATACGCTATTTCGTATCGGCTAATTGGTGCTTAATACAAAATCTTGTTCTTAACCCAAGTTAAAATATCCCACAAAATTGTAAACACCAGTATGATCGGAGCAAACAGGTATTTCATAGCTCTCCAATAAGTACATACATGCTTGAAATTATATTCCAGTGGGTTAAATCAGAAATAAGCCCACATGTTTCATCATCTTCAATATGAATACCAAAATCATTTTTCCAATTTACTATAATTATGTTGTCAAAAAATTTGTGCATATAAATCATTTTTCACCTACTTCTTTTAGTGCTTCTCTAGTTTCACTGATAATTTTATCAATATCTGAATTAAAGTATTTCATATCGTCGTTTGAATTATCAATTTTTTCTAAAGCTTCACGAAGCTTTTTGTTTTGGGATTTTTCTTTTGCGATTTGAGATTCTAGCCACAAGTTCCTTTCTTTAAGCCCATCAATTGTTTCTGGATTCATTCTTCACCTACTTCTTTTAGTGCATTTTCTAATATGTATTCATTACCACACCATTCTTGAAAATCTATTGCCTCTCTTATGGCTTCACGCATCTTTTTGTTTTTGACTAGCAATTCCTCTATTCGATCATTCATCTGCTTCATCTTAGTTCCGTTGATGTTTTCTTTTAGAAAAGCATTTTCAGCTAACAGCTTAGCATTGTTCTGGCTTGTCTGAGTCATAGCATCCATGATGTTTGAGTATTCTTTCTGCTTATACTGGACAGCGGCTTGCCATGTTCTTTCTGAGCAAAACATTATTCTTTGGTTTTCTGTCATCGCTTGAAATAGTTTAACTTCCATCTGACTTAATGAATCATCATTAACCCACTTCTCGAAAGCTTCTTTGTCGTTCATAGCTTCCCCTTGCATTCAGTGTCCATAGTATGCGGCATTTTAACTATACGGCACTTGCTACATAACACCACACCAAGCTTAATGATTGACCAATCGTGATTATTCAATTCATACCTCCTAACAATAGAGCTCTTCATGGCCGTTCATCCATGTAGAGTAAGTTTCCTCGGATTCTTTTCTCTTTGGTTTCCTGCCTCTGTTTGATTTCTCAACTTTGAATATCTCGATGTTGGAGACATTTACATTGAGCTCATTACCATCTTTAAAGGAAATGTACTCATCCTGTGCCAGAATCTTAATGTGAGTTTCACACACAAGCTTAGCAACGCTTAGCTGCTTATGCCGTCCGTTGTTCTTGTAAGCGACTACATAGCCACGGCTGTAGCAATGATTCTGAGTTACATTTATTCTGTGGCCTGTATCCGCTTTGTAGACCACACCGGAATCAGAGACCAATAGTTCCGGATGTACTGGTGATTTCTTGAGATTCATTTAATATCCTTAAAAAATTTTAGTAATTCTTTATAAGAAAATATCAAAATAGTTTTATTGCTGTTCGTTACTTCGTAGATTGATTTCCCCGACTTCCTGAATCTCCGTTTGACATACCAATTCACCTCGTACCTCCTCTGTGGCATTAAACAATTCATCGCTGACGCAATGAAGACCAATTTCTGTAAGCAGGTTCAATTTTAATTCTAATGAAGGCTCAAGAGATAGTATGTGGTGTATTGCAGTTTTCAGATTCATTTAATACCTCGCTCATCGTTGTTTTGTAATCCATTGCCATCAAATCTAGGATGTAATCTTCATTAACGCCAGTGACCCTGGAAAGATTACGAATAGACTTTACCGGAAACTGGCAGTTACCCCGCTCAATGTTACTTAAGAATTGATTTGATGTGTGCGTTGGAAAAACAAGTTTTGTAAATTCTGCTTGGCTAAACTTCTTTTCTAGTCTTTTAGTTCTGATAAAAGATGCCATGGCTTTTGCCGATGCTTTCATTGATACCCCTTTAGTTTGTGGAGTATCTTTTTAAATCGGATTGGTTGAATTGTAAACAGGATCTTTCTTGAATCCGTAATAAATCAGCCATCTATATTTAAAACCGTTGTGATATCGCTGAAATGCCAGATACCTCTCACCTGGTGAATAATTCCTAGTAGCAAGTAACAGCTCAATCCTAGATCCTGTTAGTTTATCTTGAAGTTTTTGAAGTCTTGAGAGCTCTTCTGGTGGTGGAAAATAATTAGTATTAAGGAAAATAACCTGTGCCGTCATTTGATACCGTTAAGGGCTTTAATCAGATCAAAAAATGCCTGTGCTGTAGATTCGCAAATAATCTCTTGAACCTCGGGTGATGTGACCTGGGAGAGACCAGACACGAGATGGCTGATATGCTGGGTTTCATGAAAAATAGTTAGCATCTGATCAGCAGGGGATAAATCTTTCCATACATGAATCGTATTAGTGTTGAAGTCAACGCATCCCTCGCATTGAGCTCCAGCGACTTTGATAATATTTTCTTGGGAGTCTAATTTTAGCTTGAATTTGCGGCCTAAGATTGAAACAGATTTTGGAAGTTTCTTCATTCCTTAATTTTATCCACTGGATTGTGGATTGATTAGAAATTTAAATTTGACTAGATTACTTAAAAAATGTCTTCCTTAAATCCTTATCAATTAGGTTTTCTTTGGCCGTGAAGGTCTTGGAGCAATTGTGACACCTAAACACCTGAAATTTACCTTGCCTTGTGTAACGGAAACCATCCTTGAAGAATTTAGTATGACCACATGAACAAATAGTCCCGAAGTAAAATGCTTGGAAATTAATGCTGGGCTCCCATGGGGCAAGTTTATTATAAACAAGTTCCAACACATCAACATCGGTCTTATTGTAGGCTTCCATTTCCTCGAAAGCTTCTTGGTTACTTTTAAGACACTCAGTCCAAAGACTCATGCCATCGAACTTTTTATGCTCAGATTTCTTGAGCTCACACTTAAGATACTCGGCCAGATAACTAAGTTTATTTGAAGTAAATGAGAAGTGCTTCCTGGCAATCTTTAGGGTATCGATATGAATAAAGTGATTCAAAGGTTGAAGGCCGTACTTAATAAACCGTGCATTAAGCTTCCTAAAATCGAATTTAACCGAGTTATGCCCTACCAGTACATCAGCACCAGATAAGACCTTATGGATGCTTTTAAGCAGATCCTCGTCATTCTGGACGGGTGTTGCAGATCGCTGATCAAAGTAATGATACTCAGTTTCTCCCTGATACCTGGCAGCAAACGATAAAACAAACCAATCCTCTATGACCTGATTAAGGCCTATATTCTGATCAAAGAGTCCCCAGACATAACTCGTTATAGGGGCAGTTTCTATGTCGAAAAAAAGAATCTTGGGAGGTCTTATTACTGGCTGGATAGGATTAGTGGTCTGGGAATGTTTATTTTGATCTAAACCAGCAGCTTCTACAATCTTTGAATATTTATACTTAGCAATCTGCCTTTTAGAAACACCAGCATTCAGGAATTCTAATTGAGTCGGGGTTCGTTCTAGCTCACGAGCAAGTTCCTTCAGCTTAACAACCAGATCGTGGAACGTAACCTTTTCCATATTGATATGGTTACAGGGTTTAACAAGTAAGTCAAAAATTCATGATTATATGTAATAGGTCGGGTGGTTTTACCGCACGACCCGATGCCAAGGGCATCCGTAAGCTGATTGAATGTAACTCGGTTTTGCCCATAGAAATCACTATTCTCTTTCATTTAGGAGAAGTTAAAATCTACCTCACCAGATTATTTTTTGATTCCTGGCTACTATGTTCCATTCTTCATGGGCGGATAAAATAAGACCACTCTCAATCTTATATATCTTTGTGGGCCTTACGCTCGGTTCTTTCTCGCTCGTTTACCGAGTACAGCCAGGTTCCCCTGTGCGCCTGTTTCTCTCGCTTGCCTATTGCTAGGAGCAATTTTTCACGTTCCCAGAAGTATTTATGAGCAAATAAATTGCAAATGTAAACTCTAAGATGCTGAAATAACGGTACTAATATGGTACAGTCTCATTATCGTACTATTTAAACTATTAATAA
>JBEAUL010000023.1:0-14807 GCA_041161475.1 Pseudomonadota bacterium | reverse complement strand
TTATTATACATGATACTTATCACATAAAAAATCACTCCAATTAACTGGTTTTTGGTTTTACGGAAACATTTTCTTTCATGGTATCGGTTTCTGTATCGGCGTAGTCTTGTGTTTGTACCCGTGTTTGCTATGGATTGTACATATAATACCTACGTCCTCCTATTTTATGGGCCAAACTAAACGCCTGTGTTAAAATTAAGCACTGGTACAGATTGAACATAGTCGGAGGGTCATTTATGACCGAAGTTGTAATATATACCGCCAAAGATGGGCACATCAAGCTGGACGTTACCCTTTCCGATGAAACCGTTTGGCTATCTATGGCTCAGATGGTCCAGTTATTTGGTCGTGACAAGTCAGTTATTTCACGACATCTGAATAATGCCTTCAAAGCCGACGAATTGGACCGCGAGGCAACTGTTGCAAAATATGCAACAGTTCAAAAAGAAGGAAGTCGTGAAGTTACACGTGATGTTGAGTACTATAACCTCGACGCCATTATATCCGTTGGCTACCGGGTAAACTCTAAAGCGGGGGTGCAATTTAGAAAATGGGCAAGCCAAGTATTGAAAGATCACCTAATACGTGGATATACAACTTACAATAAGCGCCTATCTGAGCGCGGCATACATGAATTACAGCAAGCGGTTGAGTTACTACAAAAGACCTTAGTGCACCATGATATGGTTAATGACCTCGGTCAGGAAGCTATACAGCTCATTTTAGAGTACACGAAAACCTGGGGCCTGCTGTTAGCTTATGATGAAGGTGATTTAAAACTACCTACCCAAACCAAGAATTCCCTCCCAAAACTGACTTACAAGACAGCATTATCGGCCATTGAGTCATTGAAAGTGAATTTAGCCGCACAGAACGAGGCAACAGGCTTTTTTGGGCAAGAACGTAATCATGGTCTGGATAGCATTTTGCACAACATTGAGCAAACTTTTGATGGAGAGTCTCTGTATAAAACAGCGGAAGAAAAAGCCGCACACCTGCTGTACTTTATCATCAAGGACCATCCCTTTACTGATGGAAATAAGCGTATTGGCAGTTTCATGTTTTTGCTCTATCTGAAATCACAGAGTATCCCAATTAAGCTTAATGAAAATGGACTGGTCGCCTTGGCTTTGTTAGTAGCCGAAAGCGATCCTAGCCAGAAAGAAATGATCGTTCGCTTGATTGTGAATTTGCTCATAGATTGATACCGTATGATTGAAAGCGTTAGCACAACACGTGGATAAGTCAATTAAAAATTCATTGATAATTTAAGGTTTTAAACTTGAAAACATTTTTCTGGAAAAAAAAATCTAAAGATCCCGATTTTATCGAAGATTTAAAAAAAAATTCTCAACTAAAAGAATTAATACGTTATGATGAAAATTTTAACCCTAAAAGAAAAGTTATTTTTGAATCTCGTCTTGCTGGAATCATTTTAGATCACCCTAGAATCCTTTTTAATCCAATTAAAAAAGTATCATCTGCAACACTCTCTGATTTTAACTCTATCTTTGAAAATTATATCAATGATAAAAAAAATGAATTTTCAAAACATTGTTACGAATTTTTTTATCATAACCCCAATATTCAAGCAGCATATTCGGGATATTATGGTAAAAAATTAATCCAATCAAAAGAAGATGTTACAAGCTTTATGGATTGGGTTAACAATGTACTTTGTAGTGAAGATGAAGAAACAACCTACAATAAATTATTACTTATTCTGAAATATGGCCATTTCTTCCTTCGGAGCTACGTACACCTTAAAAAATTTGAATCAAAACTGGATATTAATATTATTCCACCAGGTGTGGGAAATGAAGCTCTAAAAAAACAAATGAACGAATTATGGTCTAAGATACATATCGATTGGCCGTCTAACCCCATCACGCATTCAAGAATAAGTACGCACCATACAGCAAGAGCTAAACTCACTTCAAGATTTGGAATATTTTCTGATGAATATGTATCTCAAGAAGATTATGTGCAATTAGCTTTACCCGTTATTCCTCTTCATTTACCAGGAAAAAATGTATGGAGAGTTACATCAACTGCTGAATTTACCCAAAGTGCAAGATTCAATCTCAATATGCCATTAATTGCGAGTATTGGCGGTTCCCTTGGATTAATGTTAATTCCAGCAATGGTGGTGGGTAATCTCGATATAGAGGAAATGAAAATGTTTAATCTCGGAGCAACTGCTCTCATGATTGGCTTAGGGCACCACTCTTTTCATGAATTTAAACGTGTTTGGGAAACACTTAGTATCCCATATACTGACGGAGATTATAAAAGTATTTTTCCTGATGGATTGATAGAAAAGCATTCCGAATTAAAAAGCTTATGTGAAGAATTTTCGGATCTATTGTATCGAGACCAACACTCAGGACAGTCTTTTCGAAAAAGATACTGATGAATCAAATTTTTATCTTTGGAGAGCATATCCATCTGTAGCGCATCTGCCGACCAATTTTAACTAACACGCTATTTTACAGTCTCTTCTTTTGCGGTTTTTCTTTGGTATCAAAATCTACCTTTTTTTGAACATCTTCAATGGTAGCTTCTTCCTTATCAGATTTATCATCACCACCAATTGTTACGGTTCTGAAATTAGCAGTTTCAGAAAATGTAACACCACGCTTCTTGGAAACAAGCTCATGCCCTACCTCATTTTCACGATTATCTTGGCGCTTTTCATTTAAAAATACTGATGGGAATTGATTTTTTAGTTTATCAATTTGATTTTTGCAAAATCTAGCAAAGGCTTCATATATGAAGTCAAATAATTGGTCTATTTTATCTCTATATGTAGGGTCATTAATATAATTGTACCCTCCTTTAGAAGAATATTTCTCAGAAATTTCATCAATCCTACTTAGTATTTGTTTATCGGATTTGTTCGTTATAGAAAGTACAAATTGGTGAGCCTCGTGTAAAAAATTAGATGTTACCTTTCTTTGATTAACAACATCTGAAATGACATACCAGTTTTCAACAAAGTTTTTTCGCAAGGACTTTAAAGTAGCCAATTTTGCTGAACAATCGTCTTTTAACTCCGATATCTCAGCTTCTAATTCAGCTTTTCTCGTAACGCTTAAGAATTCTTGGTTTTCTTCTAAATATTTTTCTGCTCTCTCTATAGAACCAAGTAACCTGCGATAAGATCTTTCTGCTTCCTGTTATTTAGCAAGCATTGCTGGCGCCGAATGAAATATTTTATTATCCTCTTCTACTTTCCGCTTTTTCTCTTCTTCACTCATCATTCTTTTGCTCATGGCTACATCCCTCTGCTTTCACCCAACTAATGGAACTATCGACCAGAAAGACTTTTGTCTTGATCAATTATACAATCAATGGCATAGAAGAAATATAATGTTTGTAGATAGGTGAGCCGTAAGGACTTATCACATATATCCAGATTTGTACCCAGAAATAAGTTGGATGTTATGGGTACAATTTGGACCTTAGGAAACTGAGTGTATATAGAAATGTCTTATCTGACAAGGTGTTTTGGACGTTATAAGAAAGTGTTGGATCTTGGGATGGTGGCCAGAGGTGGAATCGAACCACCGACACAGGGATTTTCAGTCCCTTGCTCTACCGACTGAGCTATCTGGCCTAATAGGTAATATGCTTCTTGGTGGCCATTATTACAACAAAGTCATGCGTTGTCAATGCATGTTCAAATATTAAGTTGATTAGCAAAATCAATAATAAACCTTAAGGCAACTTTAGTATGTTCCCAAAAAAGTCCCTAGCAACCACAACAGCCCCACATAATGGTTATTTAAAAACGCTTTAAAGCATTGCTGAGGAATACGATGTCGAATTTGGATTTGTTGATGCACAAACAAAGCCCCAATGCCAGCAACTGCAAAATAATAAGGCCAACGCGCTTGCAGCAGCACCCCCAGTATTGCCACTTGGAATAGCATCAGCAATTGGCATAAACCAATAATCAACCTATCTTGATTGCCCCATAAAATGGCCGTCGATTTAATCCCAACCTTAAGATCGTCTTCTCGGTCTACCATTGCATATTGCGTGTCATAAATGAGTGCCCAGAAGACGATTGCGCCCAGCAATAAACCAACGACAGGCGTCAACAAAGGCTGTTCTTGGGCGGCAAAAGCCATCGGTACAGCCCAAGCAAAGCTAATGCCCAAAAATGCTTGTGGTAGATGGGTATAGCGTTTCGTAAAGGGGTATGCGGTGGCCAGTAACAGAGCAACTACTGACAAGGCCTGAGTTTTAAGGTTTAAAGGCACGATCAAAGTAAGGGCGAACAGTAATAAACTCAAACACCAAATAAAGGCGGTTTTTGTTGAAACAACTCCTGTTGTTAAGGGACGGTCTCGGGTGCGAGAGACCCACTTATCCCAGTCTTTATCCGCCCAATCGTTTAGAATACAGCCTAAAGAGCGCATTACAATCACACCCAGGGTAAAGATACAGAGAATTTTGGGAGAAGGGTGACCACGCCCGGCAATCCAAACAGCAACGAGCGTGGGCCAAAGCAACAGATAAATACCGATTGGGCGATTTAAGCGGGTAAGCGCAATAAAATGACGAAAATTTGTCAAAATTGACCGATACATAGACAGCAAAAAGCCCTGGGCTTACCTGAAGCACTCAGGGCTTTTTTCAGAAGAACTTACTTAATTTTCTTTTCTTCGAATAAAACATGCTTACGTACGATTGGATCGTACTTCTTTTTAGACAGCTTTTTGCCCATTTTAGGGGACTTTGTTGTCGTGTAAAAGTAAGCGGAGGCAGTAGAAGCCAACTTTACTTTGACGATTTTTGATTTTTTAGCCATGACTCTT
Source organism: Pseudomonadota bacterium (assembly GCA_041161475.1). Classification (GTDB taxonomy): domain Bacteria; phylum Pseudomonadota; class Gammaproteobacteria; order UBA6186; family Azoamicaceae; genus JBEAUL01. Next base: position 9,981 of record JBEAUL010000023.1, on the reverse strand, counting down.
TACCTTTAATGAATTTGCACGAATGTTTGCTAATGTGAATAAGGCTTTTGGTATTAACCTGTTACAACATCGCCCAAGACAAGCTTGGCAATCACATGCTCTATGCCATATTTGTCGATGGTACGCATACCTTTATGGGAAACCAAGAGCTTGATAAAGCGTCTTTGGCTAGGAACCCAGAAGCGATGCCATTGTAAATTAGGCAAAAAACGACGACGTGTTCTGCGCTTAGAATGCGAAACATTATTGCCAGATTGAGGCTTTTTACCAGTTATTTGACAAACTCTGGACATGGTATTCTCCGATTGTTTAATACAGCTCTATTTATTGTCGTGCTTATAGGGTCTCGATTATACCCGTAACTTCCCAAAAGCTCAAGGGCCTTGTAGCGGTTCAACCCGCAAGCTTTTGGGCAAAGCGCCTTAATGCGTGCGCATGACCCACTTTGTGATTTTCCCACTTGAATTATTTCCCACTTTTAGCTATAATACATAACAAAGACAGTAAAAAGGTATCTATTTTTATGCTACAAAAATTTGTAAGACCAGATTCTAAAGGCAGAATTACCTTGGGGCACTTGGCTGATGGCATCAGCGGGTATGCACTCACACAAACCAATGATCGCAAGATTATTCTAGAACCTTATACCGAAATTCCAGTCAACGAAAAATGGTTGTTTAGCAACAAAAAAGATTTACTGAAAACACTTGTCTCAAAGATAACACCTGAGAATAAACACAACCCATTATTGGACGATCAGCCACATGGAAAAGAAGAATGGTAAACTACATTCCGGATAAGCAGGATCTTATCTGGCTAAATTTCGATCCACAAAGCGGAAAAGAAATAAAAAAAACAAGGCCTGCCCTAGTGATTTCTCCTAAAATTTATCACCAAAAATCTGGGCTTGCATTGTGTATGCCCATCACAAGCAAAATAAAGGGCTACCCCTTCGAAGTGCCTACAAACAATACACAGGTACAAGGGGTTATTCTCTGCGATCAAGTGCGTTCTCTAGATTGGAAAAATAGAAAAGCAATATTTATTGACCAAATCGATCCAGAAACTTTTCATTCAGTGCTTCAAAAATTGCTGGCGCTCATCACACCTTGATTAGATTTTAATAGGCATTTACTCACCGTTGAAACCAAGGCACGAAAATTAACAAAGTAATCTTCGGCTGGATCGGCCGTTTCTTGGCCTAACGGATCTATCATGCAGACATTGATTTTATACTTGTCTGCTAAAATGCTGACCAACTGGGTGCCCCATTGAGGTTCGCTAAATAAGCACTGTACCTTTAGGCGCTGAATATCCGCTTGTAGCTTTTCTAATCTTTTGGAACTCATGGGTAACTCAGGATTCAGGGAAATCGCACCAACTCCGTTTAAGTGGTAGGCTTGTTCAAAATATTGATATCCATCATGGAATACGAAAAAAGGCGTTTTTTGAATATTTTTTAATTGCATCGTTGCCTCTTCATGCAGAGCATCTAGCTTTAAAACAAGAGTCGCTAAATTTTTTTCGTAGATTTGCTTATGGGTAGGATCGTATTGTATCAATACGCTGGCCATATAGACGGCCATTTTTTCTCCATTTTCTGGAGAAAGCCAAATATGTGGATCAAACGATGCTTGCCCTTCCTCTGCATGCGTATGATCGTGCCCATGATGGTGGTGGTGATCGGTTTCCCAAGATTGGCCTGTCCGCACTGGCAATTTCAATAAACCGGGGCTTTTGTCTAAACGCACCTGTTGATGTGCTTTAGGAATACTATTCAAAACATTCGGTAAAAATGTTTCGAGTTCGGGAGCAACCCAAAAAATAATATCTGCATCTTCTAATAAGCGCTTTTCCGAAGGACGTAGGCTGTAATGGTGTGGGGAAGCTTGGCCTTTTATTAAAAGACTTGGCTTGGATACCCCTTTTGTAATGGCTGCCAATAAGCTATAAACCGGCCTAATCGTGGCGACTAGCCTTAATCCTTCTTGCGACTGACCACCGTCCCTGACACCACCCAACGACTCCGCCATCAAAGAACCGATCAAAGCAAAGCAGGTTACAAAGCACCCTAACTTGGCTATAATGAGGGCAAACCTGCGATGACAGCTACCTATTACGTGATATTTCATGACATCTGTTTCCCCTACGCCACTGATTGATATTAAAAACCTCACCTTAAAATTTGATGAGCGCGTTATTTTGTCGCATGTCAGTTTTTCGATACAAGCTCGGGAAATTGTAACATTGGTTGGGCCTAATGGGGCAGGAAAATCCTCCCTATTACGGGCTATTTTATCCTTGTTACCCATTTATTCAGGAAATATTAAGAAAAAACCAGGCATACGCATTGGTTACATGCCTCAACAGATGGTCATAGAGCCCAGCATTCCCATGACCGTTGAGCGATTTTTATACCTGGCCCCCAAAGCTGCACACCCAAATTTACCCGGGATTATTGATTCTCTGGCGCTCCAATCCCTTCTCCCCTATCGCTTACATCGCTTATCTGGGGGTGAACGACAACGGGTTTTACTGGCCAGAGCCCTCGCAAATAAACCCGATTTACTGGTGCTAGATGAGCCAGCGCAAGGGGCTGATGTACAGGGGCAAGCGAATTTGTATGAACGCATTAGAAAGATCCGCGATCAAGAAGGCTGCAGTATCTTAATGGTTTCTCATGACTTGCATATGGTTATGGCGGGTACCGATCGGGTTATTTGCGTGAATGGCCATATTTGTTGCTCTGGATCTCCAAGTTCGGTAAGCCAAGATCCGGCATTTTTGGCCCTCTTCGGGCTAGATTCACCGGATGGCTTGGCCGTTTATGCCCATCGCCACACGCATCAACATGACTAGAAGACAGGGGAGAGCATAGAGAATGTTGAATGGGCTATTTACATACGATTTTTTGATTTACGCATTGCTTGCGGGTTCAGGTATTGCCTGCATTGCAGGCCCATTAGGCTCTATTATGATTTGGCAACGTATGGCCAATTTTGGCGATGCACTGGCACATGCGACATTATTAGGATTAACGCTGTCATTACTGTTTCATTTTAATATTTATCTTGGTCTTGTAGGCACCTCTTTACTCATAGCGATTTTTTTAAGCTTATCTACCCATCAAAAAAGCCTAGACCACGATACCCTACTGGTCATTGTGGCACAAACAACCCTAGCTGCCGGGCTCATTGTTGCCTCAGGCTTACAGGAACAAGGGGTTCGGGTAGATTTACTGAGCTATCTTTATGGCGATATCTTGGCTATTCAAAAAAGTGATTTATGGGTTATCGGTGGCACGGTCTTTATTGCGCTGTGTTTGCTCAAAACCGTTTGGCACAATGCTTTGACCATTACCCTACAAGAAGATCTGGCCAAGGTAGAAGGCATCTCTATACCGCGCACCAAAGTCAGTATTGTTTTACTGATGGCCTTGGTATTTGCAATCGCAGTTAAGTTAATCGGTGTGTTACTGATAACAACGCTGTTTGTGGTACCAGCCGCTGCAGCACGACAGCTTGCAAAAAGTCCCGAACAAATGGCAGTATTGGCCAGCATTATCGGTATCGTGGCCAATTGTGGTGGCATTATGGCTTCTTACGTCTTAGATATTCCGACGGGGCCGAGCATCGTCATAACAGCAACCCTGATTTTTGTCGGTTTATATGCTTTCAAAATAAAACAAGCGTGAATTACCTCGCATAAAACACCCCTTTCTTAATAGGTCGTCTATACTCAGCTGTGCGTCAACACTATCCTGAATCTTAGGAGGTTATGCATGAAAATGGGTTTAAACGCGATCAATCAAAGTGGCATCCAGCGTGTATTTGCAGAAAATTTGGCCAGACAATCTCGCGATCTGGGCCCAATTGCGTTACGCACGCCCAATCAACCCACGCAACGATATGCAGAATTAGGGGCGGCCAAAAGCATGGATGTAAAAGTAAAGAGCAGCAATTGGGGGCCGACAACCGGGCATATCACCCTAGATAATACTTTTGGTCGGATTAACAGCCAAGGCATATTATCCCCCCCAAAAACCAATCCAGCACATGTTAACCACCAGGTAGTGCAAGAGCAAACCAGTCTGCGCGATCTCTTTTTGCGTCTGGGCAAAGACTACCAGATAACAGATTTCGATGACGAAACAGGACAACTGACTTTTTCTGTGCTGTCACCACACAAAAATGAGGCTTTTAAAGGCCAGTTTCTTATTTGCCTATCCGAAGGCATTACCAATACCACGCCGTTACATACGCGATTTACGCGTGAAATAGACATTCCCGACCCATCTCAAGATAAAAAAGCACTCGAAGCGCTCACCCAATTAACGGCCAATTGGGATGAAACCCGCTATGGTGCTAAAATCGATGCCCTTAACAAAAATTATCCTCTATACGCTACCTTTAGTGAAACACCAGGTATCGAACCCATGCCTGTGATGGTGTATTCAGATAATACAAAAAAGCCCTATACCAGTGATTGGGATATGTTATGGGTAGGGTTACCTGAAAAAGCATTACCAACAGCACTTATCCCCTTGGCTCAAACCCCCATCAATACACAAGTCCCGGGCAATATGGATATACTCAACAACGCCATAACATCTTTAGTTGACTCACTCGTTGAAAACAAAAAACTGGATGATGCCTTGGGGGAGGCGATTTTAGCCAATCGTCAAACAAGTGATGTCGGTGTGATCACGCCTTGGGAATACTTAAGCGTATTGATGGGCAATATAGAATATCAAGATCCGTATATTAACCATCTTTTTCAACACGGCCCAGAAAATCGTACCCCTTATCGACCAGAAAGCTTGGATGGTTTGGTACTCCATTTCATTAATGGCCAAATCATTTTAACGGAAAATGAAAGTGAAATATTACAACTGATCGATAATCCTAATAACAATGGAGTAAACATTGGCCCACATTTTTTATCTGAACATTTTCTAGAAATTCATCCAAAATGGACTGAATCCAGTTACAGTGGCTATCCAGATAAATGGAAAGCGTTGGCAGAGCAACAACAGCTAAAGTGGCAAACGACATTCGGTACAGAGCCGCCCGTATTGCCCATCAATGATGATCTGCATGTATCCGAAAAACCAGGCACCCTCACCGTCTTAGACCGATTTCATGTCCCTAAAAATAGGGATTTTGTGGCACTCAGTCAGTCTGGTCGTCATGTTTTAGACCGATTATCTGGTGAAGACCGCGGGCATTTAGAGAATCACCTCATCGAAAAATCTGCCCTAATAGCCCAGCAATTAATGGTCTCTTTGTTAGCAGAGAAAAAATAACTCAGTTGCGTTGCTTCATTTTTTTTAGAGAGCATAACAACAAGCGTCATTTTTTTAGCGAGCATAATGAATGCAACAGACAACACTGCTCACCGAGATGGTCGATCAAATTACTGAATGGTCGGCCATTAACTCTGGTTCCTGGCATTTACATGGGTTACAACAAATGCAGGCAGTGCTCAAAAAAGCCTTTTCTTGTTTGGGGGGTGTCTTGCGCACGTACCCAGTTAAACCCAGCCTAAAACCGGATTTAACAGGGATTCGAACCTTACCAGCCGCAGAATTACTCACTGTTCAAAAACGTCCAGAAGCAGACCTACAGCTGTTATTGGTAGGGCATATGGATACTGTCTTCGATCAACATCACCCCTTTCAGCACGTCACAAGAACAGCAGATACATTATATGGTCCAGGCGTTGCTGACATGAAAGGAGGGCTTTGTCTACTGCTACAAGCCCTAAAAATATTTGAAACGACACCCGAATCTAAGCACGTTGGCTGGAAAGTCGTGATTACACCGGATGAAGAAATCGGATCTAGCGGTTCCATGCCTTATTTACTGGAATGGGCACCCGCATTTCATGCAGGACTTGTCTTTGAACCAGCGATGGATGAAGCAGGGTCGATGGCATACGATAGAAAAGGCAGTGGTCATTTTGTGATTCGGGCAACCGGTAAGGCTGCACATGCCGGGCGAGCCTTTTCGGAAGGACACAGTGCGATTGTGGGATTATCTGCTTTAATTCAAGATATCCATGCAATCAATGGGAATAAACCAGGGGTTACCGTTAATATTGGTCGCATTATTGGAGGAGAAGCCGATAATGCCGTTGCAGAAAAAGCCAGTTGTACCTTAGACATTCGTATTACTGAGGCAACACAAGGTGAATGGGTCATGACCCAATTAAAGCGTTTAATTCAGTCTTTTGAGTCTACCTTTCCTGTTCGCTTTGAATTGCAAGGAGCCTTTGGCAGGCCTCCTAAATTGATTACGCCTGCGCTTAACCAATTATTTGGGTATTTAGATGAGGCCGCGACAAAGGTTGGGCAATCTATCCAAAAACGATCCAGTGGTGGTTGTTGCGATGGTAACAATTTACTCTCACAAGCAAATCTACCCAATATAGATACCTTAGGTGTTTGTGGCGGACATTTACATAGCCAACAAGAGTACTGCAAGATACCCAGCTTATTACAACGCTTAGAATTAATTGTTTCTCTATTAAAAACGCTTGCGCAACATCATAAGGATTTTCATGTCAGCACCCATTGATACGGCTGTTTTTATAAGACCTCTGTGTTTATCAGATGTAGATAGGTTACTTGAGATATTAAGCAACAGTGATATTACTTTAACTTCACTGCCTGCAAATAAAGCGATATTAACAGAAAAATTATCGCGTGTTGAATCCAGCTTTAAAGGGCAAATTCCGCAAGATGAACAGTTGTTTTTATTTGGCTTAGTCAGAGAGGCAGACAATACTTTAATTGGCACCTGTGGAATTAAGCCCTATGCCGGTAACCACTCCCCTTTTTATCAATATAAAGTCTCAAAAATGGTGCATGCTTGCCAATCACTGAATACATTCAAAGAATTTTCAGTGCTCTCTCTCGTGAATGACCACCAGGCATCCGGTGAACTTTGTTCCTTATTTATCACCCCAGATGAGCGTAAGAAATATCGTGGGGCATTTTTATCCCGTGCTCGATTTTTATTTATTGCGACCTATTTATCACAATTCCCCGAACACTTTATCGCTCAAATGCATGGTTTTTGTGACAAACAGGGAGAATCTCCTTTTTGGAATGGTTTGGTAAAACCTTTTTTTGACATGACATTCAGTGAAGCGGATTATTTAAGAGCCACCACAAACAGGCAATTTATCGTGGATTTAATGCCAAAATACCCTATTTATACCCAATTTTTAAACAAAGAAACCCAAGAAGTTATCGGAAAAGTGCACCCAAACACAGAGCCTGCTTTACATTTCTTATTGGCAGAAAATTTTGAATATCATGCTTATATTGATATTTTTGATGCTGGCCCAATTATCGAGGCGCAAACAGATCATATTCGTACCATTCAAAACAATCGAGTACTTAGCGTCCAAGATATTCAAAGCAAGATAAAATCGCCTACTTGGGCACTCATTAGCAACACACCTAGCACACATCAACAGCACTTATTTTTAGCAACGGTTGGTGAAATTGCAATCACAGGAGAAGCCTGTACCTTACACACCGTTGCAGCAAAACGCCTCGGCATTTCTATAGGCGATACCATACGTATTTGCCCCTTTTTATAAGGATGACCTATTAATGAGTCAAGGTTTTCAATCTAAAAATCCGACAACAGATGCCGTTATTTGGGAAGGTACGATTACCTCACCACAGATGTTGTCGAAACAAATCGCAATCGCAGGAGAGGCGCTTAAATCCTGGGCTACAACCCCCATTTTTGACCGCATTTTGATTTTAGAGCGTTATGCGAAACAGCTTCGTGAAGAAAAAGCGAGCCTTATTCCTGAATTATCTGAAGAAACAGGAAAGCCCCTATGGGAATCTGACAACGAAATCGAATCTGCTATTCAAAAGGTGAGTATTTCAATAAAAGCCTACGAAGAGCGTTGCAAAGAGTCTGTCATCACAACAGGTAACATCCGTTCAGTTGTTCGATATAAACCGCATGGAATACTCGCGGTTTATGGACCGTTTAATTTTCCAGTTCATTTGCCGAATGGCCACATTGTACCGGCTTTACTGGCAGGAAATTGCGTCATTTTTAAACCCAGCGAATTAACGCCACGCATTGCAGAACGAATGGCTTCTGTTTGGGACATGGCAGGCCTGCCACAAGGGGTTTTACAAATTGCACAAGGGGATGCGAGTACGGGTAAAGCACTGGCAGCAGAACCGGGTTTATCTGGCATATTATTTACAGGCAGTGCCTCTGTTGGCTTATCTTTACACCGCCTAATGTCTGGTGATACTGGTAAAATATTGGCCCTAGAGATGGGGGGAAACAACCCCCTGATTATACATGACCTTGAGAATAATTCAGCAGCTTGTCAGCAAGTAATGATTTCTGCCTTTATTACAACTGGACAACGCTGTTCTTGTGCAAGACGATTAATCATCATCGATACCCCAGAAAATCGTCGTTTTTTAGATCTATTATTAGAAAAAACAAAACAACTGGTGGTTGGGTCCTATACAGACACGCCTGAACCTTTTCTTGGGCCAGTCATTTCATCTGATGCGAGTAAACAAATTATCGCGCGATACAATACGCTGGTATCGGCAGGAGGAAAGCCTCTTATTGCCTTAAAACAACGAGACCCTGCTTGGATTTATCCAACGATTATAGACGTCAGTGGGATTTCCTCATTACCTGATGAGGAAATATTTGGACCCATTTTACAAGTTATTTGGGTACGTCACTTTGAGGAAGCGATTGCTGTTTCCAATAGGACACAATTTGGGCTATCTGCGGGTATTTTTACAACAGATCCAGAAAAGCATGCACATTTTTTTGCACATAGCCATGCAGGGATAGTGAATTGGAACAGGCCATTAACCGGGGCCAACAGTGCAGCTCCATTTGGTGGGATCGGAAAAAGTGGAAACTTTCGTCCGAGCGCCTATTTTGCAGCAGATTACTGCGCATACCCTGTTGCCAGTCAAGAAGCTGAACATCTAGAACCCTTATCACACCCATTGCCTGGAATGCCTTTATGAACAGTGTTGATACAAAAAAAACTATTGATGTCAATTTTGACAGTATTGTTGGCAATACGCACCATTATGGTGGACTTGCTTACGGCAATATAGCTTCAATAAAACACAAGCATCGGGTTGCGAATCCTAAAATGGCGGCCCTACAAGGCCTACATAAAATGCATGTATTAATGCAATTAGGCATTCCACAAGCCATTTTACCACCACATTATCGACCCCATCTCGGTTTTTTACGAGAATTGGGTTTTTCAGGTAAAACTGAGGATATTTTGCGCAGCGCTTATACACACCAAATTGAATTACTGAGCGCTGCGTTTTCAGCCTCTGCAATGTGGGTAGCCAATGCTGCTACGGTAGCACCTAGTGTAGATACCGTAGATGGAAAAATACATATCACACCTGCAAACCTAATCAGCCATTTACATCGAAGCTTAGAACCCTCCTTTACAAAAAAAATACTTAAATCAGTCTTTAAATCCGTCGATTTGTTTACCATTTACGATCCACTGCCACAGCAACAAACGTTTAGTGATGAAGGCGCTGCAAACCACCTTCGTTTTGTTTCCCCTCATTCCGATGAAGGAGTACACTTGTTTGTGTACGGAAAGCCTTCTTTTGACAATGCAAGAACCAGTTATCGATTTCCTGCGCGACAAACCTTAGAAGCAAGCATGGCCATTGCAAGACGTCATGGCTTAAATACGCATCAAGTCATCTTTGCCCAACAAAACCCAGTTGCGATTGATGTAGGTGTCTTTCACAATGATGTTATTTCAGTAAATAATGCACATGTTTTTTTATATCATGAAAAAGCATTTTTAAATACAACGCAAATTATTCGCCAACTGCAAGAAACCCTGGGAGGCTCTTTATGTCCTATTCAAGTGGCAGACTCTGAACTCAGCCTCAGCGAAGCTGTGAATTCTTACTTATTTAAC
>JBEAUL010000017.1:0-3224 GCA_041161475.1 Pseudomonadota bacterium | reverse complement strand
ATGATATGCTGTGTTGGAGTCTATTTTTTAAAAAATGTTCACTCTATAGACTATAGAAATAGGGGATTATTCAACATCAAAGTATAAGTTTCAGCAAATCTTTGGTTTAAAACACCTTTGTGGGTGTAAAAGTAAAATACACCAAATTTTTTACAGAAAAATCAATACGAATGGATGATGAAATGCACCTAATCTTCCGTTTAAAAATTGAACGAAGGTATTTAGATGAGCAATAAGCGCTTGTTTAGCTGTATTATTTTTTAGAAAATTGTTCTAATTTATTCAAAAAATTAGGCAAAATTTCAAATAAATCGCCTACGAGTCCATAATTAGAGACCTGAAAAATAGGAGCACTTGGATCTTTGTTAATGGCAACGACCACCTTACTGTCTTTCATACCCGCTAAATGTTGAATGGCCCCCGAAATACCTACTGCGATATACAGCTTTGGTGCAACAACTTTTCCTGTTTGCCCCACTTGCGCATCGTTGGGTGCAAATCCGGCATCTACGGCTGCACGAGAAGCCCCTATGGCTGCACCCAGTTTATCCGCGAGAGCAGTCATCAGTGCGCTAAATTGTTCAGGCGAGCCCAGGCCTCGCCCACCGGCAACAACAATGCTTGCAGTAGCCAAATCTGGACGTTCCGTTTTTGTTTCTTTGCGTTCTATAAAAGAAGCTACGGGTAAATGAGAAAAATTCGGTAGCTTATCTGTTGGCCAAGCAACAATCTCAGCGAACTTTTCTCTGCTTTTTGTATCGATATTTTTGGTAAAATGCGTACTACGGACTGTTATTACCTGAATTGTATCCAGCGACCGGACGGTTGTCACGATATTACCTGCATAAGTTGGACGAACAAAGGTTTTTGCATCCATGATTTTGATCACATCAGAAATTTGGGCAACATCTAGCATAGCCGCAATTCTCGGTAATATATTTTTACCGAAAGTCGTTGCTGGCGCTAAAATAGCTTGGTATGCTTCTGCTGTGCAGATACTGCATACGACTGCTGCCAATGGCTCTGCAAGATTATCCTGTAAAGCTGGGTGATCGGCTTGTATGACATGAGAAATATCTGGAAGTGCGGCTACTGCTTTAGTAATTGTGTCGGTGTTTTTTCCTGATACCAGTGCAACAATATCAATAGCACCACCAATATGCTCTTTTAACTGTCGTGCTGCTTCTATCGTCGAGACAGTCGATGTTTTCAGTTGTTGTTCCGCATATTCAACAATGACTAAAATACGTACATTCGACATATAACAGCCTTATCTTTTCTTTACTGTGTTACTTTACTCACTGCGGCTGAATTGAGGTAATAACGATTACGACCATAGTGTTTGGCTTGATATAAGGCATAATCTGCTTCTTCTTTAAAATCCCAAGGCTGTTTAAAATTTTCATTTTCATAGATGGCAATACCAATACTCATCGTAACCTTTGCACTACAGCCCGATTTTGAGTGTGGAATATCCAGCGCTTCAATTGCTTTATTACACTCACTGGCCAATTTTTCTACTTCAGCTCGAGTTGCATTTGGTAATAATACCCCGAATGTGGGTCCAGAAATTCTGGCTAAATGATGGGATTTACCGCTGCTGCTTAACAAGGATCCTAATGCTTTAGCAGATGATTTTAAGACCTCATCGCCTTTTTCTGTGCCATAGACTTCATTGTACATCCTAAAATAATCAAGGTTCAGCATCATTAAACTCAAGGATGTTTTTTTCTCTTTTGCTGAAAACCATTCTCGTTCTAAGGCTTCTTCAAAACTATTGCTGTTGGCAATGCCAGTTAATGCATCACGAGAGGCGACATTTTCCAATGCTCTATTTGCAACCACCAAATTGTGTGCTACAGAAAATACTTCTTCTTTTAAATTGAGTTGACGCATTGCTGAACCGATACGTGCTTTTAAGAGTGGTAATGAGACAGGCTTATTTAAAAAATCGTCTGCACCGGCATCGACACCGGCTAAAATTTCTTCATCAGTCAAGTGATTTCCTAATAATACAATCGGCACCCAAACCGCCGTTCCTCCAATTTGGCGCACCGTTTTGACAATATCCATCCCAGAGACACCGGCAAGTCGCATATCGATGAGCAACAAATCAGGACATTTGCGCTTACATATTTCAAGTACTTCTTTTTCACCAAGGGCTTCTTCAACTTGATGACCTAATGCTTGTATCTGCAAAATAAGCGATTGGCGGTGTTCTACATGACCATCTGCAACAAGAATACGCATAGAAGGCGCTCCTTTTATTGACTTGTACTCGATTTTTTAACATGCTTTATCGCTTCTTCTGCCAGTTTATCCGCAGGCATGTACCCAGGAATTAAGGTACCATCCTCAAATAACAAGGTAGGCGTACCAGTAAGACCTATTTTTTGTCCCAATAAAAACTGATCAGCGACTGGATTTGTACACTCTTTTTGGGCAATTTCTTCTTTTTTCATAAGTGCATCAAATGTTTTGCCTCTGTCTTCGGCACACCATGCAGACACCATGTGTTTATAAGTTTCTGACCCCACGCCTGCTCTGGGAAAAGCTAAGTAATGTAACTCTATGCCTGCTTCTGCCAGCTTATCTTTTTCTTCATGTAATTTATGGCAATAACCGCAGTCAGAATCGATAAATGCAATGACTGTCGCTTGTTTTTTCTTATCTGCTTTCACAGGGTAAACAATCATGTCTTTTACATTCAGTCCATTCAGTAATTTGAGACGAAAATTTCGTCTCAAATTTTCAGTGATATTGCGATCGGGTTCGGCTAAATTTAAATCCAATAACTCGCCTACCATCATATGATGCGCATCGTCTGAAATATACAGTACGGTATTTCCGGCACCTGCCTGAAACCATCCTTTTACTGGACTTTCTTGAATAAAATCTAAATTAACATCAGGATAAGCGGCTTTTAATTTTGATTTAATCGCAGTAATTTTTGCATCTGACTTATCTACCGAGGTTTTAGTTTCGCTACCTGCGGTAGCAGTAGGGGATGTTTTTTCTGCTATTGGTTTTTTTTTGTTTACTATGGTTTCAGCAGAAGGACCAAAACTATACACACTTAATGCGGCTAATGAGGATAACAGTACAATCTTAATAAATTTCTGCATAAATGAAACACTCCCTGTTTGCTATGCCAATAGTATAACTGGTTCAATCCAATTGAGAAACCCATTTTAAAAAGTAAATCAGTTAACTTATAATTAATT
>JBEAUL010000080.1:0-9841 GCA_041161475.1 Pseudomonadota bacterium | reverse complement strand
ATTATTTACTTTAAATATTGCCTTATCTGTATTAATTTTACTCTCAGGTATACAAAGTTTAACGCCACTTGATTTTAGTGTTTTCCCAACGGTTTTGTTGCTTGCTACTTTAATGCGCTTGGCTTTAAATGTTGCTTCCACACGGGTTGTCTTATTGTTTGGATACCAAGGGCCAGGTGCTGCAGGCGAAGTGATTAGGGCATTTGGAGAAATCGTTGTGGGAGGGAATACGGTTGTTGGTTTTGTGGTATTTTTTATTTTTATTATCATCAATTTTATGGTGATTACCAAAGGAGCGACGCGTATATCAGAAGTCAGTGCCCGTTTTACCTTAGATTCGATGCCGGGAAAGCAAATGGCAATCGATGCTGAATTAAATTCTGGCATTATTTCAGCGGATGTTGCACAAACCCGTCGACTAACGGTAACGCAGGAAGCAGATTTTTACGGTGCGATGGATGGCGCCAGTAAATTTATTCGTGGGGATGCGGTTGCAGGTCTTCTCATTGTCTTTATCAATTGGATAGGAGGTACTTGTATTGGTTTTTTTCAACACAATATGCCCTTTTTAGCATCGATAAAAACGTATGCCTTGTTGACCATTGGTGATGGCTTAGTGACACAAATTCCCGCCCTTATCTTATCAACAGCAGCTGCCATCATGGTGACGCGAGTGTCAACAAGAGAAAATATGGCGCAACAAATAAAAAACCAAGTATTTGGGAATCAAAATGCGTTATTTTATGGGGGGATGATTTTATTTGGATTAGGGTTATTACCGGGTATGCCCCATACTTCTTTTTTAATTTTTGCTGTCATCATGAGTGGAATGGCTGTATTAAGCGGTTATCGTCCCTTCAAAGTAAGAGAGCGTGACAACAGCCAACTTTGTTTGAATCGTGACACTGCGCTGACATGGGAATCTATATTGATGGTGCCAGCATTGAGTATAGAGTTAGGTACTGAATTAATGGCCTTATATCAAAAAAATCCTCAGGGTTTAGAGAAACCTTTAGACAGTATAAGACAGCAATGTTCCTTAGACTATGGTTTTTTATTTCCGACATCAATGATTAAAGAAAATAGTATGTTAAAACCGAATGAATATTGTCTTAAAGTGTATGAAATAAAATTGTCAGGAGGAGTGGCCCTGGGTGATCGATATTTGGCAATCAAGCAAAATCAGATTTCTGCCATGATTGCGGGTATTCCAACCCAAGATCCGATATTTCATTGTCCTGCAATTTGGATTGATAAGCAGGAAAAAGAAAGGGCTGAATCTTTGGGCTATACAGTCATAGATGTTTATACCCTGATTGCAACCCATGTAAAAAAATTAATCAAAGAAAATGCGTATCGGCTACTTGATCAGGAGGCTGTTCGAAAAAGTTTATCGATAGTCGCGGTGCATTCTCCGAGTTTGGTTGAAGCATTGGTACCAAAGTGTATTTCTATTGCTACCTTGACACAAGTACTCCGTCAATTACTACAAGAACAAGTGTCCATTAGAGATTTAAAAAGTATACTCGAGTCTTTTGCCCAACAAGCGGATAAAAGCCAAGATGTGGGCGTGTTAACACAATTGGCACGCGTTGCCTTGGGTTCATGGATTATTCAACAAAAAATGCCCTTATCAGATGAAATGTATGTAGTTACTTTATGTCCAGCCTTAGAAAACTTATTGCAGCAATCCATTAAAGTCAGTCATCCTGCACAGATGGTGTTAGAACCTAAGCTTGCGGCACAACTTAAAGACGCCGTGATGGCAATTGTTAATCAATATCAGACAGATTCAGATACGCTGATCATATTGGTTGGACAAGGGATTCGAAGAGCCTTATTTCAGTTTATCTCCACTTTTTGGAAAGACTGCACTGTGATGGCATACGAGGAAATGCCGGCCGAAAGACCCATTAAGGTGTTGGCCACCATTGGTGCATAAATGGGCTCTGTGAAAACATGGAATGGTTGTTGCAACTATATCAATAGGAATGCAGCATAATGCGCAAACTATTGTTATATAGTAGGTCGGTGAGAACGTATGAGCCAGCAACTAGAGCCACTGTTAAACGAGATAAAAGATATCAAAGATTTCAACAGCTTGATTGTGAAGTATACGGACTTTGTCAAAAGAATTGCTTACCATTTAATTGGAAAATTGCCAAAAAGCATACAGGTTGATGATTTAATTCAATCTGGCATGATTGGATTGATCGAGGCCGCAAAAAATTATAATACAGAAAAGGGTGCCTCTTTCGAGACCTATGCAGGTATTCGCGTTAGAGGGGCCATGTTAGATGAAATTCGGCGAGGAGATTGGGCGCCCAGATCGGTTCATCGTAATGCAAGAAAAATCAGTCAAGCCATTCGAGAAATTGAAAATAGAATGGGACGAGACGCAAAAGATCATGAGGTAGCAGAGCACTTAAACGTTGGTATCTCAGAATACCATCAAATGTTAAAGGACACGAGCGGTACGCGTTTATTTGCTTTTGACGATATTATGTTGAGTCGCGATGACATAGAATATTTGGGGGAATTTAATACGATTCCAAATCCATTTGAGAATTTACAAAAAAGTGATTTTCAAAAAACATTGGCAGAGGTGATTGCTGAATTACCAGAAAAAGAAAGACTCGTTTTGGCTTTATATTACGATGAGGACTTAAATTTACGTGAGGTGGGCGATGTGTTGGGTGTGAGTGAGTCGCGTATCAGCCAAATACACAGCCAGGCAATGTTGCGCATTCAAGCGCGTTTATCAAAAGTCCCGATGGGTGAGGTACCTACGGCGCGTGTTAGAGCCCGTTCTTAACAATGCACTGGGGATACCCTGTTGTCTAAAAGAGAAAGCAGGGCGCCCCTAGTGTGTTTAGATTGAGTTAGATAATATCTGGCGTAGCCACAATATGGTAGCCAGCATCCACATGCAAAATTTCCCCAGTAATACCCGAAGATAAATCAGAGGCTAAAAATGCGGCTGCATTACCGACTTGCTCAATGGTAACATTTTCACGCAATGGAGAAACCTTTTGATTGTAGTCCAGCATTTTACGAAAATCTTTAATACCAGATGCGGCCAATGTGCGAATAGGGCCAGCAGAGATACCATTTACTCGAATGCCCTTGGGTCCTAAACTTGAAGCTAGGTAACGGATGTTGGCCTCTAAACTGGCTTTAGCAACGCCCATCACATTGTAGTTAGAAACGACACGTTCAGCACCTAAATAGGTAAGCGACAGGATAGAGCCTTGGCGCCCTTCCATTAAGGGATAACAAGCCTTAGTTAAAGCCCCTAAGCTGTAGGCACTGATGTCATGCGCGATTCTAAAGCCTTCGCGGTTAATATGGGTCAGATAATCTCCTTCGAGTTGATCGGCCGGGGCATAGGCCACAGAATGCACCAAAATATCTAGGCTTCCCCAGGCATCTTTCAATGTTTCATACACACCGGTAATCTGATCATCTTGGCTCACGTCACAAGGCATAAAGACCTTGGCGCCCCATTCGGCACCCATATCTTCAACCCGGGACTTCAATTTATCATTTTGATAGGTTAGTGCCAGTTCTGCCCCGGCTGCATGCAGTGCTGCACCAATGCCAGCTGCAATAGAGCGTTGGCTGGCCAACCCAACAATCAGGGCGCGTTTACCAGATAAAAATTTCATGCATATTCTCCTGAGGTCTATAACTTAAAAAAACACTCGTAAAGGGGTATTCTACTTGAATTTTGTATTAAAAGGTATCGCTTACCCCTAAGACCCCATGCAATCGCTTGCATTTTCGGGTAAACTGGGGCCAAATAGTTAGCTTCAATTGAAAAGATGGATGCATATGCTCGAAAACAAGACGCCCGAAAGTAGTACGATTGACCAGTGGGTCAATACAGAATATACAGCTGGGTTTGTAACAGAGATTGAATCAGATGCCATTCCCGCGGGCCTAAGTGAAGATCACATACGCCTCATTTCGGAAAAAAAGGGCGAGCCTGCGTTTATGTTAGAGTGGCGATTAAAAGCCTATCGCCATTGGTTAACTTTGAAAGAACCGCATTGGGCCGAGGCCGATTACCCCCCTATCGATTACCAGAAGATAGTATATTATTCTGCGCCGAAGGTACAAAAAAAGTTAAACAGTCTAGACGAAGTTGATCCCGAGTTATTGCGTACTTACGAAAAATTAGGCATCTCTTTAAAAGAACAAGAGCGCTTATCAAATGTGGCGGTTGATGCTGTTTTCGATAGCGTTTCAGTGGCCACGACATTCAAAGAGCGTTTGGCCAAAGAAGGCATTATATTCTGTTCATTTTCGGAAGCGGTGCAAAACCATCCGGCACTTGTGCAACAGTATTTGGGATCGGTGGTGCCCTATACCGATAATTTTTTTGCTTGCTTAAACGCGGCAGTCTTTAGCGATGGATCGTTTTGTTATATCCCGAAAGGGGTACGCTGTCCGATGGAGTTATCTACCTATTTTCGGATTAATGCAGCCATGACAGGACAATTTGAGCGAACCCTGATTATCGCAGACGAAGGCAGTACAGTCAGCTATCTCGAAGGCTGTACCGCGCCTATGCGGGATGAAAATCAATTACATGCTGCGGTTGTTGAGTTGGTTGCCTTAAATGATGCTAAAATTCGATACGCCACGGTGCAAAACTGGTACCCTGGAGATGAAAATGGGGTTGGGGGTATTTATAACTTTGTCACGAAGCGAGGCTTATGCCAAGGTCAGCGTGCTAAAATTGCTTGGACCCAAGTAGAAACAGGTTCTGCCATTACTTGGAAGTATCCGAGTGTTGTCTTACAAGGGGATGACAGTGTCGGAGAATTTTACTCTGTTGCATTGACAAATCATCATCAGCAAGCAGATACCGGTACGAAAATGATTCATTTGGGTAAAAGGACAAGAAGTACCATTGTGTCTAAGGGTATCTCAGCAGGTCATGGTAAAAATACATATCGTGGTTTGGTGAAAATGGGGAAAAGAGCAGATAATGCCAGAAATCATACCCAGTGTGATTCTTTGTTGTTAGGAAGCACCTGTTCTGCGAATACTTTTCCAGTAATCGAGGCAAAAAATGCCACGGCCATGGTTGAGCATGAAGCCACAACAGCTAAAATCAGTGAAGACCAGCTTTTTTACTGTCGTCAACGTGGGATTGAACCAGAGGACGCTATTCACATGATGGTCAATGGATTTTGTAAGCAAGTCTTCAAAGAATTACCCATGGAGTTTGCCGTAGAAGCACAAAAATTGTTAGAAGTCAGTTTAGAGGGCGCTGTTGGATAGAGCGCAAAACAACAATATGTTTAAGAGGATTACATGAACAGGTCACAAGCACCTTTACTACACATTGAGTCATTATTTGCCACTGTACAAGAAAAACCCATCTTAAAAGGCGTTGACTTGACCGTTGGCGCAGGCCAAGTACATGCGATTATGGGGCCGAATGGATCGGGTAAAACCACCTTGGCCAAAGTATTGGCGGGACATCCAGATTACCAAATTACAGAGGGTAGCATACGCTATAACGGTCATGATACCTCTACTTGGTCACCAGAAAAGTGTGCTTGGCAGGGCATTTTTCTTGGATTTCAGTATCCTGTTGCAATTCCTGGCGTCTCGAATGCCCAATTTTTACGCGCATCATTGAATGCTTTACGTAAAAGACAGGGACAACAACCCTTAGATGCGGTCGATTTTTTAAAGATAACCAAAGAAAAAATGGCCATGCTGGGCATGGCTGAATCTTTGTTGACACGCAGTGTGAACGAAGGCTTTTCTGGGGGAGAGAAAAAAAGGAATGAAATTTTACAAATGCTCTTGCTCGAGCCACGTTTAGCCATTTTAGACGAGACCGATTCAGGACTCGATATCGATGCCCTTAAAATTGTGGCGCAAGGCGTCAACGCCTTGCGGAATGCATCACGCTCTATCATATTGATTACGCATTACCAACGATTATTGGATTATATTGAACCAGATTACATACATGTGTTATCTGAAGGAAAAATCGTGCATTCAGGGGATAAATTGCTCGCACAAACGCTAGAAGCCAAAGGCTATAGCTGGTTATCAGAGGCTCAACATGTCGATGGATGAAGTGTGGAAATATACCAAAATAGCGGAGTCCAATTTTCAGGATTATGCTTGGGCAAATGAAATACCTTTGGCGGGTGAAAAAATTGATTGGGAAACGCTCTATCAGTCCATGTTGCCACCAAATAGTACTGTTTTTGTATTTGAAAATGGATCTTTGGTAGGACAATCGGAACGCTGTCCGGCAGGGATAACATTAACTTCGGGTGAATTACCTGGCGATTTACAGGCGTATTCGCCAAGTCCCGCCTGGCTAAAGGTTTGTGCAGAAGCGGCCTTGTCACAACAAGGTCGAAAATGGCACTGGATAGTGAGCGAAACAAGAACAGAACCTTTGTATGTTCTGCACTTTTATACGGGTAGCCGTTCCAAACAAGCGGTATTTGCACGACATTGTGTGGAAATAGAGAAAGGGGTGTCCGCGACAATTGTCGAGATTCATGGGGATTTGTACGACAATAATCTTCGTGGTCTTTGTTATGGTCAAGCAGAGATGCGCGTGGCAGTAGGTGCACAGGTACAACACCATCGCCTGTCTTTGGCCACTTCGGGTATGACGGCAATAGCTGATCTGAATGTGAATATTCATGATAAGGCTGCCTACGACCTGCGTACCATTTCTTCTGGTGGTAAACAACATCGTCATAATGTCATTCTTTCTCTGATAGGCGATCATGCAAAAGCATCCGTCAAATGTTTACATTGGGCAAGCCATCAAGACAGCCTTGACACCCATTTGGAAGTACAACATAAAGCAAATTACGGTGAAAGTGATGTGATGATTCGTGGTGTTGCTGAACGACGTGGTGCTTCAAGTGTGACAGGAAAAATTGTCATACCCGAAGGTGCTGCACAAAATAGCGCGCAGTTAGAAAATAAAAATTTACTGCTTTCACGAGAGGCGACAATTAACAGCCGACCTCAATTAGAAATTTATCATGACAATATTCAACGTTGTACCCACGGGGCAACCGTAGGTTATTTGGATAATGAAGCCTTATTTTATCTACAGTCTCGTGGTATTCCTGTTGCGGAAGCAAAAAAAATGTTGATTGACAGCTTCATTGAACCTGTCTTAAGCGCTTTTTCTCCCGTGCTTGTTGATGAATTACGTGCCCAGTTATTGGCTATACCAGTGCCTATAGTGACCGAGCAATCGCCTGTTTCTGGAGTGACAGAATCTCATGCGTGATGTTAGTGCGGCATTCCCCATCTTAAAACAATCTTTATATGAGGGAAAACGCTTGGCTTATTTGGACAGTGCAGCAACGACACAAAAACCACAGGTCGTGATCGATGCCCTTCAGCAGTACTATTTGACACAAAATGCCAACATTCATCGGGGTGTGCATTACTTGAGTCAAGTAGCCACTCAAGCGTTCGAAGCAACGCGCGAAAAAGTCCGTCGTCTATTGAATGCTAAAGCAGTCGAAGAGTGTGTGTTTGTGAAAGGCACAACCGATGCCATTAATTTGGTTGCCAGCAGTTTTGGTGAGTTGGCCATTGGTCCTGGGGACGAAATTTTGATATCGGCTCTAGAACATCACTCGAATATTGTGCCCTGGCAATTGCTGTGTCAAAGAAAATCCGCCATTTTACGTGTGATTCCCATGAAAAAAGAGGGGAATTTAGATCTAAGTAACATAGAGACTCTGTTGGGGCCAAAAACGAAATTATTGGCATTGGCGCATGTCTCAAATGCCTTGGGAACACGTTTGCCCGTAGAGCAACTTATTGCGATGGCGCGAGCAAAAAATATCCCGGTACTCTTAGATGGCGCACAAGCCATTGCACATTTACCGGTTGACGTTCAGGCATTGGACTGTGATTTTTATGTGTTTTCCAGCCATAAAATGTATGGCCCTACGGGCGTGGGCGTGTTGTACGCAAAGCGTACTTGGCTGGAAAAAATGCCTCCCTATCAGGGTGGCGGAGAAATGATTAGCACTGTTACTTTTGAAAAAACAGTCTACAACGATATTCCACACAAATTTGAGGCAGGCACACCACCCATTGGAGAAGTGATTGGCTTGGGTGCCGCAATTGATTTTTTACAAGCACTGGATATCAATAGGGTGCATGACACTGAGCAACAATTATTGCGCTATGCGATGGCGCAATTGCAAGCAATGCCAGGCATTACCTTGGTTGGAGATGCGCTACCTAAAGTCGGCGCCATCTCTTTTATCATGCAGGGTATCCATCCGCATGATATTGGTACCATCTTAGACAGACAAGGGGTAGCCATTCGTACAGGGCATCATTGTGCGATGCCGATCATGGATTTTTATGGCATTTCAGGTACCGCAAGAGTGTCTTTAGGTGTTTATAATACACAACAAGATATTGATCAATGTATGCATGCTTTAGCAGATGTCAAGAAATTCTTTAAAGGACAGTCAGTATGAACGAGTTATACAGTTTGTACCAAGAACTTATTTTAGATCATGGTACTGCGCCAAGAAATTATGGTTGTCTTAGTGGCAGTGCAGTCGGGCAAGCCGAAGGCGTGAACCCTTTATGTGGTGATAAAGTCACTGTCTATTTGCGTGTAAAAGATGGGCGTGTCAAAGACATTCAGTTTGAAGGTAAGGGTTGTGCCATTTCGGTGGCTTCTGCTTCACTGATGACAGAATTATTTCAAGGAAAAACGCCTGCGGAAGTAGAAGCCTTGTGGTGTATTTTTAAGGAAGTGCTGGTCACAGAAATAACACCTCCCGAAACCTTGGGTAAGGTTCAAGCGCTGACAGGTGTGAGGGCTTTTCCAGCACGGGTTAAATGTGCAACCTTAGCCTGGCATACTGCTTTGGCAGCCTTAAAAGCACAACAAAAAGAGAATCCTTCATGATGCTGTTTGATGCCCTGTTTAACGATGAACCTGAAAATACGGTAGGTAATAGCGATGTTTCTGCTGTAACGGAAGCAGAGGTGACAGCGGCTTTACAAACCATTTTCGATCCAGAGATTCCAAATGCAAATATTGTCGATTTGGGCTTAATATACAAAATTCTTATTGAGAATGGGAATGAGGTATATATTGCCATGACCTTAACAAGCCCAATGTGTCCAGTTGCTCAGACATTCCCTCAAACCGTAGAGGAAAAAGTCATTACAGTGCCGGGTGTGGCCTCTGTAAAAGTGGAACTTGTTTGGGATCCGCCTTGGTCTCCTGACAATTTAAGTGAATCGACTAAACTAGAGTTAGGGCTATTATAAATAATAATAGAGGAGAGGGAGAGATGGCTTACTATCCGGTTTGTCATGTAGACGAATTGCCTGAAGGGGCACGTAAAATTGTAGAAATAGACGGTATATCTATTATGATATGTCATCTAGATGGGGCCGTATACGCTTTCGAGAATCGCTGTAGCCATGAAGATCTACCTCTGGTCGATGGACATATCGAAAATAAAGAAATAGTTTGCCCATTTCATGGCGCAAAGTTTTGCTTAAAAACAGGGAATCCAACCCTAGCGCCAGCCTTTGAAAGCATACAAACATTTGAGTTGATCGAGCAAGACAACAAATTATTTGTATGCCTTTAATTTTTTTTCTGCTTCTTTATTACAGAAATAACCATATAAACCGTTAACAGCGTGGATGGAGCGCTCTTTTAATGGGTTTTTGGTTGCTTTGTGATAGCAGGCATGTGGATGATAGTGGTGTTGATAATAAAAAAATAGGTTCATTTTTTCGCGTTTATTTTCAGGCGTTGGTTCAAGAGCGATAAGTGTTTCTT
>JBEAUL010000072.1:0-9441 GCA_041161475.1 Pseudomonadota bacterium | reverse complement strand
GTATTATCGCGATCGACTTTCTATAGAAGATTTGATTGACCCGCAGCTGCTTGTGGAAACAGAGACGGCATTAGATGCCTTAACCCAGATTTTACATCTACCAAGCTTCTATCCATTCCAACAATAAGCTATTTTACAGACAAACAATGGGTTTATTGATTTCAGGTCAATCAACCATTACAATCATGTATTTACCTAAAAAAGAGCGTGTCAATTGAATAATCCAGCTAAAAAAATACTTTTTTTAATTGCAGAAGACCATTATTTTATGTCTCATCGCTTTGAATTGGCATTGTCTTTTCAACAAGCGGGATTTATTGTTGCTATTGCAACACGATGCCACGAACATCAAGAAACCATTGAAAAAGCAGGCATAACTGTTTTTCCCCTGAAACATTTTCAAAGAGGGCATCAATCTGCCACCAGTTCTTTGCGTGCCTGCCTTGAATTATTTCGTATTTATCGACACTATCAACCGGACATTGCATTTCATGTCGCCATTAAGCCTCTGGTATTTGGAACAACGATTGCATGGCTCACGCGTGTGCGACGCGTTATTAACGCCTTAGGGGGACTTGGACATTTATTTACCCCACCCACCGAAGGGTCTGCTTCTTTTTTTAAACGTTTAAAGCAAACAGTGTTTCGTCATCTATTTAGTCGTTGTGTACGCATTTTACTGTGGCTAACACCAAGTACCCTTGTTTTACAGAATACCGATGACCAAGCAACACTGATACAAGCAGGCTGTTTGTCTAAAAAAACAAGTTCAAAAAAAGTCGTTATTATTCCAGGTTGTGGGATCAATCCATCTGACTATCCAGTAAAACCCTTTCCAAAAGAGCCTCCTGTTAATATTGTCTGCATCTCTCGCATGCTATGGGATAAGGGGATAGGAGAATTAGTAGAGGCAGCCAAATTATGCCACGACAGTAATCTCAATGTTAACATTATTTTATACGGTACACCCGATTTACAAAATCCAGCAACAATTAGCGAAGCACAGCTCAAAGAATGGGATACTGCAGGGTTAGTAGAGTGGAAAGGATTTTGTCATACCGTTGCACAAGCCTATGCAGACAGTCATATTGCCATTTTACCCTCTTATCGAGAAGGCCTGCCGAAAAGCTTGCTTGAAGCAGCCGCCTGCGGTAGGCCCATTATTACAACCGATGTACCCGGCTGTCGCTCAGTGGTTATCGATAAAGAAAATGGCTTACTTGTCAAACCTCGAGATAGCCAGTCTCTATTCGAAGCAATCAACTATCTTGTGCACCATCCCGATGTCAGGGCTGCTTTTGGTCAAGCAGGGTATCAGCGTGTTTTGTCTACGTTTCTTCCATCGCAGATTCATGCCCAATTTTTAGCACTCATGTACAATTAACTTTTTCATACTGAAATGCGCATGGGTAATTTAGAGGCGCATGCCTCAATTTCAGCGGATTCTTTTTTATCCATTGGATTATCACTGATATTAATTGTTTTTAAAGAAGCAATATGTTCAACTGATGTCAGTGGAAAAGTTGAGAGCCGATTTTTACTGAAATTAATTAACTTTAACGATGTTTGATGTAAAAATAATGATGCAGGGATATGCTCAATCTTATTTGTACCCATATGTAAGGAAATCAATTTTTGTAGACCAAAAAACTGGTCTGGATGAAGCCTTTCTAATTTATTTCCAGTCAGTGTAATGTGCTCTAAATAACATAATCCATAAAAAAAATTATAAGGCAAGCAAGATAACGCATTATTTTCTAAATCTATTCTTTTTAAATAAGGCATTCCTCTTAATAACTTTTCCGGCATTGATTCTATCTGATTTTCACTTAAATTCAACCATTGCAGTGAATATAAATCCCAAAAAATGCTTTCCTCAAAAGCATTTTTACTAGATAACGCATTGTTATTTAATTGCAATGATTGTAGCTGTACCAGATGATAAAAAACATCTTGTGATAGACAACGAATATGATTATGTGCGAGATTTAGGGTTACCAGACTCGATAAGGGTTCGAATACAGGACCTGATATCTTTTCAATTTGATTGCGACTCAAATCGAGTGAAATTAAGTTTTTCAATTCAAGAAAAGCTGTATTTGGCAGGTGCTTAATATGGTTATTACTGAGGTTTAAATACCGTAGATTGGGTAAATCAGCCAATAAATTATCAGAAATATGCGTCAAACAATTGCCTTGCAAAGCAAGTTTTTCTAACTGTCCACAGGCTTTGAATAATCCATCCGGTATTTCAACTAAGGCATTGTAACTTAAATCTAGGTGTAATATCGCATTAATTAACCGATTTTCTGTTAAAATATCGAATATCTCAACTAACTCATTTTTTTTGGGGTCTATTTTTGTAATTTTTAGCGATTGTAAATCCACCGGATCAATACGATCCGCTTTTAACGCGCTTAATAAATCTGGTGCTGCGTAAGCAGTGTCTACATTATATGTATCGGGTAAGCAATACCGCATCATTGTCTCCAACACTTATTCGTGAGAAGAGACAGTACACTTTTATGTTATAAAAATCAATGCAGACACTAAAAAGAACCATCACTTCTTTTTTCGAAACAGAACCAAACCAGCAAATAAAAAACCAAGATAAAACCTAAGATAACCCCTAAACCTGAATAAATTGAAATATCTGAATATCCAGACATACCATACCGAAACGCATTAACGACATAAAAAATAGGGTTTAAATGAGTCAACTTTTGCCAAAAATGGGGCAAAAGTTCAACGGAGTAAAAAACCCCACCCAAATAGGTCAATGGTGTTAACACAAAGGTAGGCACAATATTGATATCATCAAACTTTTTGGCAAAAATACCATTGAGTAATCCCATTAACGAAAATAAAAAAGCCGTTAATATCGCAACCGAGATCATCATGCCCGTATATTGAATAGGCAATTGTGTAAATAAATTGGCGACAAAATACACCAGCATACCCACAATAAGCCCTCGTAAAGTACCACCAATAAGATAACCCCACATAATCAAGGCACTGGGCATTGGCGCAACCAACATTTCTTCGATATTACGTTGAAATTTTGAGCCAAAAAAGGAAGATACCACATTGGCATAGGCATTGGTAATCACGGACATCATGATTAATCCAGGGACAATATAATTAATGTATGACTGTCCCCCCATTTCCCCCACACGTTGTCCAATCAATTTGCCAAATATAGCGAAATATAACGCCATACTGACAATAGAGGGTACCAAAGTTTGACTCCATATCCGAAAAAATCGAACCACTTCTTTTCGTGCCAGGGTATACAATGCAATGCTATATCGAGGCCAACGTTCATAATGCATCATGCGATTTATTCCCAACCAATTGTAAAAATAATTCTTCTAAACGATTTGATTTATTTCGCATACTAATGACTTGAATACCTTCCTTACTGAGTAAAGCAAACAAGTCATTCATCACCAAATGTTTGTTAAAAGTGACCTCTAAGGTGCAATCATCTATTTTTTGCAATTTTATAGAAGGAATATCTGGCATCTTAAGTAAAGGGGATTTTAAATCTAAGATAACCTGCTCTTTATCTAATTTCACCAGTAATTCTTTTACTGAAGTATTGGCAATAATTTCACCATGATCAATAATAGCCAATTGACGACAAAGATGCTCTGCTTCCTCTAAATAATGGGTTGTTAAAATAATGGTCACACCTTGTGCATTAATTTCTTTTAAAAAATGCCACATATCTCGTCGAATTTCGATGTCAACGCCCGCCGTCGGCTCATCGAGTATTAACATTTTTGGCTCATGCACTAAAGCCCTTGCAATCATTAATCTTCGCTTCATACCGCCCGACAAATCTCTTGCGGTTGCTTTGCGTTTTTTAAATAATCCGAGTTTATGAAGATAATACTCCACTTTAGGCATGGCTTGACGACGCGAAAGTCCATAATATCCTGCCTGATTGATTAAGATATCAGACACTTTTTCAAACTGATTAAAATTGAATTCCTGAGGCACCAAACCCAAAAATGTTTTTGCTTTATCTCTGTCTTCATCGAGATTGACACCAAAAATATTTACCTGTCCGCTTGTTTTTTGAATCAATGATGAAATAATCGCAATGCTTGTTGATTTTCCTGCCCCATTTGGCCCCAATAATCCAAAAAAACTGCCTGCCTCAACTTGTAAATCAATACCTCTTAAAGCTTCTACGCCACTCTTATATACTTTTTTTAATCCAGTAATTTCTAATGCCAATGTCATTTATCTGCTACCAAGGTTTGTATTAAACTTCTTAAAAATCGGGCTGCTTCTCCACCGGTAATCACCCGATGATCGATCGTTAATGACAGCGGTAATACCGTACCAACCTCAATGGTATTGCCTTTTACAACCGGCATTTTTCTTAACTGACCACAGCCCAATATTGCTACACTGGGCGGAACAACCAAAGGGTTTGCGTATCGTCCCGTAAATTTACCAAAATTAGAGAGCACAAAGCTAGCCCCCTGCATCTGCGCTGGTAGAATGGTTTTATCTGCAACCGCTTTTTTGTAATTTTCTAATTCCCGCCTAATCTCCTCAGGGGATAAGGTATTCACCTTTTTAATCACCGGAACCCGTAATCCCTCAGGGCTATCCATGGCAATACCCAAATTCAATTCTGTAAATAACTGTCTCGTCCCTGCTTCAGCATGATACCATGCATTTAAGGCAGGTTCTGCTTTACAAGCATTCACGATACTTAAAATGATATCAACGGTGATATCTTTATATACTCGATTCGAAGATAAAATAGCATCTTCTGACAAAGTTACAGGCACTACCTGAGCGTGGGCATGGCTTAAAGCCTGCGCCATCACACGACGCGCCCCTGTTAAGGGTTCTCCATCGGTCACGATCGGTCTACTATCAGAAGCAGAGAAAAAAAGCTCAACATCCTTGATGGTCAGTAACCCTTCTGGACCCGTTGGGGTCACCAAAGACAAATCTACATTCAGTCGCTGAGCCAAAGCACGTACGGCAGGCGTCGTTTTTATGGATTGATGATTTTTTTGTACCTCACGGGTCACCTGTCGTGTAATAATCGGCTCATCAACCACGGTATTACCCGTTGCAACGGCACCAGCAACCGTACCCGTATCGCGAATACCCTCCTGTGGGTCTTCAGCTAACTCGAATTCAACCAACGCTGCGCCAATATTAACCACTTCACCCGGTTTTGCATGCAATTGTTTTATTTTTCCTTGAAAAGGAGATGGCACTTCCACAATCGCTTTTGCCGTTTCCACTGCAAGCAAGGGCTGATCTAAGGCAACCGTATCTCCCACCGCAACCAACCAATGCACAATTTCTGCGTCTTGTAGCCCCTCACCCAAATCAGGTAATTTAAATATCGACATGATGTTATATCCTTATATTGATCACTTATCGCACTGGGCTTAAGAAAACGTCATGGTTTCATGTACCGCACCTATAATGCGCTCGACACTCGGAATATAGCAATGCTCTAATCTCGACAGTGGCACCACTGTATCATATCCAGTCACCCGCTTTATTGGTGCCAACAGACTCATCAAGCCTTCTTCCGCCAATCGTGCCGCAATTTCTGCCCCAACGCCTAAGGTTTTTACCGCTTCGTGTACGATAACACAACGTCCTGTTTTTGATACAGATGCCAATATGGTCTCCATATCTAAGGGCTTAATCGTCGCCACATCGATCACTTCTGCCTCAATACCCTGCGTGGATAATTGAGTCGCTGCCTCAAGTGTTTCTCTTAACGAAGCCCCCCAGCTTACCAAGCTAATATCTTTTCCTTCTCGGCTAATAAAGCAAGTGTCTAAAGGCAAGGTTTCCCCATTATCTGGTACAACTTGTTTAAACAAGCGATAAATACGACTGGGTTCTAAAAAAATAACCGGATCTTTATCCTGAATGGCTGCCAACAACAATCCATAGGCTTTTAGGGGAGAAGAAGGTATCACAACGCGTAAGCCGGGAATATGCGCAAACAACGCTTCAGTGCTTTCTGAATGGTGTTCAGGCGCATGGATCCCAGCCCCATAAGGTGATCGAATCACCAATGGACAAGTTAGACGTCCTCTGGTGCGGTGACGCAAACGCGAGGCATGACTGATAATTTGGTCAAAAGCCGCATACATAAAACCCATAAATTGAATTTCTGCAACCGGCTTTAAACCCATCGATGCCATACCAACAGACATCCCTGCAATTAAATTTTCTGACAGTGGGGTATCACGCACTCTACCTGCCCCAAATCGCTCTTGAAGCCCTATCGTTGCACGAAACACGCCACCATTCTTGCCAATGTCTTCACCTATTAAGATAACATCCGGATCGGTGTTTAAAGCCCAAGCCAATGCACGATTAACTGCTTCAATTAACGTAATTTCATCCATACCATTTTACTGCATCATCTATTTGTTTTTGACAATCAGAGGGCAAATTGGCATATAGATGGGTAAAGATCGATGAAACTGGCATCGGTTGCATTGATTCATATTCAGCTACTGCAAGTGCGATCTCTGCCGTGCATTTGTCTTTACAGGATTGCTCTTGTACCTCATCCCATAATTGTTGTCCAACCAAATACGTTTTTAGACGCAAGATCGGATCTAAGGCCTGATAGGCTTTCCATACTGATTCATCTCGATATCGGCGCGCATCATCTGCTGTGGTGTGATCGCCCATACGATGGGTAATGGCTTCGATAACGCTCGGACCACCGCCCATTTTTGCTTTATTCAGTGCTCTTTCTACTGCATACTGCACCGCAATCACATCATTTCCATCGACTTGCTCGCCCATAATACCCGCTGCAATACTTTTTTGAGCGAAAGTTTCTGCATGTGTTTGCTCTGCGCTGGGTACAGAAATAGCCCAACCATTATTGTTAATCACAAACACAACCGGTAATTGCCATACGCCCGCTAAGTTCATGGCTTCATAAAAATCCCCACGCGAAGTCCCACCATCTCCTATGACCGTCACAACGGCTTGTGGAATCTTACGATACTGTAATGCGGTCGCGACACCAACCGCATGTAATGTCTGGCTTGCAATCGGAACACAAATAGGAAAATCTTGACGGGTGGCCGAAAAATCGTTACCACGTTCATCTCCTCCCCAATAAGCCAAAATTTCGGCCATTTTTACGCCTCGCCACAATTGCGCACCCAATTCTCGATAATAAGGGCACAGTACATCGGCAGGTGACATGGCGGCCCCAATGCCAACGCCAATGGCTTCTTGGCCCAATACAGAAGGATAGGTACCCATTTTGCCCGTTCGTTGTAAGGCAATTGCCTTTGCATCAAATAAACGTGTATGGGTTAAGGCACTGTATAAGCGCTTAAGATGATCTGGATTTGCAAAATGTGGCAGTGCCAGCGCCGTGCCATCTGCTTGTAAACATTGTGTGTAGGTGATCTCGAACTGTTTGACGACTTGAGTGGGTATGTTTGTTGTGTCGCCTTGCATGGTTTAAGGTGCTCTTTGTAATTTTTCTTCGACAATCTTATCAGCAATCTTGTGTGTAGACTGCTTTTCTTTAACAGAGCGTTGAAAAATAGTCATCAAGGTATCATAAATTTGATTGACCTTTTCTTTACTTTCATTTTCCGTCATCCGAGTGTATTGACCCGCAACGTAGATTAAGCCACCGGCATTAATCACATAATCAGGGGCATAACAAATATTCATTTGCTGTAATAAATCACCATGATGGTCTTCGGCTAACTGGTTATTTGCCGCACCGGCAATAATCGGTACTTGTAATTTTTTAATCGTCTTATCATTGATAATTGCACCCAGTGCACAAGGGGCAAAAACATCTGCTTGTGTCTCAATTAAATCTTCTAAAGTTGGTACACTGTCTACCCCAAATTCATTACAGCATTTTGCAACTGATTCTGGGTTAATATCAAAAACAGTTATTCTTGCTCCTGCCGCCTGTAATTGTTGAACCAAGGCATACCCAACGTGCCCTAATCCCTGCACAGTGACATGGATCCCTTTTAAGCTGTTTTTCTTTAAAACAAATTTTACCGCTGCCTGTATTCCTCTTAAAACACCTGTTGCCGTCATCGGGGAGGGATCGGCCATCGAAAACAATCGGTGTGTGGTGGTGTTAGTTACATGGGCGGTTTCAATTGAAATGGCATCCATATCTGCGGTAGAAGTCCCACTGTCTACTGCGGTAATATACCGGCCACCCAAGTTATCTAAAAATCGACCAAAAGCCCTAAAATATTTTGTTCGATCGAGGATTTTCTTCGGTTTTAGTAAAACGGCCTTGCCACCCCCCAAGGGAAGATTTGAAATCGCAGCCTTATATGTCATCCCTCGGGCCAAACGAATGGCATCTTCTATTGCAGAAAAGGTATCAGGATATTCTAAACAACGACATCCTCCAAGGGCAGGCCCCAGTGCAACGTTATGGATAGCGACAACAGCATGCAACCCCGTTGTTTTATCGACCGTCATGTGTAATTCTTGACAGCCCATCCGTTCGGCATAACGTAAAATATCTTCTTCCATACCCATTCCTTGGAATATGTTTTTATCATGAAAATTCATTTTAACAAACCTATGCAGAATTCTCCACCCAGATCTTTGAGTCAGATTGCTTTATTTATTTTTATGCCCAAAGATTCTGATACACACTTCAGGCATAAAAAAATGGTTTTTTATCCTTGTTTTATCGCATTAGTGTTTCATACCTATTTTTATCGATGTACTATTTTTGGATAAAGGGTTGCTTAATCCTTTATTCTTTGATCGAATGTCTTCATAAGAAAAACCAAAATAGTTAACCGCAAGATATTTTTCCAAATCTGAGGGCAACTTTTTTTTAAATATTTCTTTTTTATTTAATGCTTCTTGTTCTAGTGTATTCGATTTTTTCTTTTCCAAGGTCCATTTAGAAGTCATTTTTAAATATATCTGGAATAATTCTTTATTCAATTCCACTCTAAAGTCTTTTAATATCTTTTCTTTATCATTAAGACTCTTCAATAACTTTTTTGCACCATAAAATGTTTGTCCAACAATGGGTCCTCTGTTATTAACAGAGGCTTCCGTATTTTCTGCCCCACCAGTTTCTCTATTTAAACTTGGATCCCTCACTAATTGATTTTTTTGCTGAATATAATAACGCGATTTATCAATCATTTTTAAAAAATCTGACTCAAATTGTTCATAAATAGCACCAGTTTTTGAATAATCAGAAAGCAATCTTAGCATTCTTTTAAATTGATACGGCTTTTCTTCCATCACCGCCGCTAACCGAAACTTTAAACGCGTCATTGTTTCCATATCATAAAACGGATCAACCCCTTGCTCTAATAAAAATTGAAATAAATTAATGTCTTGAATAAAAACAACATAGGTGATTAAAGATTCATTTTTTTCATTCTTATAATATACATC
>JBEAUL010000046.1:0-13770 GCA_041161475.1 Pseudomonadota bacterium | reverse complement strand
CAGCTGTGTCGCAGATGCGCTGTCAAATGCCCTTAAGCGTGCATACAGTTGCTGTTGATACACGACATGATCGCGTGGAATGACTTGCCAGTCTAAGGCCTGCCATGCAGAAAAGGCATTGGGTTTTGAAGAAAAAGACAAAACAGAAATCAGCTGATCTGGATTGGATGTCATGACAGCGAGCAATCTTTCTTGCAATTCGGGATATGTCGCCATAAAAACCGGTTTTATAGGCGCGTAGTGCACAGCATCAGAGCCAGGCACTTTTGGCGTTTTAGTACCAGAAGACGCCTTAGCCAAGATAAGCGTTGAGGCCGATGATTGAATGGATTGTAATGAGGATGGGCCAATAGCACCTTGTCGTAATATCTGTAGCTTAGCCTCTGAGTCACATCGTACAATCGTTGATTCAATGCCAACCGTACAAGCGCCCCCATCCAGAATATAGGCCAGTTGGCCCCCCAATTCTTCAAGCACATCTTGTGCAGAAGTTGGGCTAACACGTTGATAGCGATTGGCAGAAGGCCCAACAATACCCCCACCAAACCTATCTAACAAACGCAAGGTAAGAGGGTGATTTGGCATACGCAATGCCACTGTCTCTTGACCACCTGTCACAACCATAGGAACGCGGGGATGTTTTTTTAATACCAAGGTAAGCGGGCCAGGCCAAAAAGTCTGCGCCAATAAACGCGCAATGGGCGGAATATCTATCGCCCAATTGTCTAATTCGTCAGCACTTGCCACATGCACAATCAAAGGATGATCGAAAGGACGCCCCTTTGCTTTGAATACTGCGGAAACCGCTGACGCATTCAAGGCATCAGCCCCTAACCCATAAACAGTTTCAGTGGGAAAGCCCAACAATTTTCCTTGTCTTAGAGCTTGAACAGCTTCTGTGATATTCTGTCCAATAGGAACAGGGGAACCAAACGACATAAAACCCGCGCTCTTGTTCTGTATGTTTTGTGTGGATAAACTGGTGCGCCCGAGGGGATTCGAACCTCTGACCTTTGGCTCCGGAGGCCAACGCTCTATCCAGCTGAGCTACGGGCGCGCTTAAAAGAGTTACATAGTACATGGATTAGAATGGCTAGTCTAGCCACCTAATATTCACTAGAATAGTGAGGGTACAAAACAAAATGTCAGGGATGTCGCAGGAGACAATTGTTAAGGGGTATCTATTTGTGAAACGTCGTTTTAAACAGGCTAAGTGCATATTAAGTTGCTTAGCTTTATCCTTACCTTTCGTGGCATATGCGACATTAAGTGGCTCTTTAGACGAGGGAGCGATTGCCAAACGTTTGGCCCCAGATGCACAAGTCACCGTTGACTATGGCACATCCGGCGTCGCACCGGTTGCAACCCAATCTGGAGATATTGGTAAAAAGCGGTATGAATATACCTGTAAAATGTGTCACGATGCAGGGGTCGCAGGTTCGCCTAAGCTCAGCGACAAAGCCGCTTGGCAACCTCGCTTAAGTCAAGGCATGGAAACCCTGATCAAGCATGCTATTCAAGGGTATAAAGCCATGCCACCAAAAGGTGGCTGTCTAACTTGCGATGATGAGGAAATTAAGAAAACAGTCGAATACATGGTATCTAAAGTAAAATAGACCGTATGAGGGAACAAGATGATGTTAACGAAAAACCAACCTGCACCTGACTTTACCTTACAAGGCGATGATGGAAAAAAACACACCTTAAGCCAACACGTGGGTGAAACCGTTGTCTTATATTTTTATCCAAAAGACGATACCCCTGGGTGTACCACCGAAGCCTGTGATTTTAGAGACAATATGGCAAGACTGAACAGTTTATCTGTAACGGTATATGGCATATCAAAAGACAGCATTGACAGCCATGAAAAATTCAGCGCAAAGCATGGCCTAAACTTTGCCTTGCTAAGTGATCCAAATTTAGAGGTACACGCTGCCTATGGCGCTTCCGATCAAGGCAAAACCATTCGCTCTAGCTTTATCATTGACAAAACTGGGAAAATTGTAAAAGCATGGTATAAAGTGAATGTTAAAGACCATGTGAACGAGATTATTCAGACTTTGGAAAATCGATGAAGCCATCAAGCCTTTCCTCCCATCGACAACCCGTAGCTAAATCCAGTTTATTGGGTCAAGGACCCGTATGGATTGATTTGGATGGACCAACGTTACTGCCACTCGAAAAAACCTTGTTGCAACATCCGGCAGTTGGTGGACTCGTCTTGTTTACGCGCAATTTTGAACATCCCGATCAATTACGTGCCTTAGTTCAAAATATTCGCGCAATAGCGCCAAACCTTATTTTGGCGGTAGACCATGAAGGGGGGCGGGTATGGCGATTTAGGGAAGGCTTCAGTCATATTCCAGCCATGCGTACGGTAGGACAACTGTTTGATCGAAATGTGAAAAAAAGTCTACAGACGGCAGAACATATTGGCTGGCTCATCGCCAGTGAACTCTTGGCCTATGGGATTGATTTAAGCTTTGCGCCAGTATTAGACATTGACAATCACATTAGTGCGGTTATTGGAGACAGGTCTTTTCATGCTGACCCAAAAAGTGTTGCTACCTTGGGTAAGGCACTTATTAAGGGCATGCGCGCTGCAGGGATGCGCGCTGTGGGGAAACATTTCCCTGGTCATGGCGGCTGTGCACCTGATTCACATACCAGTACAGCAATCGACACGCGTCGCTTTGAAGAAATTTTAGCCAATGATTTAGTGCCTTTTGCGACACTCTCCTCTCAATTAAGCGGTATTATGACAGCACATGTGGTGTATCAGCATGTAGATCCAGTACCAGCAAGTTATTCAAATTACTGGCTTAAGGATATTTTAAGAACACAACTCGGCTTCAAAGGTGCCATTTTCAGCGACTGCCTGTCCATGACCGCTGCAAGCATATATCCTGATTTAAGCGATCGTATTATTCACGCATTATCCGCTGGTTGCGACATCGCTATTTTATGTCAACAAACACGAGAAACGTTACTGGCAGTACTGAATAAATTACCCCAAAATATTGGCATTACGACCGCAAGCAAGCGCAGAAGACGCTCCCTACGGGCCAATTTTGAAAAAAAATCTTGGGAAAAACCCAAACCAAAGGTCAATGTTTTTGCTTAATGCCCTTTTGTTTCTCAAAGAATTTACCTGAGCTTATGTGTTCTTTAGAGACGTTCGCTATGTGGCACGCAAGAACTCTGATTCGGTTTTTCCGCAGACACCTTCATGATCAACTCTTCTATATCGCTGTATTTTTGAATAACAGACAACCGACGGGCTGTTCCGCCTAAAGCATCTTTTTTCTCGATATCAATTCTGTCATCGTTGAGTAATAAAAAGACAAGATCCATGCGACCAAGCTTTGTGGCAATATGCAAAGGGGTATCACCTGCCTCATCAGCGATATTCGGATCAATCTGTGGATGAGACAATAACTCAGAAAAAACAGCAGCGCTACTATATCTTGCAGCAAGTGTCAGTAAGGTTTGTTTGATACATACCAAAGAATAGCCTCTTGTTTCGCATTTTGTTTCTATTGATTGGCGTTTAAAGAGCGCTTCGTTATCGTGTTCATGTAATGCATTGATATCCTTAGCGACTGTGCCTGCATATTCTTTGAGTAAAAAATGGGTCACATATTCAGGGAAAGCGCGTTCTGGCTCTCGATATTGCTCTTTTTCATAAATAATCGCTTGCACTAAAGAACGAACCAATGGTCCACTGTTATCAACGACAGGGACTGTAACAATGGAGGCTCCCTCTTTACCTGTGCAATCTACATTAAATAAAAAACTCATTAATTGGCCCATCTGTGCTTCTCCCAGTTTACTAACTTGTTCATTCTATTTAAAAATAGTAAGCGCATCTATCCATTTACTATAGTGGATATATATCAAGCTTTTTGATCGGCTCAACTATACTGTGCAAAAAGCTATACACAAGGATAGCACCATGAGCACGCCTGAAGATTGTTTATCTCATATTGAAGCACGACTCACAACCATTAAATCTTCTCTTAATATCAAAGGAAAGTCTACTTTCATAGTGTCCTCCCAAGACATTCAACAAAATAGTAGCCTAATAGAAGAAATTAACCCAACTGAAGATCCCAATGATTCTGCCAAATGGTTAGGGATTGTCGGTGTTTTATCTAGACAAACCCAACTTTGAAACAAATAGACCGAAAATCAGCCAAAAAAGTAAGTCGAAAGACTTTGTGACCCTGTCTTTTAAGCCTCTTTTTATGTTATAGTAGTCGTCTCTCTGTTAAGATATTTTTTATATAAGTGGCTAACCAAAATGCTCGAATTTATTGCGTCTTTGTCATGACATCACTCAGCAATACCCCTCCTTATAATCAGCTCAATACAGAGCAATTTCGTGCGGTAACTGCTCCCTTAGGCCCTCTACTTGTTTTAGCAGGCGCAGGCAGCGGTAAAACCAAGGTATTGGTTTCTCGTATCGCTTATCTTATACAACAACATCAAGCGAGTCCTTATCGCATTTTAGCGGTTACCTTTACCAATAAAGCAGCCAATGAAATGAAAGATCGCCTTCAAGCTTTGGTGGGCGATATACGCATCGGTGCATTATGGATGGGCACTTTTCATGGATTGGCTTATCGTTTATTGCGCGCACACAACGAAATGGCTGGTTTAAGTCCACACTTTCAAGTACTAGACAGTGACGATCAACTGCGTCTGGTCAAACGAGCCTGTAAATTACTGAATATCAGCGATGAACAAGCAGAAGCAAAGCAAATTCAGTCATATATCAATCGTAAAAAAGACGATGGGATTCGTGCAACAACCCTAGCCCTTAGCCCAAGCAACAGTGCCTTTGAAAAGACAGCCATCGCTGTTTATCGACAATATGAACAACTGTGTAAAGAAAATCATCGCATCGATTTTGCGGATATTTTACTTATCGCCTATGAACTTATTCAAAAAAATCCTTCTCTTTTACAACAATATCAAGAAAAATTTCAACATATTTTGGTAGATGAATTTCAAGACACCAATACCATTCAATACGCTTGGCTTAAACTCTTGGCTGAAAAAGCTGAATCGATCATGATGGTTGGAGACGATGATCAATCTATTTATGGATGGCGCGGTGCAAAAATTGAAAACATGCAACGCTTTCCCAAAGATTTTCCAAATACTGAAATGGTACGTCTCGAACAAAATTATCGCTCAACTAAAACCATTTTAACCGCCGCGAACACAGTGATTGCCAATAATGAGCAACGTCTTGGTAAAGCACTCTGGACCGAAGGGGTAGAGGGCGAACGTATTCAACAATATGAAGCCTTCAATGAAGAAGACGAAGCCTTGTATGTGGTTCGCAAAACGCGTGAATGGATAGCGCAAGGGCAAGACCCTAAAAGTATTGCCGTACTGTACCGTTCGAATGCGCAATCACGCGTACTAGAAGAAGCTTTTTTACGCTCAGGCATTGCGTATGCAATTTATGGTGGCTTACGCTTTTTTGAACGGGCTGAAATTAAAGATGCACTAGGCTATGCCAAATTAATATTGAATCCACACGACAATGCCGCCTTTGAGCGCGTTATCAATGTCCCTAATCGCGGGATTGGACACAAAAGTTTTGAAAAAATACGGGATATCGCAGAGAACCTTGGGAGCACCTATTGGCAAGCAGCAAAACACTTATACACGCATGGAGGTATGCTTGGTAAAGCCAGTTTGGGCCTTACAAGCTTTATTGAATTAATAGAAGAAACACAACAACAAGCCAATGGACAACCTTTGTCGGTTTTACTCGAAAACCTGATTACCCAAAGTGGCTTATTGTCTTTTTACGCAGAACAAAAAAGCGAACAAGCCAGAAATCGGGTCGAAAATTTACAAGAACTCGTCAATGCTTGTCATGATTTTACCCTAAATCATCCCACAATGGCTGAAACAACGAGTGATATTTCGGCAGGATATTTTTCTGTCATGGATTTATTACGGGATTTTATGGCTTATGCTTCTTTAGAAGGCAATGAATCAAGAAAAAATCCCACAAACGCCGTGCAACTCATGACCTTGCATGCCGCAAAAGGCCTTGAATTTCCAGTCGTATTTATTTGTGGTATGGAAGAAGGACTGTTCCCAAGTCACTTTTCACGCAGTACACCACATGGTATCGAGGAAGAGCGTCGTTTGTGTTATGTCGGTATTACTCGGGCAATGCAAGTATTACACCTTACTTTTGCCAAAAGAAGACGTCTTTTTGGTAAAGAAGAAGAACGCCGTCCTTCTGGATTTTTAACAGAAATTCCGCCAGGATTAATGCAAAAACAAACCTATCCTGTTTTCACTAAAAAAGCCCATTATGGTGAGACCACCTATACAAATGCCTTGCCCACTAAAAAAGAAAATACCCCAGGCAATCAGTGGATTATTCACTGGAATAAAACCACACAAATGCGTACGACTGTCGAAAAACCCGTTAAAGTGGCCCCCAAGCCTGAACATGCCCTGATAGGGAAACGCATGAATCACCCTAAATTTGGCCCTGGTTTGGTTTTAGATCAAGAAGGTTCTTTAGAAAATGCGCGCATCCATATTCATTTCGATCATTATGGCAGCAAGTGGCTTTCTTTAAGTTATGCCAAACTAACTCCAATTACCCAAGACGATCTCATTGCGCGTTAAAGGAACCCCTATGTCCCATGACTGTTTGCAAGAACAATATGCCCCTAAAAATGCCTGCTTTGGTTGTGGTCCTGCAAATATCCACGGACTCAAACTCAGAAGCTTTATCGACGATAACAATCCATTGGGATTAACTGCAACCTGGACTCCTAAACCACAGCACGAGGCTTTTCCAGGCGTCTTAAATGGTGGTATTATTGGCGCACTCTTAGATTGTCATTCTAATTGGACAGCAGCCTGGTATTTAATGACAACGCTTGGCTTACCAACCCCCCCCTGCACTGTTACCGCAGATTTTCATGTCAGTCTTAAACGCCCCACGCCTTCGAAAGAGCCTATTAGGCTATATTCACAAATCGAACCCTTAGGTAAACCCTTGACACTGTCAGACGTGATTACCGTAAAAGCAAGTTTGTTCGGTCCCGACAACCGTGTTTGTGCCAGCTGTGTGGGTCACTTTGTTGCGGTGAAACCTGGGCATCCTGCTTATCATCGCTGGTAATTGGATTTAATGTGTCCACTTTTTCGCTAACGGTACCGGCATTATCCAATTTGTTAGATAAAACAGGCGAATTTCGGGTGCTTTCCTTTGAAAGCCTGGTAAAAACACGTTGGCATACGCACAACAACATTTATCATGGCTTTGAGTATGCCAATCGATGTGGCCAACATGGGTTGAGCGAGCATTATGCCTTTGGATTAGAAATACAAACCACTGTCTCTGTCAAACCATCCCAATTATTGGAACAAATCGCCTTATTGACTTGCGGTGACAGCGTATTTCATGGGTATTTGTCCACGATTGTGTGCTTACCCACAACTCCAGATGGACATCGTTACCGTTTAACGCTTAGCTCTCCCTTACATCCCTTAACACAAAAGCCTCGCTCCAGGGTCTTTATCGATAAAACGGTTCCTGAAATCATTGACGCCTGTCTATCCCAATACGGTTGGCAACGAGGCCAACATGGGCTTTATGATTTTGCTTTAACCAAACATTACCCTAAAGTGGCCTGTTGGATTCAACAGAATGAAAATGATTTAGCGCATCTTGAGCGTTTACTCCGGCGATATGGGATATTTTTTTATTTTATGCAAACAAAAGATCGCCATCAATTATTATTAACAGATACTTTCGGCAAACGTATACCCGTATCCCTAAGCTTTACGCAAGCAGATCAGTCTTTATTTGAAGTCAGTACCTCAAGTCAGGTATTACCAAACGCCACTGTGTATTCAGAATATAATCCAGCAAGCCCTAAAGATGCCTGGGTGATGAGAAAACAAGCGAAAAAAATGGCGGGTCTGTCTAAGCAAGGGAGGGGTATCCATTCGCATGGCCTGGGATTTTCAAGCGAACAAGAAGGGATCTTATTGGCAAAGGTAAGGCAAGACAGTATTGATTGGCAACGCTTAGTGACAGTCGCTTCTACAACGATGATGGGTTTACAACCAGGTGATGCCATTGCTATTTGTGATCATCCTGTATTGGCATTGAATCAAACCTACATCATTGTCGATATTGAACACAGAGGAAACGACTCTGCAACACAGTTGGGGGATCGACCCAAACATAACAGACCCTCATCAAACAGATGCTATACAGCTCGCCTCTTGTTAATACCCGAGGACATTTCATTTAAAAAATACGATGGTTACCCCCCGCTACTCCAGCCGCCTATACGAGGAAAACTAGAATCTATCGACACATCGTCAGATGCAGGGGCGGTTGATCAAACGGGACACTACCGCTTTCGATATCCTTTTGATACCAGCGATCGTAATCCAATCGGTATGGCCAGTCCATCAACACGGTTTACCCAATTAATGGGTACTGCAGGCAATGGTTTGGCTGGCATGCATTTTCCGAATAGACAGGGCACAGAGGTTGAAATTGGATTTTTACATGGCAATATCCATTGCCCCATCATACTGGGTGCGTTGGCAAGCCCTGCAGTTGTCAACGAAAAAAACCATCAGCAGGCACTTGTACGCACCGCTGGTGGTCACGAATGGTGCTTAAATGACACGCCAGAACAGGCCTCTATTCATTTGGCTACACCAGATAAAACAGAGATGCTTAAGTTAAATGCAAATACTGATAATCCAGGCATTACGCTTAAAACCGAGACAGGCAGTATCCATATGCATGCAGGGCACGATATTCGTTGGAAAACAGCCCACACCCTCTCTATTCAGGCAACGGGTTACGAGTCTATTCTACAAGATGCCTATTCCTTAGTCGCTAAACAACACATAGATTGGCAAACCTCTGGCCATTTCTTTGTTAAAGCCACCTTTATGCAGTTTAAAGCTTCTGAATTGTTGGTCAGCGCCAATCAGCATATTGTTCTTGAAACAAAGTCTTTAAGATGTTCGGGTGAATCAGGCAAAAGTAACCAGGTGACCCTAACAGCAAATCAGGCTGTAGACATTAGGGCAAAGACCATTACATTCAACGCCCGTGATACACTCACTTTACAAAACGCTGGTGCGAAAATTGTCTTTAAAAATGGCAATATTCACATTAAAAGCCCTACGGAAATTGTATTGACAGGAAAATCAGTTGTCTTTATTGGCGCACAACGCAGAGGATAAGCCTTACTTGCTGTTGTGCAGAAGCAAAAGCACAGTATAATAAAAAGGCATTCACAACGGGAGATCAGTTTATGACCGGCTTGTACGCACACTCACTGTCACAGTTAGCAAGCGAAAATGCTTTTAAAATTGGGCGTCATATTGCCCGTGCAGAAGCCTCAGGTAAAATAGTTGCGCCACTTAATTTAGGGCAACCTGATTTTCCTGTCCCTGCTTGGATTATCGATGAAATCAAACACCAGCTAGATATCGATAATACCAAATATTGCGATCCACAAGGCATTATTAGCCTTCGAGTTGCTATTGTGGAACATGTCTACAAAACACGGGGGGTTCGTTATTCACCCGATCAAGTCGTGGTGTTTCCCGGTGCAAAAACATGTATAGGGTTCAGTCAGCAAGCATACTGCAACCCGGGGGATGAAGTTATTTATCCTAGCCCAGGGTACCCTATTTTTGAATCCTTTGTGCGTTATGTTGGCGCAACGCCTGTGCCACTAAAACTCTCTGAATCCCAGGGATTTTCTTTTTCAAGCGAGCAATTGGCCGAACTGATTACCCCTAAAACAAAATTAATTTTTTTAAATTTTCCCTCCAATCCAACCGGAGGCACCATTACACGCGCCGCTTTAGAAGGCTTTAGCGATGTTATTTTAAAAAAATGTGGCCCCGAAGTACGCGTCTATTCTGATGAAATTTATGAAGATATTCTTTTCGAAGGCAATAAACACCATTCCATTGCCAGTATTCCCGGCATGGAAAAAATCACGATTATTAGCAGTGGCTTTTCTAAGAGCTTTGCTTGGACAGGTGGCAGAGTAGGCTATGCTATTTTTCCTACCATCGAAGAAGCCTTGGTATTTAAAAATTTAAACATCAATTATTTTTCTTGTATCCCCCCTTATAACCAAGAAGGGGCCCGTGTTGCGCTCGAAAATCCTAAGAGCATCTCGTTTATTCAATCGATGGTCTCCTCTTTTCAACAAAGGCGAGATACGGCCATTAGCGCGCTTAAGACCATCCCAGGATTGCACTGCCATGTACCACAAGCCACTTTTTATCTGTTTCCCAACATTGAAAAATGTTTACAAAACTTAGGGATTTTGGATTTGTCTTCGGCCGAATTACAGGCGGCTAATCCCACCAATCCTCCCTCTCCTACCAAAGTGTTGCAACTCTTTGCGCTCTACGCGCACCATGTTGCTATCATGGACAGAGAGTCTTTTGGCAAAATAGGCGTAGCCAATGAGTCTTATATTCGCTTGTCTACAGCTACAAAAGAAGCGAGTCTTATCGAAGGAATCCATCGATTAAAGGCAGCATTTGCAGATACCTCAGGCTTTCAAGCCTTCTTTAAAGATTATGCGCATTTTGATCGCCCCTGACACCTTAAAAGGGTCTTTGAGTGCTGTTGATGCAGCAAACTGTATCGAAGCGGGATTGCATGCTGCTTTATCAACAGTAGAATGCATCAAAATACCCATGTCTGATGGGGGCGAAGGATTCTTAGCAACCATTGCACAGGTTTTTCCGTATATGCAACAAAAAACCAAAACAGTGACCGGACCAAGGGGTAAGCCCATATTGGCTCGTTATGGCTTTATTGCACGTGAAGAAACTGCTGTCATTGAATGGGCTCAAGGCGCTGGATTACACGGCTTACCTGCAACAGAACAGGATGCCTTAACGGCACAGTCAACGGGTATTGGTGAATTAATGCGCCATGCAGAAGCACAAGGGGCCACTCGTTTTATTATTGGATTAGGTGGAAGTGCAACCTGTGATGGTGGCATAGGTGCGTTATCACAACTGGGCTTTCATTTTTTAAATAAAACAGGTAAGACCATTGAACCCAATGCACGAGGCTTATTGGAACTCGACCAGATTGTTGAAGACAAGCACAGTTCGTTTAAACGCTATCCAGAGATAACTGTTTTGTATGACGTCAATAGCCCCCTTACAGGTCATCGTGGCGCGATTCTATACGCAAAACAAAAAGGTGCAACCTCCAGAGAATGCGCACAGATAAAACAAGCCTTTACCCACTACGGCCATGTATTGGACAATTATACACAGCAAGCCATTCAACATATTCCTGGGACTGGTGCCGCAGGGGGTGCGGGTGCCGGTTTTCATGCATTGCTCAATGCCAAGCTTATGTCAGGAGCAGAGTGGATTTTAAACAAACTGGATATGGCAAACATCATCAAAACCGTAGACTGTGTCATTGTGTCTGAAGGATCGTTAGATGCCCAATCTTTGTCCGGAAAAGCACCCATAAAAATCGCAACCCTTGCAAAAAAAGAAGCAAAGCCCGTGATTGCGCTTGTTGGTAAAAATACCCTCGGTCCTGAACAATTAAATGCAACCGGTATTACAGCGGTTT
The DNA here is from genome assembly GCA_041161475.1 of Pseudomonadota bacterium. Lineage (GTDB taxonomy): Bacteria > Pseudomonadota > Gammaproteobacteria > UBA6186 > Azoamicaceae > JBEAUL01. Next base: position 2,117 of record JBEAUL010000046.1, on the reverse strand, counting down.
TTAGCTTAACCAATGGCCCTATGTCGAAAAAAACCGCATTAACAAGAGGACAGCTAGAAATGCAACATTTAAGTGAGCAACTGGGTCGCTTACTCAATGCTTTCAGTAAACAATAAGGAAATACCGATTTTATGGGTATTTGTGCATTATTATTTTTTGTTGTATCATCAAAGTTTCTAAACGTAGGATTCGTACGATTCCACTGTGTTTCATGTAAAAGGAGTATGCATTAATGGCCACCAAATCTAAAAAACGCGTTACCGCTGTAAAAGCAAAAAAAACCACCAAAGCTAAAAAACCTGCCCTTAAAGTAGTAAAGAAAAAGTCTATCTCTGTTTCTAAACCTTTTAGCAAATCGCAACTGATTGCTTCCATTACGGAAAAAACGGGTCTACAACGGAAGCAAGTAATCTCTGTATTCGAGTCGTTAGAAGATGTTATTACAGCCCATGTAACCAGCAAAGGTCCAGGCTCTTTTACCCTTCCTGGTTTATTAAAAATGGTAATTCAACACAAACCCGCTACCAAAGCGCGTAAAGGCATTAATCCTTTTACAGGCGAACCCACCATTTTTAAAGCAAAACCTGCTCGTCGCGCCATTAAAATTCGCGCACTCAAAAAACTAAAAGAAATGGTATAAAGAGAAATCAGACAGGTATAACCACATGGTTATACCTGTTATTTCAATCCTTAATAAAAATAACCTGATTTTTTTTCTTCCTGATAAGCCGGTGGCGGTGGCGCAGAAGAAATATTTGTATCCATACCACTGCTATATCCCTGCTGGTTAACATAACCCCGACTAAAATTCAGTGGATTACTGGGCATATATGGGGCGATGTACGACGCAACAAACCCCTGTTTTTTTACAATATCTTTGGCGAGAATGTCTTCTCGACAAAATTCCTGATATTGATGCTGGTATTCTTTAGCATGGGGATGATTTGAAAAATAATGCTGATATTCCTGTAAAGTTGTCCTTCTACCCAACAAGTTATCTAAGGTCCCTTTAGTAAAAGGGGATTTTTCATCAATCGCATCTAAGTCGTCTGGATTAATAGCTGCAACTAAGTTACACACTAACCAGAGCCCCTTTGTAAAAGGAAATGCCGGTCCCTGATCGATAAAAACCTCCTCTCTCTCGCTAGCAAAATCATCTATCTCAGAGGTTCTGGTTGCTTTTTCTTCAATGCCTTTCATCCAATCACAATCTTGTGCATTCTCTGAACAACTCATTAAATTTAAAGCATGTCTATTGGTATCTCTGTTTAAAATTAATTGCTCAACTTCTTCGATAGATCGGTCACTGGGTTGCCCATCTGTAAAAACATAATGAATGGTATTGCATTCTCGTCGCACATTAAATGCCTCGTTTAAGGCTCTGTATAGTGGCGTCCCTCCAGTCGGTTATTTTTTAAAAATTTTGCTGATTTCTGTATGCGCGTTATTTGCAAACGCCTCAGGCTTTATGCCTTTATGATCTAAGGTTAGTATGTCTTTTTTGTTTAAAAAACCGATTGTTATTTTATCAAAAGGGATATAGGCTAACATGTCTATCATCACATGTATTCTGTCTTCGACTTCTTCCCATCGACTTAAATATTGTGACCTGCCTGACTGCATATAAGGCGTGGCTTCTCTTCTGGCCAACCCACCCATCATCGGAACAGTTGTCATTGAACCGCTGTCATCAATAATAAAATTAAGATGGTACTCGGATAAAGCCTGTAACTTATTTACCAAGCCAATTGGCACTTCATACTTTGCAAACACATTACTTAACCCATCTAATACCTCTCCTCCATCAATTTCATCACACTGAAAGTCTCCTAAATACACCTGACTTTGCATGATTTTCATTGAGCTTACGGTACTGTTAGACAGCTGTGTTTTTTCTCCTCTTGCTTCATACTGCGCTTGGGTTGCAGCCCCAATGTCGGCAGTCGAGGATACGACAGCGAGCGCTTTGCTTGGATCTTTAACAGTGGTTTGTTGCTTTTGGCCTCCATAATTTGGATTTAATTCCATTACGCCATTAACAAAAATATATTTTGGTTCATTTGATTGCATATATCCCTCATGCGAATATTAAATTCCTTATAAAAACTCTACCACAG
>JBEAUL010000042.1:0-6312 GCA_041161475.1 Pseudomonadota bacterium | reverse complement strand
GATCAGGCACAATCGCTCAATTTATATATGGCAGCGCCTTCTGGTAAAAAATTGGATGCCCTATATCGTGCCGGGTGGTTGCGTGGTCTTAAAACCTTTTACTATTTGCGCACACTGGCTGCGACAGAAGTAGAACGTTCTACCGTAGACAATGACGCATTGACTGCCGTAAAACCAAGCACTGTCTCAACACCAGAGGCAATGTTATGTTCAATAGACAATCCAGACTGCGAAGCCTGTCAATAATCGCTTCAACACATGAAAAGGAAGAAACAAGATGTTCATAGATACTGATACGAAATCGACCAATGCGATGCCTCATACCCCAACCCCTACAACGGGTGGGGCAACGGGATTAGAAACCCTAGAGATGGGTGCTGCTCGGGTGATGGTAGATGATAAGCGCATGATTAACTGCAAAGCAGACTTAAATCAGCTGATTCCTTTTAAATACCGTTGGGCCTGGGAAGACTTTTACCTACCTGCCTGTGCAAACCACTGGATGCCCAATGAAGTCAATATGACTGCCGACTTGGCTTTATGGAAAAATCCTGAGGGTTTAACCGAAGATGAGCGTGTTATCTTAGAGCGAACCTTAGGCTTTTTTGCCACAGCAGATTCTTTGGTGGCAAACAATTTGGTATTGGCTGTCTACCGCCACATTACCAATCCAGAATGCCGTCAATATTTATTGCGACAAGCGTTTGAAGAAGCCTTACACACCCACTCTTATCAGCATATTATTGAATCGTTAAGCTTAGACCAAGGCCGTGTTTTTAACATGTATCGCGAGATTCCTGCCGTGGCTAAAAAAGCGATTTGGGCTTTACCCTATACACAAAGCTTAAGCGATCCAACCTTTAACACAGGCACCCCTGAAAACGATCAGCGCTTATTGCGTGACTTGATTGCTTTTTATGTGGTGTTTGAGGGCATCTTCTTTTACGTGGGCTTTGTACAACTGCTGTCTTTGGGTCGCCGTAATAAAATGGTGGGCACCGCAGAACAAATTCAATATATTCTGCGAGACGAGTCTATGCATTTGAACTTTGGGATCAACATGATCAACCAAATTAAGCTCGAAAACCCGCATTTGTGGACAGCAACCTTCCAGCAAGAAGTGCGCAACATGATTAAAGAGGGTGTAGAATTAGAATATCAATACGCGGTTGATACCATGCCACGGGGTATTCTGGGCTTAAACGCAGCCATGTTCAAAGACTATTTGCATTTTATTGCCAATCGTCGCTTTGTACAGTTGGGCATGACAGAAGAATACCCTGGTGCAACGAATCCGTTTCCTTGGATGAGTGAGATGATTGATTTGAAAAAAGAGAAGAATTTCTTCGAAACCCGAGTAACTGAATATCAAACGGGCGGAACCCTGTCTTGGGACGATGAGGAAGCGTAAATCATCATGTCCATTCAACCGCGTTATCAGCATGTTGCTACAGAATCGCTTCATAAGCCAAATGGCTGGGATTTAGTTGCCCTGCTGATTATTGCGGGTATTATTGCGGCCTTGGTATGGGGTGCCAGTCATATGGACACCCCTTATCATGTCGGTAAACCGATTATTATTTCTTTAGACCCAAGCGCACTGCCTGGTTACGCACTGCGGACTGTTTTGCGTATGTTTATTGCGATTGGGCTTTCATTGCTGTTTACTTTTATTGCAGCCCCCTTGGCGGCTAAAAATGCCCAAGCTGAAAAATTAATTATTCCTTTTATCGATATTGCTGAGGCCATTCCTCCTTTAGGTGTATTGGCCATCGTGATTGTTGCCTTTATTCAATGGTTTCCAGACAGTTTACTGGGACCGGAATGCGCAGCGATTTTTGTCATCTTTACTGCGCAAGCCTGGAATATGGCCTTAAGTTTTTATCAATCTTTACGGACATTACCACTAGAATTTCAAGAAGCTGCGACCGTTTTTCAACTCTCTGGATGGCAACGTTTTTGGCGCATAGAAGTGCCTTATGCCATGCCTGCTTTATTATGGAACACCATGATGTCGATGTCTGCTGGTTGGTTTTTTTTGGTAGCATCTGAGGCCATTTCAGTTGCAAACCAACACATTTTGTTACCAGGCATTGGCTCTTATATTTACCAAGCCATTGTTAATGCCAATTTACACGCCATTTTATATGCCATTGCAGCCATGTTGGTGGTCATTTTACTGTACGACCAGCTTTTGTTTCGCCCTTTATTGGTATGGGCAGATAAATTTAAACTACACAGTAGCGATGACGATGCGCAAGAAAATGTTTCTTGGTTTTACGATCTGTTACTCAAAACACGATCACTGCGTATTTTTCGTCGATTGTTTGACGCCTTTAAAGAGTGGGCGATTAATCAACCTTCTGTGTATGTGATGCAACTCAAGCGCCTTTCCTTGCATGCCAAACAGTCAACACGTCCACTTAAATGTGCATGGCTTCAAAAACCCCTACACTATTTTTCTTCTGTTAAACCCATTTTGTCTCAAAGCTGTGTCTGGGCTTGGAATATTGGCTTGATTTTATGTATCGTCAGTGCCTTATATGCGCTTGTACGCTTTATCCATCTGTACATCTCTTTTGCTGAAATACGGCACGTGTTTTTTTTAGGCAGTATCACGGCTGGTAAGATTGCGTTACTGATTGTACTCACCTCTTTATTTTGGATTCCGATTGGCGTATGGATTGGGCTGAATCCTCGTTTGCGTGGCATCTTTCAACCCTTGGTTCAGTTTTTAGCTGCTTTTCCGATTAACTTAATTTATCCTTTGGTGGTCACTGGTATTTTATACTACCAGCTCAATGTCGACGTTTGGAGCACCCCACTCATGATTTTGGGGACCCAATGGTATTTGGTCTTTAATATTATCGCTGGTGCCGCAGCCATTCCCCCAGAAACCTTATTGGCAGCCAAAAATTTTGGGGTTAAGGGCTTCTTGTGGTGGAGACGCTTAGTGCTTCCTGCCATTTTTCCGTACTACATTACCGGGGCCATGACCACTGCGGGTGGTTGTTGGAATGCCAGTATTGTTGCAGATGTGTTAAAATGGGGAGACCAAACCCTGATTGCGACAGGTCTTGGAAGTTACATAACTCAATATACCGAGAGCGGTGATTTTCCACGCACTGCCTTGGGCTTAAGTGTCATGTGCATTTATGTATTGGTGATTAATCGGCTTGTTTGGCATCAATTGTATCAACTGGCCGCCTCGCGGTTTTCGATGGAGTAAAGTGTACAAGATATGGCCAGCCATACCCCACTGATTAGTCTAAAACATCTCAAGAAATCCTTCACTAATCCAGAAGGACAAGCCCTGACTGTTTTAGATTTAGATCATTTCGAATTGTTCGAAAATGAGATTGTCTCTATTTTAGGTAAATCTGGCTCCGGAAAATCTACCTTGCTGCGACTGGTCGCCGGATTGGCCAAACCCACCAGTGGCACCATTCATTACCAAAGCGAAGAAGTCACGGGACCTATTCCAGGGATTGCAATGGTATTTCAAAATTTTGCCCTATTGCCTTGGCTAACTGTATTAGAGAACGTAGAATTGGGATTAGAAGCGCAAGGCATGCCAAAGCAACAGCGACGCCAACGCTCTTTAAAAACCATTGATATTATTGGATTAGATGGCTTTGAATCGGCCTATCCCAAAGAATTGTCCGGTGGCATGCGTCAACGGGTTGGATTTGCACGAGCATTGGTGGTCGAACCTGAATTACTGATTATGGATGAGCCCTTTTCTGCCCTTGATATTTTAACGGCAGAAAACTTACGCAATGACTTACTGGATTTATGGTGTGCACGCCGAACTCGTACCAAAGGCATTCTTTGCGTGACCCATGATATCGAAGAAGCCCTCTTACTCTCTGATCGGATTTTATTGTTTGCAAGCGATCCAGGACGTATTCAGGCAGAAATTAAAGTAGACTTGCCCTATCCGCGCGATGCGAATTCAAATGCCTTTAATCGCTTAATGGATAAAATTTATAGTATTATGACGACCAGCGAACGTGAGCGCGTACGTCATACCAAAGAAACGCATTTGGCCGATATCGAACATCCCGAGTATGCTTATCGTTTACCCGATGTCAGTGTCTCCGAGTTAACCGGTTTGCTTGAAGCCATGACAGACCATGAATCCGATGGACGCATTGATTTGCCTGAACTGGCCGATTCCCTGCACTTAGATATTAATAATTTATTCCCCTTAACCGAAGCACTCGATATTTTGCGTTTTGCACAAATTACACGCGGACATTTAATTTTAATGAGTGCCGGAAAAGCCTTTATCGATGCCGATATTTTACACCGCAAACAACTATTTGCAGAACATTTGCTAAAATATATTCCCCTTGCACGCCATATTCGAGAAGTGCTGGATAGCAACCCTCAACATCGCGTTGAAGAGGAGTTTTTCTTGAATGAATTAGAGGCTTTTTTAAGCGAAGAGGAATCAGAGCGTTTATTAAAAGTCATCATTGATTGGGGAAGATACGCAGAATTGTTCGCTTATGATTATGATGCGGGTATTTTAAGTTTAGAAAATCCACAATAAAATGAATAGGATACTGACTGGACTCTGTTGTGTGGTGTGTCGGTTACTTGGCCTGTACGCGTTTTTCAGTATCTCTACCCTCTGTTTTGCTACGGTAGAATTAACGGGCCTACCCACGGCTTTATCCACACAAGTATTGTCCGATCTGAGTATTGCGCAAACCCATGACACGGCTTTATCTCCAGCAACCTTAGAAGCAGAACACCAGCATGCCCGTGCTGAAATTTTAAGCACCTTACAAAGCCTTGGTTACTATGCGGCAACCGTAACATCTGCACAATTGTCTGTTTTACATGCCTGTGATGACGATCCCGAAAGCTTAGGCTCAGGCTCTTTAACGCCTAATGATTGGGTCGCGACTTATCATGTTAATCTCGGTAAACCCGTTTTAGTAGACAATATCCAGATACACTTAATCGGTCCAGGAAAAGATCACGCTGTTTTACAAACCATCGTGTCGCAACAACCCTTTAAGCCAGGCGATATTTTGGTACATAAAACCTATGAAAATTATAAGCAAAGATTGCTGTCTCGTGCTTTACAATTTGGCTACCTCGATGCCGTGATTGTCCATAGCGATATCGCTGTCGATCGCATCAAACGAACCGCTTCCATTACCTTGGTTATCGATACACGCGACCTGTATTATTTGGGCAATATTCGCTTTATTAACCCCCCTTACCCCGTCGATTTTTTAAAAAGATTTATTATTTTTTAACCGGGAGAATCTTATACAAACCCCAAAATTCTTCAGATACAACAAGCCTTTGGGGAAGTAAACTTATTTAAAAAAATAGAGGTCATTCCCTTACTTGAAGCACGAGAAAATCATCATATACCCATTGATATTCGCCTAGATTCTAAACCAAAGAATAGCTACCATGCCAGTTTAGGATATGGCACCGATACAGGTCCGAGAGGTAGGTTGGGTTGGGAACGACGACGCAAAAATTTTCCTGGACACCGCATTTTAACCGAAACGCAAGTATCAGAATTTTTATACCAAGCAGGCGTACAGTATTTTATCCCTGGATTACACCCCAATACCGACCAATTTGTCTTAGGCACACAATGGACCAAAGAAATTATTTCACACGACCAGTTCAGTCGTCGTTATGAATTTAACCTACAAGACATTCGAAAACGCGATCAGTTCGAATTTATTTCAGGGATTCAATTCACTGGCGAACGCTTCAGAGATATACCCGATGAGCCAGAAAAAACCTCTCATTTGCTATTACCCAGCATGAGTGTTGTCTGGAATCATTTTAAAAGAGAGCAAGAAAAAAACAGTGAACGCCAATATGGATTAAAACTACAAGGGACCATCCGAGGCGCACTGGGATTATTGCTGTCGAGTACCAATATCTTTCAGTGGGAATTTAAAGCCAAATTTATTCATTTACTCGGGGACAACAGCCGTTTGTTACTGCGGGCTGATGTTGGAGGAACGGAGTCTCAAACATTTGAAGACATTCCATTAAGTATGCGATTTTTCGCTGGGGGAGATAACACCGTGCGAGGCTATGCCTATCGTTCATTGGGACCCACACAAATTGACCCAAGCGGAAACGAAGTAGTGGTTGGCGGACGTTACTTAACCGTATACAGTGCAGAAGTAGAGACACGCATCTATGACAAATTATTCGGGGCCATTTTTATGGATGCCGGAAATGCCATGAATACCTGGAGAGATCAACTTTTTTTGAGCGCAGGTGTGGGTATTCGATACGCTACTCCCATCGGATTATTAC
>JBEAUL010000038.1:0-7527 GCA_041161475.1 Pseudomonadota bacterium | reverse complement strand
CATTGTGCCGACCGGAAAAAAATCGGGCGCTTATTCTGGGCGAGTTGCTGTTCGTTCAACAGGAAATTTCAATTTAAAAACCATCAACGGTTTAATACAGGGTATCCCAGCACGCCATTGCCAAATGCGACACAGAGCCGATGGATACTATTATCAACACATGGACATAGAGAGGAGGCGCGCTTCCTCCCCCCGCTAAAGCAGGGGGTCTCCGCGCGAATATTTTGATGAATCATAATCCATTAATATTTTCTGAAACAGGTACAGGTATAGTGAGCTGTAAGATTGATGTAATAGCTAACTGGGTTGGTGTTACTCTTGAGTATAGGGATACTGTTTTCTTTACGGGTAACAAGAGTAAAACGTTCGCCTTTGATTTTGTCGTCTCTTCTGGTGAGTTAGATACAGCTGTAAAACGTGCGGAAGATAATATTAATGATTCTTTTACACAAATCATAGGCTGCCAGAGCAAAAAAATGAACGAATATCGGTATAACCTAAGTACACCGGTTTCGCATGGCATGTCATTACAAAAAGATCTTGAGACTATCCAATGTGCTATAAAAAACGTATTAAATAAATATTTGCTGGATGCTGCAAAACCTAAACAACAGAATACCTGCAGAATACTGTAAATAGATTATTCGGAGACATAGCGACCAGGTGCCCTTCCTAAAGAAGGGTAGTCTTTAAAAGCTTCTTTTTCAGGTGCAGGGACCTTTTGACCACAGCGTGTTTCTAACCAACTGACCCAATCAAGCCACCAAGAGCCCTCTATTTGCGTCAGCGCTTTCATCCATGTTTCATGGTTACTGTCTGTAGCGGATAAGCTTCCAGCACGGTAGTATCGCTTAGGCGGATTGCTTGGGGGTGTTAGTACCCCAGCAATATGGCCGGAAGCAGCCAATACACCACGAATGTCAGCATGGGGTGCATGCTTAGGTAGGGAAAATACCGATTTCCAAGGTGTAATATGGTCTACTTCTGCACCAAGTAAATATAATGATTGTGTAATAAGGCTTAAATCAATACCTATATTATCAATAGACAGCGCATTTTTTTTCACTAGTTTATTGTTTAAGTATAATTCTCGCAAATACGTTTTATACATTGCAGCTGGCATACGCGTACCATCTGTATTCCAATACAAAATATCGAATGCAGAAGGGGCTTCCCCCATTAAATATTGGGTTGAAAAATAATGCCAAATTAAGCTATTCGAACGCAGTAAACGAAATGCCGTTTCCATTTGTTTACCGTCTAAAACGCCTTGTGTGTCTACTAATTTTTCTAAGTAAGAGACGCTTGGCTCATCGATAAATACTTTGATTTCTCCAGGATTGCTAAAATCGACTAAGCTACAGAGCAAAGTCGCGTGCGCAATGGGGTTAAGGTTCTTATAATCGGGATGTGCATTTAACCAAGCCATCAACATGGCTAATGCCGTTCCGCCAATACAGTAGCCAATTGCATGTATGCTAGAGACACCACAAATATGTTTGATGACTTCGATGGCAGGCAAAATACCCTTGAGTAAATAGTCTTCAAAGCTTGTGTCGCGCATATCCGCTGTTGGATTTTTCCAACTGATCATAAATACGGAAAAACCTTGTGACAATAAATAATGTACAGGGCTTTTATCGGCTTTTAAATCCAGAATATAGTATTTGTTGATCCAGGGAGGGATAAAGAGAAGAGGGGTTTTAAAAACAGTATCCGTCACTGGCGTATAATAAATCAACTCAATTAAGGCATTGCGGTATATCACTTCTCCCGGTGTTGTTGCCAAATTTTTCCCAACCGTAAATTTAGGAGAGACCATACTAATGTCTTTTTTCTCCATATCTTGTAATAACAATTTTTGGCCTTCCACTAGGCTTTGGCCTTGTGTCGCAATGGCTTTGGCAATCGCTTCAGGGTTTAAAAAGAAGAAATTAGCAGGAGACAACATATGGACATATTGTTTTATCCAAAACTTGGCTTTTTGGCGCGTATGCTCATCGGTGTTGGGAGAGTGTTTAACGGTGTGATCAAGCCATTTTTCCCATAACTGATATTGTTGCTTTACGGATTGGTAGAAAGGGTTTTCATCCCATGCAGGATCGATAAACCGCGAATCATGTTCAGGTAGATGCAGTGTATGTGAATGTCCCTGTGTATTATGGTCCGCCGTATTGCCACAAATATGGCAGTAATTATCCCAAAATTCTTCCATGGCTTTAGCCCATTGATCGGGTGCTTGTAGCCATGCCTGTTGTATCGTAAAAATACTCTTGTAGATACCAAATGGATCGAATTGCTCTGTGATAGGTGTAAAAGCTTCTATTGCTTGATTGAGGGCATGAATAGGCAAAGGTTTATCTGACATACTACCACCAAGGAACTACTTAGCTTGCTTACTATGATTATCTAGTATAGGCAGTATAATGAGGGCTTACCAATACGGCCAATGGTACTAAGGCTTTTTTTCAGTGATAAGTAAAGCATTGATTGCGAGTAAATCTCGGGTATCCAATATGCCCGCCATACTCTTTAAATATAATCCTTCTAATAAATAGTCATATCGGGCTGCTAAATGCGCTTGTCTGGCAGCAATCAAGGCGCTTTGTGCTTCTAATACATCCACAATGGTACGTGTTCCTGCTTCGAAGGCAACATTGGTTGCCTTTAAGGCGACTTCATTCGAAAGCGCTGCTTGTTTTAGGGCTTTAGCACGAGACATATAGGTCAGTACACCACGATAATGTTGGTTTGTAAGTAATTCTGTGCGACGATGTTGGCTTTCTAATTCAAAAAAACTTTTTTGATACAATAATTTATGTTCTTTGGCTTTGGCTTGCGTGCCAAAGCCTGAAAAAATGGGAATATTTAGGGTTAAATTAACATTAGAGGTTCTCGGACGTTCCACAACAACAGGCTGTGTTGGTGACAATTGCGTTGTTTTACTGACAGTCGCTCCTAAACTTAGGGTTGGTAAATGTTGTGCAACCGAGGATTTAATTTGCTCTCGTGCCAAGCTGGCATTTAGTCTCGCAATTTGTAGGTCAAAATTATCAGACAGTGCTCGCATCACCCATTCGGTTTTGTCATTGGGTGTTGGGGGCCTTAATTCGAGTGTATCGTCTAAGCGATAAATATGCTCAACAGGATGGTTTACAATTTGTTGCAATGCTTCTTGTTGGTTTTCTAAGGTATTTTTTGCTTGAATTTCAGTGGCAATCGCATTGTCTCTGCGTGCTTTCGCAATTTCAACATCGGTAATCGCGATAAGCCCCGCCTTGTATCGTTGTCGTGCTTCTTCTAAGTGACGATTCATTGCTGTATGTTCGGACAAGGCCGCTTCATGGCTATCCATCGCTTTTAAGAGGGAAAAATAGGCCTCGGCAACACGCAATATCAAATTTTGTTGGGCAGATAAATATTTTATTTTGGCCTGTATATTGAGTTTCCGGCCATAGTTTGCCTCAGCCCAGTAACTTACATTGATGAGGGGTTGAGACAGCGTTAAACTAAGCCCTTTGCCCATATAACTTGAAATTAAGGCGGGGTCTGTTGTCGTATTTTGAAATTGGCTTACGCTGACTTGTATAGAAGGGAGCAATACGGACTGCTTTTGAACCATAATTTGTCGAATAGATTCGCGTTCTGCAGCAGCTGATCTAATGTCAGTGTCTTCTTCTAAGGCTAAATTGTATAGTTTTAGTAAATCAAAATAAGGGGAACCCGTGATAGAAACAATTTCATGTGCAGGTTTGTTGTGTGGATTAAGGATTTCAGCATGGAGGTTTCCTACGTAAAATAATCCACTCAGCAATACTGTTTGTGAAAAAAAAACAAATAACTTTTCTAGATATTGCATTATAACCAATCAATATGATCCGATGTATCAGGTAATCCTTGCAAAGCAGGGACATTTGTTTCGAAAAGAACCTGTTCGGTCCAGTATTCAGTTGCAACCTTTGTTAACAGTACTGCCGACATAATCGGCTCTGTTCCAATGATCGCAAATAAACGTCCATGTAGAGCCAATTGTTCGCGTAGCGCGGTGGGTAGATAAGGGACCGATCCGGTTAAGATAATGGCATCAAATGGGCCTTCAGGTGTTCCGAGTAACCCATTACCCACTTGAATGCTCACATTCCCTAAATCAAAATGGGGTAGAATACGGTTCGCACTTTGTGCCAGTTCAGGTAAGATTTCGACACTCACAACGGTTTGGGCTAAATTCGCCAATAATCCTGTAATGTATCCTGTGCCTGTTCCAATTTCCAAAACCTTGCTGTTGGCATCTAATTGTAAAGATTGGAGTGCTCTGGCAATAACTTTAGGTGGTAAACTCATTTCGCCATACCCAATCGGCGCGCAACCGTCAGCATAGGCAATCCCTCTTAAAGCCTCTGTTACAAAGTGTTCGCGAGGCAATCGTATTAAGCTATCTAGCACGCGTTGATCAGAGACGCCCCAGGGTTGCACTTGTTGTTTAACCATGTTGAGCCTGGCTTGGTAGAATGCTCCTTTGCTTGGCTTTTTCAAAGGCTTACTCTCTCACGATAAAAAATATTATCTTAACTGAAGAAGGCCGATGAAATCAAACAGCCATATCGCAGATTATTGACTTTTTAATGCTGAATTTTGGATAAATGGGTTCCTCTGTTTTGAAATAACTTGCTAAAACAGGTGTATTTCTGTATAAGTGACTCCATTGTAAATACAAATAACTAAATTAAGTGTCTTTATCAGTTGTTTAATTATTAAAGTTGCAGATAGGTTAATATTTTCATGACAAAAACCGTTCACACGGATACAAATGGTATTGAACAAGAAAACAGTACCAACACAACAAAAAAGACAACGCATACGAAAAAAAACAGGCTTAATTTTTTAAATCCCAAGGGTCGAGAAGCCATTGAAGCCTATGTGTCTAAGCAAAAGCAGGGCCTTATGCACACGATTAGTGGTGGAAAAGGCAGTTATGCCATGGATGACGGTATTTATAATGCTAAGGAGGGCATCACTACATTTTACTTAAAACCAGAGGAAGTGCATGCCTTAATCTTATACCCCTCTTTATGCACACCCGCAGTGCTTGCACCAGGCGAATCTTTAACCGTTTTTTATTTGATTAATGAGGCTCAGCTTAAAAATATTAGAGCAGGTGTCATGCGACAAAGGGCGCCAGAAGGCAGTTATGCCGTGAGTGAGCTATTTGCTTATAATATGTGGACACAATTACATGTATCTCGGTGGCGACACCGTAAAAAGCATCAACCAACTCCACAGTTTAAAATTCATCATCGTACCCATTTTAAGCTCTATGACAAACGCATAACAGCGATTGGCAATATGGCTTTTTCACAGCCAGAACCCATCAACCCCCATTCAACCGATCCATTGGCCTTGATAGATGCCGAAGGGCGCGTGATGGGGCAGGTAAAACCCGATGCGGTAAGCATGTATTATGATCACGGTTACCGTTATCTGTTAAGGGTAACGCATCAACAGCACGCACTAAACAAACCTGGGTTGTATAACTTGGCTTTTTTGTCGCTAGAATCCCCTGAAAAAATGGCTTCAGATCCAGGTGAACTGTCTCCATTTCAGGACGATCACGATAATTTACTAAAAAAGACTCTGGGAGCATATCGAACAGCCATTCAACACAAATATCATGTCCCAAAAATGGGAGATTTTCCTTTTACCTTAGATAAAAACGACCCAATTCAAGCTTACCACCCGGTTTATGTGGTGGATAAACCCGCATTAGGCGTAGGTCATCTTACCGACGTACATATTAATGCGCGACAACATGCTTTTAAAAAATGTCAATTGCAGGTAATCCCAGATGCACCAGAAGAAGTGTCTCCTCGGATTGGAGATTTAGTGAATGTCAGTTACGATACCCTTAAAAATTTAATGGATCAAATGGGCAATAGCGATAAAGTCGATTTGCTGTTTATTACCGGAGACTTAATCGATTTTAGCTTAAACTGGGATTTAACTGGACAGCTAGATAAGGTAGAAAATCACCAAGATATTTGGGATTGTATGCAGTTAGGGCGTTTTTTTGAAGGTAGGGGAAAACGGAATACAGAAAATAAAACCTTTACAGAAGAACGCGATCAAAAATTTAGGTCTAATACAGTCAATCCTCAGAATGATTTGGAGTTAACGCATACACACGGCATCGATATGACGATTGCCTATAGCCTGTTTATCTATTACTACGATACTTATCAAAAACCAATTTTTATTACCTCAGGCAATCACGATGCCTATGAAGCACCTTTTGGTATATCGCCTCGCTTACTTGTAGACAATATCAAAGCAAATGAAGGGATCCCAATGGATCATAATTTGACCTTCTATGAAGCGATTTTACTGTTTGGAAAAGAGTATGGGGCGGTATTAAATTCGGTTAATCCGGGCAATTTTCAACCTATCTACGCCAATTGGTTATTTCAGGTACTAACCCCACTCTGTGATTTTTCTTTTAGATATAAAAACCAAACCTTTACAGGATTAGAATGGGGAGATAATGAATCCATCGCTTATAGCTTGGCCTTTGGTGGAGGATCTTTACCCAGAGCGTCTGAGGGGATTAATCATACACAATTAAAGCTATTAAGTGACGCGGTCAAGCGTGCCGACAACAAAGGCAGTCATTATCTCTTTACCCATACTACCCTCATTAATTATGAAACCACAATCCCTTTTTTATGTCCCGAAGGCAAAGCAACGACTGGGAAATTGAGTATCAGTGAAGGCAATCAAGGAGATCCAAATTTATCTGCCTATAATCAAGGCTCATTTCTAAAAAATCAGTACCTGATGTATCGAGAATATATCCTGAATGGAAAAATAACCCATGCTTTTTCAGGCCATAGCCATCGTTCGGGTATATATGAATGCGGTATCCATGATATCACTGAATACGATGGTCACATGGGTGATAGAGAGTACCAAGTTTTTAAAATAAAAACGAAAGGCTACCCAATCGATCAAAGATTAATCCCCAGAACAGCAACAGAAGCAAGAGAAGCCTACGATGCATTTATGCGGAGCGATAAAACACGGTTAATTGTCACAGGCTCCGGAGGCCCTATCCCTTGTCAAAATATACAGGACGAATTTCATGGCATGGGACTTGCTATACCCAGTGGCACGGTACTGCATTATGATGCAAGTGGAAAAGAGTGTTTCGATGTCATCTATGCCAAAAACCCACAAGCAAAACCCCGTTTCGCCGTTGCACTAGATGCCTTCGAGCTGAATGGCAATAGACCTATCTTTACCGCCTTTGAAGGGAAAATATACAAAAAATCTTATGCAGATACCAGCAACTATAAAGCAGAAGGCTTCTTAACCGTCAATGAATGCTTGCCTCCGCCTACTTGGATTAAGGAAATTCAGTTTTTTGTTGTTGACTTTGAAGGAAAAAGAATGGAAGAAAATATTTTTTTTCAAGCTAATGTAAAGGAAAATAATGTAAAAAAATTTGTATTTAAGTTTTTTGACTCATCCCCAAGC
>JBEAUL010000034.1:0-33996 GCA_041161475.1 Pseudomonadota bacterium | reverse complement strand
GAGGCAATATCGAGCATATTGATCAGGCCCCTAAGGCTAGATAACTGCTTGAAAATTCTGAAAAATACTGAGTATTGGACTGTAAATGGGGTGCTGGCATGAAATTTTGTCGTGTACAGAGAAAAAATATTTTAAAAGTAGTTAGAGAAGATTATTTTTTCGATTTTAAAAAAGTTCAATTTTTGATATTTTAAAGTATTTTAGCGAAATTATTAGAGACAACCGCTCATTTAAATTGCTGAATTTTTCTATAGCATTCGTGTATCCGAAATAAATAAAAAAATTTTTCAGCTAGATCCAGATTGTGTAACCATGTTATTATGGTTTCGTATATTGCATGGGTTGTTGCTGTTTTTGAGCAACACCATTTGCAAAACGCGCATACAGGCCAGCGACTGTTTCCAATCTTGCAGTAACCGTTTCATATTGTTGGATGTAGTGCTTTTCTGTTAAAGGCAATGAGGCAGGGCCAGGCATACTGAGGCTTTCAAATAAATTGATCCGAAGAAAAGGATCGGCGCCTTCTACAGTATAATCCAATTGATATTTTAATATGGCTTTTATTTGGTCGACTAAGTCGTGCGCAGGCAGTTGAATATCTTGGGCTGGAACCGCATGTGGATCGCTTTCTCTGGTTAAGTGAACAGATAAAGTATTATTCATATAACTGATATTTAAAACAAGCGACACGATCCGTTTATTTTCAGTATAACAACATGCCCATTGTTTTAGCCAAGAAGGGTTCATATTCGTCTCCTACGAAGTATGTGATGCACTGAATCATTCCCGTTAACGACGATTAACACTGACCGACGGGTCACATTTATTGTGACATATCTAAAAATGAATGTAAACAACGTCAGTCCATGCCTGAAGCGTGAGCCAAGGGGGGCAACTTGATGTTGTTTAGTCCCTATCTAGCCTGCACGAAGAATGCTTTTAGGATGCTCAGGAAACTGAATATTGGGATGTTCAAATAGCTTGCCCATCAATGTTTCATTTTGATTAAATTGATACCACTGTTTAAAGAAATAAAGTGGTGGCACGGCAGCGGCGGCTGTTATACCAAGTACATGTTTCGGTATCGTAGGCAAAATCTGTTGTGCTGATTTAAATAATTCTTCGAGTAGGGGGTCGGCATTAATGACCCGATAGTAGCCAGCGCCCACAATAAAGAGTGCTGCCATGCCTTTGGCTTGAATATTTTCGGACAGATGTTTAACCCAATGTAGGGCATTGCCCAGAGCGGTAATGAGATCGAGTTCATAAGCAAGTACCGCATAGGAAGCGCCAAGAAAAGCGACAGGAAGAGACAATACCCCGCACAGGCAACCTTGCATAACAACCAACACAACGCATGCGGTGGACAGTGCTAAACACAGTAGACCTTTTAGTACAAGTGCTTTTTTAATCGATTGATTGGCGCTTATAAACTCTTGTTTTTGAATATTGAGTTGTGCAAATAACAATAATTGATCCTCACTCGTTTCACCGTTTTCATTCATGGTTGACAAATAAGTGACGGTAAGCTGAGAAAAGGTATCTAGGATGGTTTCAAATTCTTGTTTGGTGACTTCTTTTTTTGGATCTTCGAGTCGATTGATTTTTTTTTCTAAGTCCTTTTCTAGGTCCTTGTAGAGTCTATCGTATTGTTTTTTTTCATCACAGCCCTCTTTTTGAGCAAGCTCACTCGCTAAATGGTTTTTCATTGTCCTTTTTATGACAACTAGGCACCAAAAACGTTGCTCTTTAGGAGAAAATTTATTCATAAAAGTAGGAAAATATATTTTGTTTGAATCACTGGCATATTTTTTTGAGAGGTCAACTATTTTTCGTGACATATCGGTATTAAATGGAATATGATCAGTAAATTCAGTAACTAATGTGTTATTTGCCATAAAAATCTTCCATATACGTTGGTTATGATTCGCATTTTCGCGAGTGGTTTTGCGCTTGCAATGGTTGAGCTATTAAACTACCTTTATTGGTTTGATGACTTTCAAGTATACCTCGATATATGCCAGCATTCAACGAAAAAATGTAAGGAAATAAAATGCTATCCGACGAAATTGCGAGTACCTCAGACAGCCTCTCTTTAGGAACACTTGCTGTCTGTTTAGCAAAATATTGGCAACAACAACAGGTGGCCTCTCAGTCCTTGCTGTCCCGACTGAACCGCATATTACCCTTGTTTATAGGGAAAGCGTATTGTTGGGAAGCGTTGGGTGAAGGCGTAAGGGGGGTATATTCACAAGCACCTTTGTTTCGTTTTGATGCATTTGATTGCGTCACCTTTGTTAATACGGTACTGTCTTTGATTTACTCAGATAACTTCTCTTCATTTGAGAAAAATTTGAGAGATATCCGATATATTCATGGCCAAATAGATTACAGGCAACGCACAGATTGGTTTACAGACCTAGAATGGAATCCCAGGGCTACCAGTTTGGGTTGGTTGCGTGATATAACGCATACAGTGCTTGGTAAGCACCAAGCGCCTCTTTTTAAGGTGGCTGAGACAATCATTGATAAAAAAGGTTGGTATGCTGCCCGCACCCTAGAAGATTTGCATTTAGGAACAAGCATCGGTCTTACAGAAAAAAAAGCGCGCTTAAAACGCTTGCAAGCAGAAGGGTTGACTTTTTTACCACAAAAAAGTCAACTATCTTATATACCTTTATCAGCATGCTTGGATGGCAATAACGACCCGATTCCAGCAGTATGGGCACAATTTCCAAGCGCCTATGTGTTACAGATTGTACGTCCAGATTGGGCAATTAAAGATAACTGGATTGATCCACAAGGGAGGGTTCGTGGCTATGGCACGAATTTAAATGTGTCACATCTCGGTATTGTGGTCACAGACGTATCGACGAAAACCCCGATTTTTTACCATGCTTCTCGTGTCAAAAACACCGTTGTCTCGATACCTTTGAGAGACTATTTACAGTCTTATGTTGGGCACGAAACGATAAAAGGGATACATATCGAAGCCATATTAGATAGCCCCTGGGAGAAATGAGCGGGAAGATTATTCACTGCTTTTTTCTAGTGGTAATGCAAAAATAAAAACAGCCCCGCCCTCTGGACGATTTTCTGCCCAAATTTTTCCCCCATGTGCGTTAATAACGCGATGACAAATGGCAAGCCCAAGCCCCAGTCCACGCTCTGTCGATAAAAGTCGACCACGATAGAATTTTTCAAATAATTTGTCTACTTCATCTATCATAATACCAGGGCCTTCATCCGCAATAGTAAAGATGGCATGCGTGGCATTTTTTTCCAATTTAATGGTAATACTGGTATGTGGTTTCGTAAATTTGATCGCATTATCAATTAAATTGATGATTGTCGCTTCAATTAAAGGTTTATCTAGAGGAATTGGAGGGAAATCGACAGGAATATCAATGTTTAGTGTTCGTTTATCCATTTTTTTTGAAAAGCCACTCAACACACTGTGGATGATTTCGGTGAATTCATATGATTTTTTTTGTAAATGTATTTCTTCTGTTTCTAAATAGGCGATTTGAAATAAATTATTGATTAATCGATTCAGTTGCTCTGCTTCAAAATAAATCGATTCAGCATATTTTTTTGCCTTTTTTTTATCTATTTTTTCACCCATCTCAATCAATGTGCCTGCAATACCTAACACCGATGCGACTGGCGTTCTTAAGTCATGAGAAACCGATTGAAGCAAGGCGTTTTGTAGTTTATCGCTGTGTTGTTGCCGTTCTTTTTCTTGGGTATCGGACTGGTGTTGATCAACCTCTAGGGCCAACGCCAGTTGATGTGTGCATGCAGTGAGTAATTGCATTTGCTCAGAGCTGAACAGTTCACGGGTTTTCGGACGAACACTTAAAACCCCGAGTGTGCTTTGAGCGCCTGATAAGGGTAAGTATAATGTGTCAGATAGAGGTAAGGTATTGGTGCCAAACCCAGCAATTTGACCCAAATCGTATACCCATTGAATAATACCCTGTTCTTTCTGATCTAATTTACGTTCTAGATCACCCTTCCCTTTAAAATGCAGTTGGCCATGTTCTGCCCATAGTAATGAGACTTCGCAATCAAATAATTCCGCGATATATTGTGTCCCTGTTTCTATCAGTTTATCAATGCCTCTTGTACTGGCTAATTGACGATTCAAGGTGTACAAGGCCGAGGTTTGGCGCTCATAAAATCGTGCCGATTCGGTTTGCCTTTGTGCCAACAAAGATAAATGACTGATTGTATAAGTCACAATACCAATCGTTATTAACGTTAATATTTGTGGACCATTGTTGAGTGAAAAAGTGCTTAAAAAATCTGGAACAAAGAAAACTTCAAAGAGTATAATGCTTAAAATAGCAGACAGTAAGGCAGGTCCTGTTTGGCCAAACAAAGCAATGCCTGAGACCGCTAATAAATAAATCATAATTAAATTGTAAGTGTTAAAATAATCATAAAAAACAAAGTTAATCAGTGTTGCTATCGATAATATTAGCGTAGAAATTAAGTAAACCTTCCATGACGGTTTTTTGACTAATTTAGTCATAGACGGTGATGGGGTAGATAAGCGTTCTCGTTGCCCTGTAATAACGTAAATATTAATATCCCCACTGTATCTAACCATTTTGTCCGCTAAGCTCAGAAAAATAATTTCCTTAAATCGAGATCGAATTTCTTTCCAAACAATGATTTGCGTTACGTTTTGTTCGCGTCCAAAATACAATATTTCTTCCGCAATATCTGTACCACTTAATACCCTTGTTTCGGCGCCCAATTGCTCTGCTAAACGTAAATATTGAATGGCATTATTACGATCTTGTTCATGAGCTTGTAAGGTGGGTGTGTTCACATAAACGGCTATCCATTTGGCATGTAAATTCGTCGCAATGCGTTTTGCTGTGCGAATTAATTTGAGTGCCTCAGGTTTAGGGCCTACACAGACGAGAATTTTTTCTTGTATTGCCCAGATACGTTTGATGCCCTGATCTTGCCGATACAGCAACACTTGACTGCTGACCCGTTCGGCGGTAATACGTAGGGCCAATTCGCGCAAAGCGGTTAGGTTACTTTTTTTAAAAAAGTGTGCTTTGGCCCATTCGCTTTGTTCTGGGATATAAACTTTTCCTTCTTCCAGTCGTTTTAACAGTTCTTCGGTCGGTAAATCAATTAATTCGATGGTTTCTGCTATTTCAAGCATGGAATCGGGAACCGTCTCTTTAACGGGGGCCCCAATAATTTGTGAGACAATATCATTCACACTTTCAATATGCTGGACATTGAGCGTTGTATAAACATCAATGCCTCTGTCTATCAGTTCTTTAATATCTTGCCAACGCTTGGAATGCCTGAGTCCTGGGGCATTGGTATGCGCCATTTCATCAATTAAAATGAGTCCTGGATTACGTGAAAGGGCGGAGTCCAAGTCAAAATCGAAGAGCGTATTGCCTCTATATTGAATGGTTTGACGTGGCATAACAGTCAGTTCTTTTAAAAAAGTATTGATATCTTCTCTGCCATGAGATTCAACAATGCCTACAATAACGTCTAATCCTGTGGCTCTTTTCGCTAAAGCGTCTTTTAGCATGGCATAGGTTTTACCAACCCCAGGAGCGGCGCCCAAATAAATTTTTAATTTACCTGTTTTTGCCTTTTGTTCTTCTTTTTGTACTTGTTTTAGTATCTGTTCTGGATTAGGGCGCTTTTCCATGCTTATTCCTTTCTTCGGATAAATAAAGGGCTGACATTCTATTGAGGGCGATATTCAGTTGAAGCACGTTTACACGAGGTTCACCCAGTAGATGAAAGGTACGAGGGATGATGGATTGTTCAACCAGTTCAGCAACCATATTAATGGGTAATTGACGCGCTTTGGCAACACGAAAAATTTGGTAACGTGCTGCAGAGACGCTAATATCTGGATCGAGTCCGCTACCAGAATTTGATACAAGGTTAAATGGAATGGGTGTATTAATATTAAAATTGGTATTTTGTAATTGTATCATTCGTTGTTTAAGATTTTCTAGGCGAATTAAGGCACTGGGTCCTAGATTGCTTCCTTCGGAATACATCGGATTATAAGGCATTGTCGGTGTTGTAGAGGGGCGTCCCCAAAAATAACCGATATCGTTAAAATGTTGTCCGATACATACCGAACCTATTTTAATGCCATTGTCTGTGATGAGGCTGCCTTTTGCTTGCCAAGGGAAAAAAAGGTGTGCAAATCCCGTGAGTACGCTTGGATATAAAAATCCAAGCAGCATGCTTACAAGCAAAAAAAATCGCGTGCCGTTGTTGAGCATGCCCATAAATACATCTTTCGATATTGGATACATAAAATAAAAAACCTTCCTATACAATTTTTAGCCAAGCCATTAGCATGTCAATGGCTTTAATGCCAATAAATGGCACGATTAATCCTCCTAAACCGTAAATGCACAGATGCATGCGTAAGAGTGTGCTGGCTGAGGCATGTTTATATCGAATACCGTGTAATGCCAGTGGGATAAGGGCAATGATGCTGACAGCATTAAAAATAACAGCAGATAATAGTGCGCTTTGTGGGGAATGGAGTTGCATAATATTAAGGCTATCTAAAACAGGGTAGGTGGAAGAAAAGGCTGCCGGTAATATCGTAAAATATTTTGCAACATCATTTGTGAGACTAAACGTCGTCAATGTCCCCCGCGTCATCAGTAACTGTTTACCAATGTCAACGATTTCAATTAATTTGGTTGGGTTGGAATCTAAATCCAGTAAATTACCGGCTTCCTTAGCCGCTTGGGTTCCGCTGTTCATGGCAACAGCCACGTCTGCTTGTGCCAAGGCAGGCGCATCATTGGTGCCATCGCCTGTCATTGCCACAAGATGCCCTTCGCTTTGCAGTTGTCGAATGAGTGTGAGTTTTTGCTCAGGGTTTGCAGGGGCTAAAAAATCATCAACCCCTGCTTCTGCGGCGATGGCTGCTGCGGTTAAGGGATTGTCTCCAGTAATCATGATGGTTTTAATACCCATTTTGCGCAATTGTGCAAAACGTTCGCGAATGCCCCCTTTTACAATGTCTTTTAGATGCACAACCCCTAATACGCGATTGCCTTCAGAGACAATCAGGGGTGTTCCCCCTTGTCGCGCAATATGATCGACTTGTTTTTGCACTGAATCGGGAAAGACACCGCCCAATTGGGTAATATGGGTGGTGATGGCATCTACTGCCCCTTTTCTAATTTGTCTTTTACCGATATTGGCACCACTCATGCGTGTTTCTGCAGCAAATGGGATAAAGGTTGCATTTATTTTCGATAATTCCCTCCCACGCAGACCGTATTTTTCTTTGGTCAGCACAACAATACTATGACCCTCAGGCGTTTGGTCTGCTAAAGAAGCCAATTGAGCGGCGTCTGCCAGATCAGTCACAGGGACACCTTCAGCAGGGACCAATTCGATGGCTTGACGATTTCCCATTGTAATGGTGCCGGTTTTATCGAGTAATAATATGTCAACATCCCCGGCCGCTTCCACGGCATGCCCAGACAAAGCAATGACATTCGCCTGGATTAATCTGTCCATTCCCGCAATACCAATTGCTGACAGTAATCCTCCGATGGTTGTGGGGGCTAAACAAACGAATAACGCGACAATGACCGTGATGCTAATCACCGGTCCTTTCGATTGCTGTAAAAGGCTATATAAAGAAAAAGGCAGAAGTGTGACACACACGCATAAAAAGATCAGTGTCATGGCTGCCAGTAGAATAGCTAAGGCAATTTCATTGGGAGTTTTTTGTCTTTTTGCCCCTTCAACCAGGGCAATCATGTGATCTAAAAACGTTTCTCCTGGATTTGCGGTGATCCGGATGATGAGCCAATCAGACAAGATTTGCGTTCCACCCGTGACGGCGGTTCGATCGCCTCCACTTTCTCGAATGACTGGCGCACTTTCTCCAGTAATTGCACTTTCATTAACCGTTGCAATGCCTTGAATGACTTCTCCATCGCTGGGAATAAAATCACCTGCTTCGACGAGCACACAATCATTTTGGCGTAAATCAGTGGAAGGTATTATTGTATAAGTTGATTGTTTATCGGGTGATTTTAATACTTTAGCGGGCGTTTGTTGACGCGTTTGACGTAAGGCCTGTGCTTGTGCTTTTCCACGCCCTTCTGCCATGGATTCTGCAAAATTAGAAAACAGAACGGTAAACCACAGTGTTACCGTAATGGCCAGAATAAAATTTGGCGGTGCTTCTCCTGGGCCAAAGAGTGCTTGTATATAAAGCAGTGTTGTCACACAAGAACCAACGTAGACACAAAAAATAACGGGATTGTGTCGTTGATGCATTGGGTTTAATTTATACAAAGTTTGTTGGACAATGGGCAGTAATTTAATCGTCATGTTTTCTCCCAAAGCAAGAAGTGTTCTGCAATCGGTCCGAGTGAGAGTGCTGGAAAAAACGAAAGAGCGCCCAGTAATAAGACAATGGCGATCAGTAAACCAATAAAGAGCGGTGTATGGGTAAGCAAGGTGCCCGCACTTGTCGCTATTTTTTTCTTACGCGCAAGAGAGCCAGCCATTGCTAAGGTAGGAATAGCCACACCATAACGTCCGATCAGCATACAAATGCTACCTACTACGGTATAAAAATGATTGTCTGCTTGTAAACCAGAAAAAGCACTGCCATTGTTATAAACCATGGAAGTAAAAGCGTATAACACTTGGGTGAATCCATGTGGTCCGCTTGCATTGCTTGCACTTAAGGCCAGTGGATTCAGTACAGCAATAGCGGTTACCAATACAATCAATAAAGGGGGGATTAATACGGCAAGACAGGCCATTTTTAAGTCATGGGGTTCAATTTTTTTACCTAAGTACTCTGGGGTTCTACCGACCATGAGTCCGGCAATAAAGACTGCAATAATCACCATCACGAGCATGCCAGACAAACCCGATCCAACACCACCAAAAGTCACTTCGCCCAGTTGCATCAGCCATAACGGAATCATCCCGCCAAGTGGCATAAAAGCATCTAACATGGCATTGACGGAACCATTACTGGTGGCAGTTGTAAAGGTTGCCCATATAGCCGATTGGGTAATGCCAAATCGCGTTTCTTTGCCTTCTATATTGGCGGTTTCAATGAGTGGTAAGCCTTCAAGCAGGGGGTTTGTTTGATTTTCGAGGATACAAGTGCCATACACCAGTGGCAGTGTCAAGAGTAACATCGTGATTAAAATAGCCCAGCCTTGTCGTTTGTCTCCAACCAGGCTCCCGAAAGTGATACATAAAGCGACAGGAATTAATAGCAGACCAATCAGTTGCACAAAGCATGCCAAAGGGCTTGGGTTTTCAAAGGGGTGTGCTGCGTTTGTATTAAAAAAACCGCCTCCATTGCTTCCTAAAATTTTGATGGCAACTTGTGATGCGACAGGTCCCATAGGGAGTTGTTGCACTTGTGCGCTTGATAATGGTGCTTCACTGTTGTGGTGCGCTGATGCTCTGCCTTGTGGTTTCGATAGAGAAGGTGCTGTAAAAGATTGCAAAGGTTGGATGGATTGATAGGGCAGTGTATTTTGAATCGTGCCTTGTGAGACCAAAAATAGAGCCAAGACGCAAGATAAAGGGAGTAAAACATAAAGAATGCCCCTCAGGGTGTCTACCCAAAAATTGCCCAAGTGTTCTTTTTGTTCTGCGATGAGTCCTCGAATCAAGGCCATCAGTAAAGACATACCGGTTGCTGCAGAAATAAACTGTTGAACAGTTAATGCGCCTGCTTGTGTAAAGTAGCTCAGTGTTTTTTCGCCGGCATAGGCTTGCCAGTTGGTATTGGTAACAAAACTGGTGGCAGTGTTAAAAGCGATTAAGGGAGGGACTTCGGAGAAAGATTGAGGATTAAAGGGTAATGTGGCTTGTAGACGTTGAATCGCATAGGTGACTAAAAAGCCTAAAGCATTTAAGAGTAGCATAGCGCTTAAATATTGCTTCCAGTCCATTTCACGGTGAGGATCGATCCCACATACGCGATATAGGATTTGCTCAAGCGGGCCTAAAAAGCGGTTTATCGGTCGTATGGTACCTTGATAAATGCCAGCGATATAGTAGCCAATCGGTGGTGCAATCAGTATCAGTATTAAAAAAAGAAATATAATTTGTAGTGTTGCATTGTGCGTCATGTGGGCGTCCTGCCACGTTTCGTTTGGTGTTTAAAAATTTTCTGGTTTAAAAAAAGCGATGAGTAGATAGATAAAGAGGCCAGAGGCAATGACACTACCTAAGGTATAAGCACTCATCGGTCTGGCCTAGAGGGGGTTTGCATTAAACGGTCTAAAAAGTGTATAAATAGCCCAAATAGGTAAAAACAGGTCATGCCTGTCAAAATGAGTAAGCAATCTTGCATGATATTAAATCCCTTGATTGTATCTAAAGACAGATTGTCAGGGTCGATGAAAATTATAGAAGATTTTTAAGGCAATTATTTAAGGCAATTGGCTCAGATCTGTAACGCACAGAAAACTTTTTCGGCTGGTATTAATGTTTTTGTTGCGGTATAGTCCACTCACGCACAGGAGAAAAAAATGAACATGCTCCCACTAAATCAGGCCGATCCAGATATCGCAGGTATTATCGCCTTAGAAGCAAAGCGTCAAGAAGAACATATTGAGCTTATTGCCTCAGAGAACTATGTAAGTCAAGCGGTTTTAACTGCGCAAGGCTCTGTTTTAACCAATAAATATGCAGAGGGCTATCCGCATAAACGCTATTATGGTGGCTGTGAATATGTTGATATGGCCGAAGAATTGGCCATAGAGCGGGTAAAAACGCTGTTTGGTGCCCATTATGCCAATGTACAACCCCATTCAGGATCTCAAGCAAACTGCTCTGCTTATATGGCTTTAATTAATCCAGGGGATACCTTACTGGGTATGAGCCTTTCGGATGGTGGGCATCTAACGCATGGTTCGTCAGTCAATTTTTCTGGCAAAATATACAAAGCAGTGTCTTATGGCTTAGATCCACTCACGGGCGAAATTGATTATAACCAAGTGGCGGATTTGGCCAAAACCCATCGACCAAAATTAATTATCGCGGGATTTTCTGCTTATTCGCGAACAGTTGACTGGTCTAAATTTCGGGAGATTGCAGATTCTGTCGGCGCCTATTTACTCGCAGACATGGCCCATGTTGCCGGACTTGTCGCCGTTGGCCTCTATCCTTCACCATTACCCTATGCCGATGTTGTCACCAGTACGACACACAAAACCCTAAGGGGGCCAAGGGGTGGCCTTATTTTGGCGAGAGAAAATCCAGAGATTGAAAAAAAATTGAATAGCCTCGTGTTTCCTGGTACACAAGGAGGCCCGTTAATGCACGTGATTGCAGCAAAAGCCGTTGCATTTAAAGAAGCGCTTGCACCAGAATTTAAAGTATACCAAACAGCGGTACTAGAGAATGCACGTTTATTTGCCAATAATATGATGAAGCGTGGTTATGCAGTGGTTTCTAAAGGAACAGATAATCACCTGTTTTTATTGGACTTTACCGCACAAGAGCTCACTGGAAAAGCGGTCGATGCAGCCTTAGGCCAAGCCAATATTACCGTTAATAAAAATACCGTGCCTAACGACCAGCGTTCACCGTTTGTGACCAGTGGCATTCGGATAGGTACACCTGCTATTACAACCAGAGGATTTCGGGCCCCTCAAATTGATCAACTGTCTGACTGGATTTGTGATATACTGGATGCCAGATTGGATGAATCAAAAGTTCGAACCGTAAAACACGAGGTATTACAACTGTGTGCGCAGTTCCCCGTATACCAGGATCCCCGCTAAATAACCGGTTTTCTGTTTCATAAGATGCGCTGTCCTTTTTGTCGAGCAGCAGAAACCAAGGTTACCGATTCTCGCTTTGTGAGTGAGGGAGATCAGGTGCGTCGTCGGCGCGAATGCATTGTGTGTGCCGAACGGTTTACTACTTATGAAACAATAGAACTCTCGTTTCCTCGTATTGTCAAAAGAGATGGATCGCGTGTTCAGTTTAGAATCGAAAAATTAAAATCAGGGATGCTACGAGCGCTTGAAAAGCGCCCTGTGAGCACCGAATCTGTTGAAAAAGCCATCAACCGCATTTTATTTCGATTGCATTCCCTGGGGGAAAGAGAACTAGAAACCAAGTTGCTTGGTGAATGGGTCATGATAGAATTACAAAATTTAGATGAAATTGCCTATGTCCGTTTTGCTTCGGTGTATAGGCGGTTTCAAGACATCCAAGAATTTAACCGAGAGATTGCACGGTTAAAACAAGAAGAAAAACAACCCAATTAATTATTTTAACCCGAACGTAGAGTGTCATATGACTGAAATACATATAGATAATACCAGTGATATTAATTATCCTTTAAAAAAATCTGTAGCGGAAGTAAGCGAAGGTGGATTTTTGGCGCGTAAAAAAGGGAGACAATATGCCATGCAAGCGCTGTATGGCTGGCGTTTAACGGATAACCCCTTAAGTATGATTGAAGCAGACATGTTTGCCATGCATGCCAATGAAATATGGGATAAAGCCTATTTTCATGACCTGCTTTTCGAGGTCCCGAAGCACTTAAGCGCATTAGCAGAAACACTCACCCCGCATTTGGTTGATAGAAGTCTGGATGAGTTAGACCCAATAGAATGGAGCATTCTGCAAGTTGCAACCTATGAATTGTGTTTCCGTTGGGATGTTCCGTATCGCGTTGCTATTAACGAAGCGGTTGATTTGGCCAAAAAATTTGGTGCCACCGATGGACATAAGTTTGTCAATGCCGTTCTTGATAAAATTGTACCAACCCTAACAGGACGCAACCAAACCTAAGGATGGGTTGGTATCACTAAAATTGCGTCTCCTATCTCTCGTTCAAACCAAGGTTGGTTGATCAGTTTGTCTTGAAAATATAATCCCGATGAAATACCCCCATCTAAATTGAGGGCTTGTTTGCAACCCAATTTTTTCATAAATCGGGCGAGTTCTGGTAATGTCATGCCAATGTCTTTATTCCATAGATTTTGATCGGCGACAACAAACACCCAATGTCCATTGTCGAGCAACCCTATTGCGGAGCGAGCGTGCAATTGTTTAACAAAATCATCACTGAGTTTTTCGACCCCATAGTCACGTACAATTTGGTGATCGGCAATCAACAAAGGGGCACCTCCCACGATAAACGCAAAGGTATCCCAATCCGAGCCACTGTTGCTCTTAACAGCAACCTTGAGTGTTGCGGGTGTATTCGGTATGCAAGCCATTTTGATTAAGTCACTTTGAGGCGTAATATACGTATAGTGATGAGCAGATAAAGGGATTATCTGCGGTTCATCGCTTGCAGGGAAATACTGCAGCACTTGGTCTTGTGTGAATAAGCAGGCGGCTTGCTGGGGAGGCATCGATAGCATCGTATCCCCAAAAACAGGAGAAAATAATCCACCACGTTGTGCGTTCGGTGTAAGGGATGGATTTAAACGATGAATAGGCACACGGTAGCCATTTAATACCACGGTTGTTTTGGTTTCAATTCTGTCAATGGTTGCAGGTATGCCGGGGCTCCAACCAATTGCAGCCCGAGGCTGATAAGAAATGCCATACCAGTTGTCTTCGATTTTGAGTATTCCTGCTGGAAATCCATTTTGGTTAATATTAAAACGAAAAAATCCACCGTTAATGCCTGCAATGGCACCATGAGATTTAGCCATTTGACTTAAAGTCTGTCTTCCCGGGAGTTGATTCTCTGCATGCACCGCAACAATCTTGGTTTGGTTTGGGTCCACTTCTAAAACATAAACGGTTTGTCCGATAAGGGTTTGATGCACTGTCCAGCGGATAACATCCGAAGAAAGAGGGGTTGCCATGACAGCATTGGTTTTAAAAAAACAACAACATAAAAATAAACCGATCCCAATGGCGCGCGGTAGCCTTTGGGTGATGGAATAGGTCGACATCCTGTGGTCCCAGTATTTTTGTCATAAGTGGCCTACAATTATACTATATCAGCACATCATGGATGGATGTTTTCGAATATGAAGCAATTTTTCCCAAAAAAAGCCTCTGCGTATTCCCTGATCGAGATATTGATAGCGATTTCTATTGTGGCCATTATCATGGGGTTTGCAGTGAGTAGCTATACCAAGTACTTGGCGAAACAAATGGTTGTGAACGGCATTAACGCAACGTCTTACTTGCGACAAGCCGTTGAAGATTATTACCAAGAGTATGGGTATCTGCCTGGCTCCGGTGATTTGACGACAGGTCCGGGTGGCCCATATGTATCTGGGTATACGTTAGGCTTCTCAGATCAGCCAGTATACACAAACCCAGAACAAAATATTGCAATGGTACGATACTGGAATAATACGAAATATTGTAGTTCGGGAGATGCCAATTGTAATGGAACGAATCAAGTTCAGGTTGAAGTTACATTTTCTAATCCTACGACAGTAGCTTCTAACTATTTATCAAATAAAATTTTCATGTTAACAAGTAGCTTGAATGCTGGTGCAATTAATTGGAAATGTAAACCGTACGATGGTGGAGATTCATCTCTTTGGCTAGATATCAATTTATTGCCAAAATCATGTCAGTAATAAATTTTCATAGGTAATATCATGAATATAAAACACAAAAACAAGCTAGGATTTACGCTGATTGAAGTGATGATCGCCATTGCCGTGATTTCTATCCTGGCGTACGTGTCATCAACTGCTTATCAAAAATACATTATTCGATCCCGCGTTGCCACATTATTAGACGTGGCTGCACCCGCGAAGCTCGCCCTTTCTCAGTACATAGATCAAGTGGGTCCTTTGGGGACATGTGATGCAAATAGCCTCACATCCGCTAGCGTCGGCATTACACCAATTGCAGACACGGATAACATCAAATATACGACAGTCTTGGGTTTAAGCCACGGTTGTGTGATAGAAATTTGGGGTAGAACAGCCGAGATTGCACCCAGTTTGCCAGGCTACGTATCCTTGGTATTGTGCCCAACGATTAACACGAATGGGTCTATTCAGTGGACCTGTATGCATTTCGATTCTAACGGCACAGCAGGACCTTGGAAAGATTATGTTCCTGTGCAATGTCAATCGGTTTGGTTTCACAATGGGGGTGGCGTTAGTACCTGTGGGCACTGATAGGGTGTCATACGGTTCTATTCTCTGTTGAGGGTTTCAAAAGTCGATTGCCTAACCGCATTTAATCGTGTTATCCCCTAGAATATTGGCTGTTATAGAATATACCGGGCAAGGAGCGATCGAATGAAACGGAAATATTGTCGTATAGCGTTGTTAGGAATGTGGTTAGGGTATAGCAGTCTAGGGGTGAGTCATGCCAGTTCTTGGGCGGATAGTCGTATTTTACTGGGACAAGCAGCACTAGAAACACGAGACTATCCTCAAGCCGTTGCCTATTTTCATGAGGCCCTTCAAGTAGATACTCAAAATCCACTGGCACAGCGTGGTTTACAAACAGCCCTGTCACAAGAAGCCCTATTCGATCCGATGCGTGATCAGTCTGAAATGACAACCCTGGCTTATCACAAACCCATACCAGAAATGCATCTTGCTCAATTTTCTCGTCAACAACTGTCTAATATTGCCTCACAAACACCCGATCGATTGCA
The DNA here is from genome assembly GCA_041161475.1 of Pseudomonadota bacterium. Taxonomy (GTDB): domain Bacteria; phylum Pseudomonadota; class Gammaproteobacteria; order UBA6186; family Azoamicaceae; genus JBEAUL01. The sequence goes on along the minus strand of JBEAUL010000034.1, from coordinate 18,359 downwards.
ACAAGCCGGATTGCTGGTGTTGGCTCAACTTCAACATGGAGATAATACCGCTGCGGTGCGTACAGCAACGTACTTACCTAAGCAATATCAACATCCAACGGCTTGGAATTTACTTGGGCTTGCCCAATACCATACAGGAGATACGCTTAAAGCGAAAAAGGCATTTAATCAAGCCTTGGCATTAAATGGGTCTTTCCATGCAGCGCGTTTAAACTTAGCCACCATTTTTATGCACGGCGGAGACTTTAAAAATGCCGAGGCCCAGATCAAGCAAGTGCTTGTTGAGACCCATTTTCAAGATCGAGAAGCACTGTTAAGCATGGTGGCTTTAAAAAATTTAGCAGGGGATAAAGCCGGGGCAAAAGCCTGGTCAGCAAGAATAGGAGAATCATTGTAGCATGCGCCAACACGCCATATTATCTTGTTTGTTGTTATTACTTGGATGGAGCGCTTGTTTTAGCATGTCGTTATTTCAAGCCATCAATACAACCCCGGTGTGGGCAGACAAAGCCTTGTTTCTATCTGTTTTTCCCCTGTCTTTATTGATGGCTTTTTTACAGCGAAATAACTGTAAAAAAATTGTGTTTAGGGCAAATATATTCGGCTTTTTTTTGCTTTTTTTATTGTTGCTTGGGCAATTGTATGCAGGGGCTTTGCAGTATCATGATTGGCAGTTATTCGCCCGATTATTGATGGTGCCGGTGATTGTTTTCTCAAGTCTTGGTCTTAGGGCATTTTGGGCCTTGTTTTTTCCCTGTGTCGCCGTATTATGTGCGCATCCAGGGTTAGTGCTGTGTCGTGAGTGGGTGCAAGTAGAAATATTGTCATCCACTGGTGCAAGGTTTGTTAACGGCCCACTGAGTGATGGGGCTTTGTCTCTTGATAATCCGACTATTATTTTATTGTCCGATTTTTCTCTCTACTGGTTGGTGATCAGTGCATTTTATGGGTATTTTCGTTACAAAAAAATGCCTGAGAGGATTTGTTTTTATGGCATTTCCATTGGTACGTTTTTCATGTTTACGTATTTGCAGGTATACGCCTTAAAAGCCTTATTCAATTTTGGTGGGTATGCATTGCTGGCTCAATTTAATTGGTTGCAACTCAATGAATTGTTACTGATACTGGGTTTGAGTGTTGTCGGTTATACGCTGTGGGTGTTATTTCCTTACAAGCCTCCCTTAAGACGTATGATGAACGAATCTACCGATTTTACCATTTTGGTCGATAGACATTCTCATTGGTTTATGCTGACCATTATTGCGCTCTGTTTGATGGGGCTGAGCGTTTGGTTGGGCGCTAATTTGCACCATAAATCTTGGTCTGCGATAGCGGTATGGTGATAAACCCATGATACAGCTAACCCCCGAAAATATGTCGCTGTCTCGCTGGTTATCGCCTCGCTCAACAGGGGCGAGTAAATGGGATTTTGGTCACGTACTTGTCATTGGTGGAGACAAAGGATTTGGGGGAGCGGTACGTTTGGCTGGAGAGGCAGCGTTACGTGCTGGGGCTGGCATGGTCAGTGTGATCACCCGTGTGGCACATCGTGCCGGATTGTTGGCAGGATGCCCGGAACTGATGGTGCATACCGTAACACCAGAGCACAGTCATGAACTGTGTGCACGCGCGACTGCGTTGGTGATTGGGCCTGGCATGGGTCATGGGTCATGGGGTGCAGAGTGGTGGACATCACTTGAGCACAGCCAATTACCGCAAGTGGTTGATGCCGATGCCTTAAATGCCTTATCAAAATCCCCTACAAAAAAAAATAATTGGATATTGACGCCCCACGTGCGAGAAGCCGCGCGACTACTGAATTGCCCTGTTGAAGAGATTGTCGATAATCGTGAAAAAGCGATTAGGGCCTTAGTCAACAAATATGGCGGTGTTGTTGTATTAAAAGGTCGCAACACCCTAATACAGAGTACGGAATCGGATTTGCATTATTGCCCTTTGGGGAATCCTGGTATGGCAACGGCTGGGATGGGCGATGTTTTAAGTGGTCTTTTGGGGGGGTTATTGGCACAAAAAATCCCTCTATTAGACGTGGCTAAAATAGGCGTTTATTTACACGCAATGGCAGGAGATACTGCATCCAAAGCTGGCATGCGAGGCATGGTAGCCTCCGATTTACTGCCATTTGTTCACCAATTTGTCAATTTAGCATAATTTTATATAACAAAAGAATATACATCTATAAAATATAGCGTATATCGTTTAACTTTTTTCTTTTTTAGAAACTTCTTGTCCAGAAAGCAGTCCAAATCAACAAGTCCTTAAAACATTGTTAAGGAGATTGTTGCAATGGCAAGTAATCTGGGTTCTTCTATGATAAAGTTTGATAAAAGCCCTTCTGGGGGTTTGACCGATGGTTCTTTGCGTTCTTTGCATGCATCTTCCGATCATATGGCAAGGATATTGTCAGAATACAAAGAAACCGAAAATACTTTTTTAAAACAATGTAATAATTTTGAAGAGATGCTACTTCAGTTGGGAAAAAAATTCAAAGATAATCCCGAACTTACCTCCTATTTTAATGAAGTCAGAGAGGTATACAGTGAAATTGCTAAACAAAGTAGAATTGCTGCTTCTTTGGTAGATGACAGTGAAATAAAAAAAATCAAGAAAAGTTAGAAGCATCAAATCCAATAAATCCCGCAGATCTGGATGCTTTTGTGAAGAGTGTAGAAAAAGGAATGAAGGGTCTAAGGAGTGGCTATACAGATCAGTTTTCAAATCAATATTTCTCATCTCTGTCTAAGTTGGTTTTTAAACACGATGCTTTTTTAAAAAAAATGAATAACATTCATGAAACTTTGAGTAAAAAAGACAGGGCCATTTTTGATGAAATAGTTGAAATATATGGCGAAGGGCAGGGCTTTCAGTCGTTACTTATCATACCCGCACAAAGAGGTCCTAGGCATGAGCTATTGTTCAGAGAGTTAAACAAAAAAACTGTTGGTAAATATGGGTATTTTGGCTCAGTTTTAGAAAATGTTAAATCGAAGATTTCGTCAATGAATAGCGAAAAAGCCTACAGGGACTATGTTATTTCGAAAAATATTTCACCTGAATATTTATTAGAAAATGAACAAAAGGTGAGAGATATTGTTGCTGCAAAAGAAGAACGAGCCAATTTTGATGAAAAAATAAATAAACTTGGATCTCTGGTGTCAGGAGCCCTGTTTAACAAGAGAGATTCTAAGAAAGTGTTTATCGAAAATATGCTTACAGATCTGAGTGTGGCATTGCATAAAGCCAAAAAAAATAATCAATGGGAAAGTTATTTTTCTAAAATTGATCAATTTAAAGACGCTTATAACACTGAGTTTCGAAAAGAAAAAGAAGGAAAAGTAAGTAAATTTTTGGATGAATTGAAAAAAGATGCGATTTCCTTAAAGGAAAAAGGAATAGAGACGCTGGTCCAAGAAGACAGTGCTGTGGTTCCTGATAAAGTTGCTCACCAGAAAAAGTTTTCATCAGTAATGGAAGATGTATCAAAAATCCCACATAAGCAAAAGTTTTCATCAGTAATGGAAGATATATCGCAAAAAAAACACGACTTGCATCATCGTTTTGACACAATAGGCAGTCAATATGAAGGTCTTTCAGAACAAAGAGCCCAAGTTGCCAGCCAAGAAATTGGCGCTGGGGTAGTGCAAAGAGCCAAGGATTCCTTGAGTACTGCAGCTAGGGAAAAAGCAACAGTTGAACCAAAAGAGATGGTTTCTGCATATAAAAAAGTGGAAGAAAAATCTGGCGTTAAAGGAATAATAGCCTCTATCGAAAGTAAGGTAAAACAAGAGCAAGAACAGTTAAAAAAAGCAAAGTTACCAAAATCACCTGTTTAAGCCTACGGGTAAAAAGATTCAGTAACCGGAAAGGTGTGTCTTTGAAAGACAGCCTGTAGATCTGGGAGTCCTTTTTTTGCATAGGCTTCCAGTTGTTGGATGAGCAATCTCCCTTCTTGTAATGAAAAAAAGGAGATACGCGATCGAGTATCTCCCAATAAATGCAGTGCTTTCTGGATATCAATTAAAAAAAATTCAGTTCCGTTATCAGACAATAACACCTGTTGTCGAATCACACATAAGGGTTCACCTAAATGTATTGGTGTGTTGGAAACTTGTTTTCTTGTTGATAATCGCGCACCAAGGGCGTTTTTTTGTTCAAAAAACGATGTTTTTTTCTCGGGTAATCGAAAAGAGGAAATCGGTAAAGACGCCTCATCCATGTTTGTCGTAGGCAAGGGTATTTTATCCCTATTTACAGGCGTATTGTTTGTTTCAATCACATGCATGGCAGGAGAAAAGCCTTGCTGTAGCGCCGATTCCACTGTATGAGATAAAAACGCGTGTATGCGGCGAGGCTCTCTAAAGCGTACTTCTTGTTTGGCAGGATGCACATTGATATCAATCATCTCTGGGTCAAGTGCAAAGTATAAAACATAGGCCATTGTTTGATGGGTGCATTGCGGAAACACAGACATAAAGGCCTGTTGTAAGGCATGTGTCACGACTTTATCTTTAATGGCACGACCGTTAATAAAAAAGTAATGTAGTGGCCCTATTTTTTGCATGGGATTGGGTGGCGCAACCCACCCCCATAATCGCAAATCATCGTTTGTCGATGCCAACTCAATGGCTTGATCAACAAAATAATGACCAGAAAATTGTTTTATGCGGGCCAGATGCATGGTTTTATCTGTACAAGCCGGCAATCGGTATATCAGTTTTCCCTGATGAAAAAGAGAAAAAGCGATAGCAGGGCAACTGAGTGCAGCATGTTTAAAGGTTTGTTCCAGATGTAGCCATTCGGTTTTATCACTTTTTAAAAATTTTCGTCTGGCTGGCGTATTATAAAACAAGTCTTGTACGTCAAGGGTAGTGCCTACCGAACAGGGCACAGGGATAAGGGAGTGGCTGTTCGATGTTAGATCGGCCAATAGACGATGTCCGGTGTTTGTATTTGCTGTGCGTGCAGTTAGAGTGACTTTGGCGACAGAGGCAATGCTGGCCAATGCTTCTCCACGAAATCCATAAGAATGCAGTTGTTCTAAATCTGCGATGGAGGTAATTTTACTGGTGGCGTGTGGACAAAAGACCAAGGGAAAATCCGTTACATCAATGCCTTTGCCATCGTCTTGGACATAAATTTGCTGGATACCCGATTTTAGAATACGTACGTCAATTTGTTTACTGCCTGCATCAATACTGTTTTCTAAAAGCTCTTTTAAAACAGAAGCAGGGCGTTCGATGACTTCTCCGGCCGCAATTTGACTGGCGAGTTGTGGCGGTAATAATTGAATAGGCATACAGAAACACTTAAGTCAAAGCAGGTTTGCAGGTAAACAAACGTGCGGTGGGTTGGTCTGGGATAAGAGCGAGACTGATGTGCCAGTTAGGATCTAGGGTAAATCCAGGAACCTGTGTTGGCCATTCAATAAAACAAAGGGCTTTTCCATCGATATAGTCTCTGAATCCAAGGTCTTCTAAGGCGGCGTCTTCTGATAGGCGATACCAATCAAAATGATGCACCGTCTGTTGTCCAATCACGTAGCTTTCGACGACTGTATACGTTGGACTTTTTACCTTTCCCGTATAGCCGAGGGCTTGTAAAAAATGTCGAACAAAGGTGGTTTTTCCTGCCCCCAATTGCCCTTCTAAAAAAATAATGTCTCCGGGTTTAATCACTGCGCTGAACTGTTTGGCAATTTGACACAAGGCGCTTTCATCCTTAAGGGTTAGAGCCGTTGTGGCAATTGGCGTAGACATGGTTAAGCTTCCTTATTTAATCAATCAACTAAGATAAAAAAGGCGCTAAGCGCGATTGTATCGCAGCGATTAACGCTTGTTTATCCGTAAAATGGGGGATATCTGGCAAACTGCGTAACCAGGTGAGCTGCCTTTTGGCAAGTTGTCGTGTGGCTGCAATACCGCTTGCCACTGCTGCATCGAGTGTCTGTGTTGGCTTATTGGTATTAGATTGACAGTATTCAATCAGTTGCCGGTAGCCCACCGCTCGCATTGAAGGCAGTGCGGGGTGTATCTGTGGCTCTTGCAGTAGGGATTGCACTTCTTCCAACAATCCTTGTCGCATCATGTCGTGAAAGCGTTGTTCAATGTGTGTGTGTAACTGTGCGCGACAAGGCGTATTTAATACAAACGGCATGACAGTTCCGGATAAGCGCCCGCGTTTGGCAGTGCTTTTATGTTCAGATAAAAAGACAGATAAAGGTTTCCCGGTCAATAGATACACCTCTAAGGCGCGTGTAATGCGCTGACTGTCTTGTGGCGACAGACGGGAAGCCGTGTTGGGATCGATTAACGCGAGTTCTGCATGTAAGGCTGGCCACCCTTCAGCGCTTGCTTTGGCTTGAATGTTTTCCCTAACGTCGGGGGATGCGGCAGGTAAATGGGATAAGCCCTGTTCTAGGGCCCTGAAGTATAAGAAAGTACCCCCCACCAATAAAGGGATCTGACCCCGCGCATGACAAGCATCAATCGCTTGTGTCGCATCTTTGGAAAAATCTGCTGCGGAGTAAGTTTCCCAGGGTTCTCTGATGTCAATCAATTGATGAGGAGCGTATGCAAGCGTTTTGGCATCCGGTTTGCCTGTACCAATATTCATGCGCTTGTAGACCATCGCTGAATCGACGCTAATTAAGGACAATTGGGGAAAACGTTCTGCGAGCGAAATGGCTACTGCGGTTTTACCGACAGCCGTGGGACCCAGCAAAAAGAGGATAGGTTTTATCATAGGCACATCATAACAAATTTTTTGCTATCTCTCACGCCTTAAAATATGCGAAAATGCCGGAATTTACACGAGTAATGCAGATGAATATTTTGATAGACGGCCGTACAGCCGCGCATACGGGCAGTAAAGGCAGAGTAGATGCTTGGCAGTTGTATCGACAAGGCAATACAGTAACACCGCGTTTAAATATCTCTAAAACCGCTGATGCCGTCCAAACCAGTACCACCGTTTCCTTTGAACATTGTCCCGCCATTACCACTGCTGCCCATATTGCCAGTAGCCAGGGGGATGCCGATACCGAGGGTGGGCTGCTCAATGGAGGCTTAAAAGGAGAAGCCACTTTTTTTAAGACAGGCTCTTCTCAACTGTTGATAGAAGATCATGAGGCGGTAAGGGCTTTTGATTTATGCGAGCCCAATCGTGGCAATGGTCCATTAATGCCCTTGATGCAAACGGGGGCCACTAAAGTGGGTGGGATGAACCAAGTGGCAAACCTGTTGATAAATGACAGTGACTCGACACAAGCTGATACATTGCTCAAGATCCGTATCGAGGGGGATGATTCTGAGCAATATGAAGGTTATTGTGCTGTATCAACAGAGAATATAACTGAACCAGAGGCAATGGTACTCTATCCGAGACCAATTGGGTCTGATGCTATCCGTCTGTCGGTAACTGAGCACGAGCCGGTGATGGTCTGGCTACTAGAAACCGATAAAGTCCCCGCTTACACCCAGCAAGATAGAGCCGATTGTCCTGCCTTAGGCAATGCTTGGTCACCTTATTACCCCATTCCTTTGTCCATTGAGTCGATAATGCCAAAAAGTACGCAAGAGAACAGCCCAAGTATTGAGATAACCTGTGTTAATGCCTATCCCGTGAGACGATCCCAAAAAAAAGAAACAACAGAGGCTTTTGAACCTCTACCCAGTGGTTGGTTGTATCTATTTATGGAAGGCTATCTGTGGCGAGAATGTAAAATAACCACCGTTTCGCAAGGAATGACTTTATACCATTTTTCAGAAGTGAATTTATGGACCCAACAAGGGCGACATCAACGGGAAGCGACAACCCAAGGAAGGATGCATACCATCCTTATCCCGCAAACCATACAAGGAAAACCCGTTTCTATCGGTGTGGCATTTTCTGAAACCCAATGGCCTTGGGCTCGGGTATTGTCTGCTGGAGGCATGCACCCTGCGGATATGCGTGTATTGCCTCACAAAAAAACAGCCCCTAGTCAGGGGGAGGGGGTATCTTTTACAGACGCTTCGGATAAGCCTCGTATACAGACAATTAGAGCGTATCCTGTCGTGACACTGCATGAAGCGCATGATTCCCTGTATCCAAAATACGAAGGACCTATATTGCTCTGTTAAAAGTGTTATTTTAGGTATATGCATAATTTTTTTATCTTGTTTCCCTATTTAAAAAAAATCAACCTATACTTCAATCAGTCTTAAACTTAAGTATAAAGATAAGGAAAAGTTACATGAGCCAGGCGCAGATATAAAGCTAAAAGATAAAATTCTAGATTGCCTGGAATCGATTCTTAAGATACTAGCAGTTTGCTTTGACTTTGGAATGAACCAAAAACCGCGCTTAGCAAAAGCGCCGTAAACCCTCGCCGGTTCCAGGGCGGGGATATAAGGCGCCAAGAATTTATTGTATATAAACATCGTCATATGATAGGATGTACTCATAAAATCGAAGTTGTCTGGTAGCGAAAACCAAGCACTGGATAGTAGTAGATTAATGGTTGTTAACAAGAGGTTAAAGGCGGCAGGGCTGTCCGTCTCAGCTTGTGGAGGCTTAGCATAAGACTTGTCGAGTAGACGAGCAGTAGCCAATGAAGCAAGAAGCCTCGCCTGAAGCGTTAGCAGAGGGCGGGGAGCAGTCACCCTAAGTCATCTTTTCTATTCTAGAACAGTCCCTGACACCGTCTTAGCCAAGGTGGTGTTAGAGCCTATTTCCGCCTTATGTTTTTTGATTATTATCAGTAGCATACAGTTACAAAAGTTAACTAGTTAACTTCTGTAAATTTTCTGATCTCAAGTCTGAATACATCAAATTAAGCCAAGGGTGTAAACATTTGCACATGCTTGTGATAGACTCAAGCATTCTTATATAGGAAATTTTCGTTGGTGTACTCATTCGTGTTATATAATGATGGAGAAAATAAAATGTCTAAAGGGCAATTGTTACAAGATCCGTTTCTAAATGCATTACGCAGGGAACGTGTTCCAGTTTCGATTTACTTAGTTAATGGAATCAAGTTACAGGGTGTGGTTGAATCTTTCGATCAATTCGTTGTGTTGTTAAAAAATAGCGTCAGTCAAATGGTTTACAAACATGCTATTTCTACCATTGTGCCTTCCCGTAATGTCAAAGTGACTCACAGCGGTCAGCTTGAAGGCGAATTTGTGCATGAAGATGCAGGAAATATCTAAGATCTGGAACCTCAACGGCCCTCGGAGTATCTGAACATTGCTTGATCGTCCCGCAAAAGGAGAAAAAGCCATTTTGGTTCAGCTCCACTTTCGTCATCGTCAATTCAGCGACTTAGAATCTGATTCTGAGGAATTTGTTGAATTGGCGGTTTCGGCAGGGGCACAGATAGTGGCGAGCCTTTCTGTACAAAGAGACAGTCCGGATGCCAAGTATTTTATCGGGACAGGAAAAGTAGAAGAATTGGCACAGTTGGTATCAACGCATCATGCAGAAGTGGTTATTTTTAATACCACCTTATCTCCAAGTCAAGAACGTAATTTAGAAAAAGAGTTGCGTTGTCGCGTACTCGATCGTACCCGTTTAATCCTAGATATTTTTGCACAGCGTGCCCGCACTTTTGAAGGTAAGTTACAAGTTGAACTTGCGCAATTAGAACACCATTCGACACGATTGGTGCGAGGATGGACGCATTTAGAGCGTCAAAAAGGGGGAATAGGACTGCGTGGCCCTGGCGAAACACAACTAGAAACCGATAGGCGGCTGATTCGTCAGCGTATTGGCTATCTAAAAGACAGACTAGAGCGTGTACGAAAGCAGCGTCAACAAAGTCGGCAAGCGCGTCAAAAAGCAACCGTTTTGACGATTTCTTTGGTAGGATATACCAATGCCGGAAAATCAACGCTGTTTAACAGATTGGCCCACGAACACATTTGGGCAGTCGATCAGTTATTTGCGACATTAGACCCCACCTTGCGTACCATTAATATGGGTCAACTGGGACAAGTGGTCTTGGCTGATACCGTTGGCTTTATTCAACACTTACCCCATGAGTTGGTAGAAGCATTTCGAGCAACCTTAGAAGAAACACAAAATGCCGATTTGTTGCTCCATGTTATTGATGCCAGTAACGAAGATTGGGGCATGCAAGTGAAAGAAGTAGAACAAGTGCTTGAGCAAATAAATGCTTTGAATGTGCCTCGGTTAGCGGTATACAATAAGATAGATTTATTGCCTCACGAGGGAACACCTCATGTGGTAAAAGATGCAGAGGGAAAAACGAAAGAGGTTTGGATTTCGGCAGCGAAAGGCTTAGGAATGGATGTATTGCGTGCTGCGGTGGTAGAGTGCTTGGCAAGTGAATTGATGCAAGGAACCTTGCGTTTGCCTGTGGAAGCTGATACCGCTAAACTGCAGGCCGCATTGTTTGCGGCGGGTGCCGTTGTTTCGCATGAAATTAGGGAGTCGGGGGATGCTTGGCTACATATTGCCTTAAGGCAAGTCAAATGGTCACAATTGTGTCATCAATTTCCCGAGTTAGAAACATACTGGCAAAATGAAACAAAGGGTATTCAATAAATGCGAACGCCCATATACAATGGTTAGCGCGTAGGAGAAGCGATGATGATGACCGATGGCGCCGATACGGCCCTGATGTCTAGAAACAGTTCTGACGATCAAGGGAGCAATGGTGGAAACAAACCACCTCAAAACCCTTGGCAAAAAAATCGCGGACCTGAACAAGGCCCACCCGATCTCGATCAACTTTTGAAAGATTTTCAGCAAAAAATAAAACGCATGTTAGGGGGCAGTGGAGACAAAGGGCAGGGATCTTCAAAGCCACCCACCAAAGGCCCTACCGGGCGAAATGAGCCCCCTTTAAATATTCGGGCAACGACCCAATTATTGGGCTTGGGCGTATTTTTAGCCATTGCAGGCTATTTGGTTTCTGGGTTTTATTTAGTGCAACCGGCAGAACGGGCTGTAATTACCCGATTTGGGCGATACGTGCGCACAGAATTGCCCGGTTTACATTGGTTGCCTCCCTTTATCGAAGACAAGGCGACAGTGAATGTTGAGCGTCGTGAGACGACCAAACACAATGGCGCCATGTTGACCGAAGATGAAAACATTGTGTATGTCGATATTGCGGTACAGTATCGGATTAAAGATGCCAAAGACTATTTATTTAATGTCGTCAATCCCATCAGAACCCTATCCGAAGCCACAGAAAGCGCATTGCGACAAGTTATTGGGCAATCTAAGCTAGACGATGTGTTAACCAGTGGCCGTGCCTCGGTGGCCAGTGCAATCAAAAAACAACTTATCGAAACGATAGATGGATACGACGCAGGTCTAGAAGTGTTTGACGTGAGCATGCAACCGGCCAAAGCACCAGAAGAAGTGAGGGCTGCCTTTGATGATGTGATTAAGGCCAGAGAAGAACACGAAAGTTTGGTGTATGGTGCACAAGCCTACGCAAATGATATTTTGCCCAAAGCCCGCGGACAGGTACAGCGGTTATTGCAGGATGCAGAAGGGTATCGTGAAGAAATGCGTTTGGGTGCAGAAGGTGCGACACAACGGTTTAATTTGATATTGCCGGCCTACCAAAAATCGCCAGAGGTCACTAAGAAGCGTTTGTATTTAGAAGCCCTAGAAGACGTGTTTTCGAAGAGCAACAAGGTGATTGTGGATACACAAAGCAATGGATCCCCCCTGATTTACTTGCCTATAGACAAGCTTTTGTCAGATAAGCCAGAGGAAGCCTCCTTGCCCAATTATCCCGATGCCACACAAAAATCTACCCCTTCAGATACAGTGCCCTTAAGGAGTAACAATGCCACAGCAAATTCTTATGCGCGTGAAGCATCGCCAAAAATAACAACAATTCGTCGGTATATCAGAGACAATGGTGAAAGGAGTTAAGTCATGCGTATCTTTGCGCCAGTAGTACTGGTTTTTGGGTTGATTTTGTTGTTTTTTAATACCTGTTTGTTTACCGTGCATGAAACGCAGCGTGCCATGATTGTGCGTTTAGGACAATTAGAAACTGCCTCGCCTGCTGCAAACGGTGAGAAGCCACAGGTACGTATTTTTATGCCAGGCCTTCATTTCAAACTCCCAATTATTGATACCGTGTTGTTGTTTGACACCCGTTTACATATGTCAGAACTGCCGTCAGCACGTATTGTCACAGTTGAAAAGAAAGATTTAATTGTCGATCTCTTCGTTAAGTGGCGTATTCACAATTTTCCTTTGTTTTATACCAGTACCTTTGGCGGCAGCTCCAGTGCGGTTGATGGACGCGACAGAGCGACCATGTTATTAAACCAAAAGGTGATCGATTCTTTACGTGCAGAATTTGGTCGTAAAACCATTCGCCAGGTGGTTTCTGAAGACAGAGCAAGTTTAATGGAAACCTTAAGAAAAGACACCGACAGAATCGTCTCTGGCTTTGGTATTGAAGTGTTAGACGTTCGTATTAAGCGTATCGATTTACCGCCAGAGGTTAGTGGTGCCGTATTCGATCGGATGCGCAGTGAGCGCCAACAATTTGCCACCGAAATTCGTGCTAATGGAGAAGCCAAAGGCGAGGCTATCCGCGCCAAAGCCGATAGAGAAAAACGGGTTATGTTGGCTGAGGCAAAGAAGCAAGCCGAAATGATTCGAGGTGAGGGCGATGCAATGGCGGTTGATATTTTTGCAAAAAGCTATGGCCAGTCACCTGAATTTTTTGAGTTCTATAGAACACTTGAAGCATATAAAAAAGTGTTTCCAGGTAAACAAGATATCTTTGTCTTAAATCCTAATACGGCGTTTTTTAAGTACTTTAATCAAAAATAATAACAAGAAGATGACACAGGAGAAAGACGAATGTTGTATGACTGGCAAGATTTGTTTGTTGCATTAGCACTGGTATTTGTTATAGAAGGCATGTTACCCTTCTTAAGACCAGAAGCTTGGCGCAAGACGATGGGGCGTATTGCCACAAAACCCGATCAAGCGGTTCGATTATTGGGTTTTATTAGCATGATGACTGGTGTAATATTATTGTATATCATCAGACGCTAAATCGTTGATGGGATGAGTAATGTCTTAAGGATGGGATTTCATCATGGAAGATAGTGGTGCCGAGAAGAGGACTCGAACCTCCACGGGGTTTCCCCCACAAACACCTGAAGCTTGCGTGTCTACCAATTCCACCATCTCGGCTAATGCCTCTGTTGTTGAAGGCAAGAGTGGATTTATATTAAGCATCCAAGAAAAAAAAGTCAAGTTGAGTACCATAAGTTGATGAAACAGAAAAATAACGAAAAGTTCGACAAAAAATCAAAGAAGAAAAAAGGGAGCACTGCGCGCCAAGAAAAACATGCCGTGGCTGTCAGCGACCCATTTGCAAGCCGTGAAGCTGAAAAATATGATAATCCGATCCCCAGCAGAGAATTTATTTTAAGTCACTTAACCGCGCATAAAGCACCCGCTAATTATCATGAAATCAGAGATTCCCTGCATCTAGACGAAGAAACACAGGGGATTGCGTTGCAACGTAGGCTAAAAGCCATGGTTCGGGACGATCAACTGGAAAAATTAAAGGGGGGATTGTATGCCCCTGTTGGTAAACGCATTTTAATCAAAGGGCGTGTTGTGGTCGAACGTAACCAACGTCAAACGCAATATGCTGTTATCCCAGACAGTGGGGGTAAAAAAATAACCATTGATACAATGGGGCAAGTTTTATTTACGGGTAATCGCGTTGTGGTTTCGGTTGTCGATCGGGAAGACAGAGAACCCGAAAGCGGTAAACTGGTCGAAATTATTGAACAACCTTCTTTGCGTGTTACCGGTCGCTTTATAGAAGAATCGGGTACCACTTTTGTTGTGCCCTATGGTCGAGAAGTAAACCAAGATATCTTAGTACCAGAAGACAAGACTTTGGGTGCCATCAATGGGCAGATTGTGGTAGTAGAATTGATGCCACAAGTGAACCGTTGGGATAAGCCCATGGGTCGCGTCATTGAGGTATTGGGAGATGAACATACTGCAGGTATAGAAATACAGGCCTCTATCTTAACCTATGGGTTACCCAATGAATGGAGCGATGAAGTACAAAAAGAAATTGCCAGCTTAACAGAAGAAGTACCCGAATCGGCTAAAAAAGGCAGACTTGATTTGCGCCACTTACCTTTTGTGACCATTGATGGGGAAGATGCCAAAGATTTTGATGATGCAGTATATGCAGAGCGTAAACCTGCGGGCGGTTTTCAGTTATGGGTTGCTATTGCGGATGTGGGTGCTTATGTAACGCCCGGTAGTGCCTTAGACAAAGAAGCCATGAACCGAGGAAATTCGGTTTATTTTCCTGGAAAAGTCATTCCCATGTTGCCCGAAATTTTGTCGAATGGCTTATGTTCATTAAGACCTGCCGTAGACAGGTTATGTCTGGTTGCATCGTTAACCATTAGCAAAACAGGTGTCTTAACGCGTTATCAGTTTCACGAAGCCGTGATACATTCAAAGGCACGCTTGACCTATACCAAAGTTGCTGCGATGTTAACCGGTGCCAGTGAACACCTCATGACACAGTATGAAAACCTGTTACCACATTTAAACACCTTGTATCAGTTATATCAGGTACTGCGTAAAGCTCGGGTATAGCGTGGTGCAATAGAGTTCGAAACAGTTGAAACCCGTATCGTGTTTGGGAAAAATGGTAAAATCAGTCGCATTGAACCCATCGAACGGAATGAAGCCCATCGACTCATCGAAGAATGTATGTTGTGTGCGAATGTCGCAACAGCGCGATTTTTAAAAAAGCATAAAATGCCCAGTTTATATCGTAATCATGAAGGGCCACCCATCGAAAAATTAACAACACTAAAAGCCTTTTTAGCCGAGTTGGGTTTACGATTAACTGGTGGTGATGAACCGACGCCCCTAGATTACACCGCATTACTGAAACGCATAAAAGACAGACCCGATGCGAATATTATTCAGTCTATTTTGTTGCGTTCCCTCAGTCAGGCAGTCTATTCTCCAGACAATATTGGTCATTTTGGATTGGCTTATCCAGAGTATTGCCACTTTACTTCCCCCATCAGACGATATCCAGATTTATGGGTTCATCGGCAAATTAGAGCCGTGTTACAGCGTGAAGCGACCGGAGAAAAAACAGACAAAGCAAAGCGAATAGCCCAAGAAAAAGCCCTCAGCCATGTCGGGATACATTGCTCAACAACAGAGCGACGTGCCGATGATGCTACGCGAGACGCCGTACGTTGGCTAAAATGCCAATATATTCAACAACACTTGGGGGCTGAATTTGAAGGGGTGATTTCTGGTGTTGTCCACTTTGGCTTTTTTGTGGAATTAAAATCATTGGCGATAGATGGTTTGGTGCACGTGAACAGTTTGGCAGACGATTATTATGATTTCGATCCAGTGCGACATCGCTTGTTGGGTGAGCAATCGGGTCGTGTATTCAAGCTAGGAGATACCCTAAAGGTCAGGGTCATAAGAGCAGATGTCGACACCCGTAAAATTGATTTTGAATTGGTTTCTGATATACAGGCGATAAAGCAAAAAAAACGAGAAGCCTTTAGTCAATCTAAAAAAGGACAAAGAAACCAAAAACAAAAAGAAAAGAATAAAAAAACAGGTGGGGTTAAACAAGCACAAAGTGGTAAAGAAAAGCAATCTACCCGTGAAAAGCCCTCTCGTCAAAGAAGAAGGCAACGCAGACGTGGAAAACAGAGACAAGTCAACAATAAAGAATAACAAGACAATATATTAACAGGTAAAGCCTGTGTAGGAGACAGATCGTGGCCGAAACGCAAAGGGTTTATGGTATTCATGCAGTAGAATCTATTTTAAATAATCGACCAGAACAGGTATTAACCGTATGGTTTGTGAAAGAACGTAACGATAAACGCTTACAAACCTTGCATCATTTGGCAGAAAAACTGGGGTTAGGCATTCAAAGTGCCAATGCAAAAAAATTAAATGAGTTGGCTGGAGATACGCATCACCAAGGGGTTGTTGCAGAATACCGTGTTGCAAAACCTTGGACAGAAGCAGAATTAATGGAAAAACTGGAGCAAACCAAGCAGGACTGTTTGTTGCTTGTTTTAGAAGGGATTCAAGATCCACATAATTTAGGCGCTTGCTTAAGAACCGCTGATGCAGCTGGAGTGTTTGCAGTGGTTATTCCGCGTGATAAGGCAGCCTCTATTACCCCGATTGTTCGTAAAGTAGCCTGCGGCGCTGCCGAACATGTCCCGATTGTGGTGGTGGGCAATGTGACCCGTTTTTTAGAGACGCTAAAACCCCTAGGTATTTGGATAAAAGGTGCGACTGGAGAAGCCAAAGCGTCTATTTTTGAAACCGATTTTACGGGAAAAGTTGCCATAGTGATGGGGGCTGAAGGCAGTGGCTTAAAACGGATTACCGAGTCGACATGCGACAGTTTATTTTCTATCCCCATGAACGGGTCTGTGGAAAGTCTCAATGTGTCGGTTGCCACGGGTATCTGTTTATACGAAGCGTTGCGACAGCGCATGCGTCGCTAATGCTTCTTGTTAATGGGGAATTACCATCACCAGGGTACCAGTTGGCACGCGATTAAATAAATCGATCATGTCTTTATTGCGCATGTGAATACAACCTTTGGTGTGTGGTTTCCCGATTTTCCATTCCATGGTTGTGCCGTGTATATAAATGGCCCTTTTTTCAGAATCTACCAGTTGTCCTTGTTTATCTCGCCCTGCATTTAATCCTGGTTCTAAGCCTTTTAATCGCAATACTCGGGTGACGATATAATCTTTTAGATGTAGGCGAGGGGGTGGTGGTTGCCATACTACGCCAGTGTATTGTCGGCGGTGAAAGATACCATAAGGCGGTACATCGTTACCTATCTTTTCCACAATTTTATGTAATCCAACGGGGGTTTTATAAGAATTCAGTGCTTGCCCTAAACCATGTTTACTGGTGGATATGGTATATACGGCATCGACTGTTTGGTTACGCAATACTGTCATGGTTTGATATTTAGAATCAATTACAATGGTGTAGGGTGTAGGTCGGGCTTTTTTTTGCGCAAGTTGTTTGTGTACTTCAGCATGCGAGATGGGAGTCGGGTGACGTGATACGCACCCGCATAAAACCAATGATAAAACCAAGGTCAAAAATAAGCGCATACAAACCTTTGATGTAATAATACTTACTTATTATTATAGATGATAACGATTTATGGCAACATAGGACTGACCATCCTTGGTCAGCCCTACATGAAAAACTATCTTTTGGAATGACGCTGTTTTTTTACGACAGGAGGCGCTTCATTATCGCTATCAGAGTCCATCTGTCTTTTATCACGAGGATGTTTTTTATCCCTATTTGCTTGCTGGAAAGAATGGATTTGCTCTTGATATCTGCGTTCAAATTGATTCAGAATAGGCGATGAAGGTGCTTCGTTGATGCTTTCTGCTTCTGATTCAGCATAAAAATTTTCATCATCCGCGTCTGTTTCAATCTCGTCTTGTTCTGCTAATGCCATGGTATCCCCTTGTACCCTTTTTTCCAAGTTCGTTAAAAAACGGAGAAAATGTTGACCGCCTTTTGTTCGGGCTTGTATGGGTTGGGGCAAGCTTTCCTGTTGACTGCTGTCTGATTCATTGCCTAAATCAGACAGTGCCATTTTTTCATTTAATAGATGCTCTTTTTCGGATTGTTCCATTAACAAGTCATCCGATCGATCCGATTTGATGCCGTAATGATTAAGTAGAGAAAAATGCTCTTCTGTGGACATATTCTTAATCGCAAATTTTTCGCCAGACAGTAATGTAATGGTGTGTACGGCACCCGAGTAATTTTCTATTGCATGCACAACGTCGTGTATGTTTTCAATAGGCATACCGTTGATTGTCGAAATAATTTCCATTGTATAGTCGTTATATCCTTCATTATCTTCACAGTCTAAGACTTTGTTAATAAAAACAAATTCATCGGTAGGCGATTTTTTAGGACATTGAGAAATAAACCCTATGTTTGCAAAATGATAATTTGGTACTTCATTTATCTGAAAAGCATTGGCCGTTAAGGGTTGAAATAAAATGCCACTGGCAAAATAATAGGTCGGAAATTTATCGTGTTCAAATTGAGCGATTTTTTTGGTTGAATGAGGGATAGCGTCTAATGGTAGGGCTATTTTAAGCTTTTTACCGGCCCGCAATAGCGTGACATTAATCGTGTCACCGATATATTTCATGTGGCTAAGATGGTTAAAGTGGATGCGTTTTCCAATGCCTTCCACGTTAACCGTGCCTTCATTTGAAATCACATGACCATCTATAGACAATAATATATCATTT
>JBEAUL010000099.1:0-13008 GCA_041161475.1 Pseudomonadota bacterium | reverse complement strand
TTTTTACACCTTTTCGTTAATTGTCATTATTTTAACAAATTAGTGTCTACTAAACTGGGGTAAGATCATTATGATTGTTTTCAATCTGAAAAACCATGTCTTGAATGGTGGTCATGACATGAGCTGTTCTTCGCGAATCTTGTAACCACTCATATTTTTGTAATAAAAAATCAGACAAAGATTGCTCAGAGAAACTTTGGTGAGGATATTGTGCTAAAAAACTGGAGAACACATCAACGAAGGTTTTTGAATCATCAAACAAACTTTTAAACAGTTCGGTAAGTTTTTGCTCTACTTGTTCTGAGTACTCTTTTAGTTTTGATTGATCTAGCGTCGATTGCTCTAGGGGGTTAAGTAGGGTTTGCATCCGATGCAGTGTAATTGCTTGCTTGTTCTCAGACAAGTTGGGTAATGTGATTTCAAACAATCGAAATAAACGATCTATGCCGGGAAAATGGCATTGGCTTTTCATTACTAGTAAGCGCATGTCGACGGATTTTGTTGCGCCAGACCCTAGTTCCACTCCTTCTTGTTCAAAAAAATAAGGTGCATCTGCACTGGCTGTTAACAACAATTCAATTTCTTCATTATTCATCATTAGAGCAGACCCTTTATCTTAAAATTATTATATTTTTGGCAAACGATTCACGCGTACGAGAAAAAAGGGGGGGTTACGCGCCGTTTTTTATCTATGAAATTTAAGTTACCCGATTGACTATTTTAAGGGAACAAAAAATAATTTACATCTGGTTTTTTATACAGAAAATAAGTCTGTAGCACGTCCACCGACTACTTAAGACGTGTGACTTTCGTCACAATGGGTAAATCACGCATGACGCGAATGATTTTGGCCAAATGGGACCGATTGCGCACCTGAATCACAAAGACCAAGGTATTATGTCGGGACTCCCTTTCATCCACGTGTACATTTTCAATATTAGATTCACAATCAGCGATGGTATTCGCCATTAATGCCAAGGCACCTCGTTTATTGATCACATCGATACGCAACTCCGCTGAAAACTCTCCAGCAATGTCGCCAGACCATTTCACAAAGACTGATCGCTCAGGAAACCGCTGTAATTCCAGGGTGTTTTTACAGGTATCACGATGAATAACAATTCCCCTACCTGTACTTAAAAAACCCACAATGCCATCACCAGGAATCGGTCTACAGCATCTGGCATAAGTAACAATCATGCCTTCTGTACCTTTAATTGGCAAAGGGTGTCTTAAGGAATTGTCTTGAATATCAACAACTTCTGCCTGTTGGCTCAAGCGTTTTGCCAATAGCGGAGCCATCTGATTCCCCAATCCAATCTCTGTCCACAGCTCTTCAACTTTTCTTAGCTTTAACTCATGCAATACTTTGTTTAAAATATCTTTTGGAACGGAATCAAAGGTTCTTGATAATGAAGATAAAGCTCTATCGAGCAGTTTTTTGCCCAGCTGTTGCGCTTCTGTGACTTGTTGTGTTTTTAACCAATGACGAATATTACTTCTGGCTTTGCCTGTTGCAACAAAACTCAACCAAGCTGGATTCGGGTGTGCCCCTTGTGCGGTGATCACCTCAACGGTTTGTCCGCTCACCAAGTGCGTACTTAAGGGAACCAATCGCCTATCTATTTTTACCGCAATACAGGCATTGCCGACATCGGTGTGTACTGCATATGCAAAATCCACCGCAGTTGCACCACTAGGTAAAGACAGTATTTCACCTGTAGGGGTAAACACATACACTTCATCCGGATACAAATCGATTTTAACGTTTTCTAAAAATTCCATCGAACTACCGGTATGTTCTTGCAGATCGATAATACTTTTTAACCATTTATTGGCACGCACTTCTGCCATATTTTTTTTATCCCCGCCCCATTTATAGAGCCAGTGTGCTGCGATACCGTTTTCAGCAAACTTATCCATGTCTTCGGTACGGATCTGAATCTCAATGGGCAAACCGTGCTTACCAAGTACAGTTGTATGCAAAGATTGGTATCCATTGGCTTTAGGCACTGCGATATAATCTTTAAAGCGACCATGCATTGGCTTATACAGCGTATGAACAACTCCTAAAGCTCGGTAACAGGCATCAATGCTGTTAACTACGATTCTCAATGCATAGATATCCATGATTTCATTTAAAGACAATTCTTTTTGTCGCATTTTTCTATACAAGCTATACAAATGCTTTTCTCGGCTTTTCATCGAAACAATGTGAATATTGTCTTTCTTAAGGTGCTCTGAGATATTTTTTTCTATTTCTTGTACAAAAGGTTTTCGGTTTCCACGTGCTTTTGTGACAGCATCTTGTAAAATTCGATGACGAACAGGATGTAAAAAAGTAAAGCCAATATCTTCAAATTCTGTCTTAAATTTATTCATACCCAATCGATTGGCGATAGGCGCATAAATTTCAAGCGTTTCTCTGGCAATTCGACGACTTTTTTCTGCGGATAAAGCTTCTAGGGTGCGCATGTTATGTAATCTGTCGGCCAGCTTCACCAATATAACCCGAATATCACGGGTCATTGCCAACATCATTTTACGCAAATTTTCTGCTTGGGCTTCAGCGCGATTTTCAAAATTAATCTGATCGAGTTTGCTAACGCCATCCACCAATTCTGCTATCTCGATACCGAATTGGGCTTCAATACCTGCTTTATCAATTGAAGACTCTTCAATCACATCGTGTAAAATGGCTGCAGAGATACTCTGATAATCCATATGCATGTCTGCAAGAATTTCAGCAACCGCAATGGGGTGGATAATGTAAGGTTCGCCTGAGGTGCGCTGTTGTCCCATGTGTGCTGTTTCAGCAACACAAAATGCGGTACGAATAACCTCTACTTGAGAGGCGGGAAGATAGGTCAATAACTTTTGTTCTAGCGACTGAAATGGAGTCAAAATTGCGTCACCTTCAAATGCATTTTTAAGTTACCGCATATTATCAGTATGAAAGATTTTGGTTCACAATAAAAGTTAGTTGACCTTCTATTTTTGATTTTAGTTTAATATACTGTTTACATAGTCAGTATATTAAGCAGAGCTGACTTCTGTGTCTGCCTGATTTGTCTGAGTTAATTCTGTATAACCAGCCGCGATTTCACGCAAAGCCACAACCGTTGATTTATCATTTTCCCAAGGCAATCTAGGTTCAGCGCCACTCATAGACAGCTGTCTGGCGCGTTTTGCTGCCAAAAGGACCAATTTAAAGCGATTTTCTACATGTTCTAAGCAATCTTCTACAGTAATACGTGCCATGATATATAGTTACTCCTAAATTTTGTAGATATTGTATTATATGGCTGATCTAGCCTATGGCTTGATGATCCATTATACGGGAATAAAGTGCGCTTTGACCAGCATAAACCGTTGTTAAGCAAACGGCTAAAAAAGCGTGCACTATAATCACAGTAACCTAAGGCGCACTTCAGATGGGAGCTCGTGAATGAAAAATCAGGAAAACAAAGGAGCCACCGTGCGTCCAAGCGCTTGGATGGGCGATTTGGTCAACAGAAATCCCGATATTACGATGGAGTGCTTAATCATCCCAGGCACGCACGACAGTGCAGCCTACACGCTCACCCCTTTAGCCGGCGCTCAAAAAAATTACCTCAACAGAGCCGCACAAGCACCCCTGATAGGAAGAATCGTCCGATCTATTGGTGCTATTTCTGCAGTGACACAAAAATTAACGATAAAAGAACAACTACAAGCCGGTGTTCGTAGTCTTGACCTAAGAATTTTATACAGCGCCGAACCAAGACCTGGTCACTTTTCCTTAGGGCATAATCTCACCTGCATTACCCTAAACACCTGTTTTGCAGATATCGATGCTTTTTTGCATGAAAATCCTTCTGAAATAATCATCGTTAACATCAAACCCGACTGGGACAACAAAGATACACTAACGCCAGATAAACAAACCGCATTAAACATACTGCTGATTAATACTTTCAAACAACGATTATGGCAACCGACAAATCAAGATAATTTACTGAAAATACCGCTTTCAAGATTACAGGGAAAAATTATTTTATTGACAAAAGAATTGCCAACCAATCCCTCCGAGGGAATATTCTCTAAAGGAGACCTTATTCTAGACAAGTGGCTTAATCAGATCAGTGTCGAAAACTGTTTGTCTGAAGGAAAACAATTTTTTGAAGAAAATAAACATAACACCCAACATTTACTCGAAATAGATTCAGCGCCAACCCCATCAGTAAATAAAACCACTGCACTTATTTTATATAAAATTTTATCCACAATAAAGTTATATCAACTCTCTTGCTTCGTCATCAAAAAATTGTCTTTAAATAAAAAGAACAGTGTTTCACAATTTCTGATCGATGCAAAAGAGACAACCATAGAAAAAAATGGAAAAAAAATAAGAGAACAATTAATATCAGATGTTATTCCTTATTTAGATAGGGGAGGAGTGATTTTTCCAAGCGATTTTTTCGATCTGGCAATCACCGATTTGTTTCTTAATGCTTGCTTAGATAAAGCCGAAACATTATACGCCAAATCAGCAACGCATTTAAATGAAGCGAGCATTGTGAATAAAAAACCAGATCCAGATATTCGATACAGACAAAGCATGCTGAATCAAATTTCAATTGAACAACGGCCTTTTTTTGAAGAAAAAAAAGCCAGTTTCGAGACAGTAAAAATAGATAAAATGAAAATACAGTGAATAATATTTGCTATTATTTTTTCCAATCTTTGTGCGATAACGCGTAATCCATAATAACAGGTGCATGATCAGAAAATTTTTCACCCCGATAAATAGAAACACTTTTAATTTTTTCACGCAAATTAGGTGAGACAATTTGATAATCGATTCGCCACCCAACATTTTTATCCCAAGCGGTTTTAGAACGCATAGACCACCAGGTGTATTGCTCTGGTGCTTGATTAATAACACGAAAAGCATCGACAAAACCAATGTCATCAAACACAGTATCCAGCCAAGCCCTTTCTTCAGGCAAAAATCCAGAGCTGGTTTGATTACTTTTCCAATTTTCTAAGTCAATGGGGGTATGCGCAATATTCCAATCACCGCATAAAATATATTGACGACCTGTTTTTTGGTATTCTCGCAAACATGCCTCAAAATAGCGCATAAATTTGATTTTGTAAGATTGGCGCTCTGGACCAGAGGTACCTGAAGGAAAATAAAGAGAAACAACACTCAGGTTACCCAAATCAATTTGTAAAAATCGACCCTCTGCATCGGCAAATGCCAAGCCCAAATCGGTAATCACGCTATCCGGTTTATAGCGCGTATAAATAGCAACGCCACTATATCCTTTTTTTTGGGCAGAATTCCAATAAACCTGATAGTGAGGAGGAAAAAAGGTCGGATCGTCTAATAGCTGTTCTGGCTGGGCTTTAATTTCTTGCAGACAAACAACATCTGCATCTTGCGTTTTTAACCACTCAAAAAACCCTTTACGAGCAGCCGCACGAATACCGTTAACGTTACAAGTGATAACACGCATATGGCTCACTTAATCCAGCATACCAAGGGTTTTTTTCTGTATTAAAAAAAGTTCTTGAATACCTTTTTTAGCCAAATCGAGCATGCCCTGTAAATCAGCATACTGAAAAGGCGCACCCTCTGCAGTACCCTGAATTTCAATAAATCCGCCTTTGTCCGTCATCACGACATTCATGTCTGTCTCAGCATTAGAGTCTTCCGTATAGTCCAAATCAATGACAGGTAACCCCTTATAAATACCTACAGAAACCGAGGCAACCATGTGTTGAATAGGGCTGGTTTTGGCTTGACCCCCGTTACGTTCTTTCATTAAACGATTCACCGCGTCCACCAAGGCAACACAACTACCCGTAATGCTGGCGGTTCTGGTACCCCCATCGGCTTGCAACACATCACAGTCAATTGCAATCGTTGTCTCCCCTAGGGCCTTTAAATTAACCATAGAACGCAATGCGCGACCAATTAGGCGCTGAATTTCTTGGGTACGCCCAGATTGCCCACCTCGCACAGATTCTCGTTGCATCCGCTCATGGGTAGAGCGTGGCAACATCCCGTACTCTGCAGTAATCCAACCTTGGTTACTGCCTTTTAAAAATCGTGGTACACCCGGAATAACACTGGCTGTACACACGACCTTGGTTTCACCGTACTCTACCAAAACAGAGCCTTCAGCATGCTTCATGTATTGACGGGTTATTTTAATAGAACGCAACTCATCTCGAGAGCGAGCACTGGGGCGCATCACAAACTGTATACCTCTGTTTCGTTATCTGCTTTTGTTTATACCGCTGTACCTAAGGTATACCCTTTGATATACGGAACAAATTCTTTTAACTTGGCTATGCCAGCACTTTCAGCCTGAGCACACCATTCTTGCAAAGCATCTAATAATTCTTTTTGTGTAGCACTGGTTTTGCTCCAAATTGCCTGCAAGTTTTTTTGAAAAGTGTAGACCAGTTTTAAGTTGTGATATTTTTCCACAAACGCTTCAAGCATGTGTTGTTTTTGTGGGCTGTTTAAGGAGGGCTCTTTCATCCACACAGCACACATTTTTTTCCATAAGCTGGTATCAGCCACTTGACCTCTGGCGATTTGTTGTTCCTTCTCTTGCAAAAACACGGGCAATATCACTGCCTTAGAGAACAAGGTCATCACGTGAATACGATTGGCAATCAAGGCCTTTAAAGTATCTAAGTCTGCCTGCATTTTGCCTGGAATAATGGTAGGCGTAGGCACAACACGCTTTACTTTAACAAGACCTAAGGCAGAAAACATTTTGATATACAGCCAACCAATGTCAAACTCCCACCACTTCACAGACAACTTAGCGGAGGTAGGGTAGGAATGGTGATTATTATGTAATTCTTCTCCACCGATTAAAATACCCCAAGGCAGAATATTAGTGGCAGCATCAGGACATTCAAAATTGCGATAGCCCCAAAAATGACCAATCCCGTTGATAATACCTGCAGCAAAAAAAGGTATCCATGCCATCTGAATAGCCCATATGGTCAGACCAGGAATACCAAATAAAACCAACTCAAGAACCAGTAATAAACTGAAGCCCAAAGAAGAATGAGGAGTATATAGATTATTTTCTAACCAATCATTGGGGGTTCCATGACCATATCGTGTCAGCGTTTCAGTATTCTTAGACTCCGCGCGATAGAGTTCTGCCCCTCTCCACAACACTTGTTTTAAACCCAACACTTGAGGGCTATGTGGATCGTCAGGCGTTTCACATTTTGCATGATGTTTGCGATGAATAGCCGCCCAAGCTTTGGTGTTCATACCGGTTGTCATCCACAGCCAAAATCTAAAAAAATGACTTAAAATGGGATGCATGTCTAAAGAGCGATGAGCTTGGCATCGATGTAAAAAAACGGTCACGCCCACAATGGTGATATGCGTCAACACCAGCACCAATATAAAACACTGTGTCCAAGAAAAATTCAGTAATCCGTAAAAGCTCATTGTTACCCCCTTAAGGTGTACTTAACTTGATGCAAAATAGGAAACGCGCACCTATGTTTCCTATACTAACCACATGCAAAAAAAAATTCTACTGGAAGTTAGTAATCTTTCTTATAATATCGCGCGTCGCCAGATACTTCAAGCGGCACACTTTTCCTTACATCCCCACCAAATTGTGGGCTTAGTTGGCATTAATGGGGCAGGTAAAACAACAACCCTTAATTTGCTCGGTGGTTTACTAAGACCAAACACTGGGGTGATTGCCTTAAACGGACAAGATCTAAACAAATACCCTTTACTTCGACAAAAGCACATTGGGTTTTTACCTGACCCGCTTCCTTTTTACGCCGAGTTAACGGTATACGAGTACCTACAATTTAATGCACAAATCCGTTGTATAAATTCCCTTAAGATACCACATCGCATTCGTTCTGTCATCGATGCGCTGGACCTAAAGTTAATTAACCAACAAAAAATGAAGGAATTGTCTAAAGGTCAACTACAACGCGTGGGTTTGGCACAAGCCCTGTTACCCGCACCTAGCCTGTTACTACTCGATGAACCCACTAACGGCCTAGATCCACTTCAAAAACAGGCTTTTTTAGCGCTTGTTCAACAGCTCAAACAATCAACGACATTAATTATTTCTAGTCACGATCTACATGAAATTCAGGGGATTTGCGATCGCATTTGGCTACTGCACGATGCAGAAATCAGTGAGCATTCCGTGGGCGATATGGAGACTTTATTTGCCAATTTTTCTCAAATCAGTCACTTTCGATCCCAAAAAACAAAGGGGGATATGCCTCATGTTATGGACGCTCATCAAGCATGAATGTAGACTTCAAGCCATTTCCAAGCAAATGTGGATTATTCTCGCGGGCCTGCATGTGGCGATGGCCAGTTTGTTTTATGGCCTGATAGTACAATTCGAAGAAAAATTACAATCTCAACTGATCTCTAAAACAGCCCATTACGGTATTACTGAAGATGCCATACACCCTTACCTAGCTTGGTCTTTGTTGATTATCACTTTACTGATTCCCATCTGTAATAATAATACGCTGTCGCATGAACAAAAGTATCGCACCATTAACTTATATCAAATGGCCGCGGTACCCCTAAATAAGGTTATATTGGCAAAATTCTTAACCGGCTGGATGACTTGGACGGTCATCATTGCAAGCCTTAGCATACTGCCTTTTTCATTAGAATTGTTTGGCCATGTTGATATTGGTCAATTATGCAGTGGTCTACTCGGCGTTTTTCTTATTGCAGGCAGCGTACAAGCCATGATGCTTGCCTTTAGTGCACACTGTAACCAACCTTTTTATGCTGCTCTATTAACGTTTATGACCTTACTCTTGCTGAGTTTTTTTGAATGGCTAGCACCTTATACCCATTATGCCGATATTTGGCTCAAAAACGCGAGTTTTCTTTACCATGTTAAGAATTTATTGAATGGACTCATTCATTTCTCAGATATCTTGTATTACCTTGGCATGATAGGTTTTTGTTTATTAATAGCGATTGATGCAACAAAACCAACAAACTGGAAAAATACTTGTCGGTTCTCCCTCTCTCTCATCATACTCTCTATCATACTGGTATTGGGCAATCATGTTCATTTTCAAAAAGATGTCTCAGAAAATCATCTCAATAGTTTGCAAGAGAACACCGAACAACTCTTAGCAACCATCGATTCGCCTCTTTTATTTAAACTGAATCTAGAAAAAAAACACCCTTACTTTGAAGATATCATGTCTTTACTACTTACTGCCCAGCGTGAGTCTAAGTGGATAATGATTGAGCACGTCAAGGAAACAGACCGCAATTCATCACCTAAAGTCACTTCAAATTACCTAGAAATTACTTATCAAGACCAAAAAAAAGGAATTGATTTAACGCAAAGTCGTTTCAATGAAGCTGGTTTGTATCAAACACTGTATCCTCTTATTCATCATCGAGAACATTGGCTGTTGTTTACACAAGGACACGGGGAACGCAGTTTATATCAAACTGGGCCAAAAAATTATACGCTCCTGTTTGCTTTACTCAAGGAAAATGGATCTTCTATTGCCTCCATTGCTTTGCAAGAAGCAGGATTTATTCCCGATAACACCAAGATATTGGCGCTAACACCGAACCCTCACCCTTTTTTACCAGAAGAAATTCATTTAATTCAAGATTACTTGGCCAAAGGTGGCAATTTATTATGGCTAATCGACGAAACCACTAATCAAGAAAGCCTATCGCCTATCTTTTCGACCTTAGGCATTCAGGCTAATCGCGATATCTTGGTACCCAATCATCCTGGGTTACAACATCCCTCTATCAGTTTGGTTACCCATTACCCCGATCATGCCATGACAAACTTGATTGAAAATATTTCGGTATTTCCTCAAGCCATTGCCTTATCTATTAACCCGGATGCAAAGACAACATGGACGACCACACCCGTACTAAAAGTCAAAAAACAAGGCAACGAGATTCCCATCGGTATGGCACTCGAGCGTCCGTACCCCAACCCATTAAGCAATGGAGACAAATCAAAGACCCAACGCATCATGGTGATTGGGAATGGTCAATTTTTAGCCAATGAAACCATTTTAAACTATGCCAACAGAGAGCTTATACAACGCGTTGTCGATTGGCTGGCAGACAATGATACTCGCAGTCATCTTATACCCAAACCTGCTGTGGATGATTACTTTATGTTTCCTACCTATAGCCAACCACTCTATCAAATTGCTTGCCCAATAAGCCTTGGGCTGTTATCACTGGCCATTGGTTTCTGGGTACATCGACGCAGAGTAAATAAATTTTACTAACTTAGGTTATAAGACTGGATTATATTTAGCTTCCTGCCTATAATCAAATCAAGTTTAGGAAATCTATTGTTTGTATTGGGAGCTAATTATGTCAAACAGGGAGGTTTTGTCGTCTCCAAAACCTTTTAAAAAGCGAGCACATCGCCCTTGGCGTCCTGATTTGCTAGACGATGACTCAGAAAGCCTCGCTTCAATCCAAAAAACCATTCCTATTATCGAAAGCCTTCCTCAAAAACCTGCGCAAGAAAATGTTGCAATGGGAGATAAAGGCAAAATGCTTATCGGTGGTTTTTTTAAACCGGAAGGCTTATTACCCGATTTTCTGTCCACACTACCTGTATCTGACGATAATGGAAAAGTAAGAGAAGAGACCGCTAAAATCGCAACACCTATAATAACAGAAGAAAATACATTGCACCATAAAATCAATGCATTTTCAGAAAAATTACACGCCAGCACAGCGATCGATCTAGAAGATATGCCCCTCTCATCTTCATCATCCGCAACAAATGAAAAAAAACCAGTGTTGGACCTAAATAACACAGAAGCCTTATTAGAAACCATTTTAAAGGCAAAACAACAGGAAGTTGAAAAACTATCAGAACACGCTTTCTCACGCGTCAAAGCAATGGAGTCTCGCTTATCTGAGCTAGATAACGCACGTCAAGAAGCCGTGAAGGAACGCGTAGTTGCAGAAGCTAAGTTATCTAAAATAATACAACAAATTCAAAAACATGAAGAAGCTAAAAATGAAGAAATGAAAAAACGACGACTGGTCGAAGAAAAAATTCATGATATTATCAAAGAATCCGAGCAAGTAAAAAAACAAGCCGAAGAAGAGGTTGAAAAAGCGCAATTAAATGCAAAAATGCAGGAAGAAGCACGCATTGCTGCAGAAAAATTGACCGAAGAATCTATCAAAGCGCTAGAACAGTACAAAGCAGTCCTTAAAGAATCTGAGGTATTATCAGAAAAATATAAAAAACAATCTGAAGCGCTTATCGAAATTAAAAACAAACAAATGCACACAGAAGCTGAGTATGAAGAATCTAAAAAGCAGCTTAAAGCAGCACAAGACGCTCAGCGTTACGCAGAAGAACAGTTCTGTAATTTAAAATTAGAAATTGATACAGAACGTACGGCAATACAACTAAAATCGGAACACTTAGACAAGGTTGTCGAAGATAAAACAACCGCAATGAAAGCGATTGTTGGAAAAGAACGTGAGCTACGTATTGTGCTAGAAACAAAATTACAAAAATTATTTAAAAAATATCTGGCACTCGACAAAGCCTATAAAGCAGAGCATCAAGCCCGTGCCTTGGCAGAACAACGCGCTAAACAAGCGCTTGAACAAGCCAGCAAAGCAGTTATGCATGTATTGAGCGTTTCTAATGGTGGCATTATTTCCTGAACTACTCACACCGAAAAAAGAAAGCTCGAAATTTAGGACAGCTTAGCGACTTAAGCTTTCTTTTTTGACTTCTCTTTCCGATCTGGTTTTTAGCGATTGAATCCATTAGCATTTTTACCAACCAGTTTCTGTTTCGATTCACGTACGTTTTTTGATTTTTTTGAAGAGAATATTTCACTGAGTGTATTATCTATACAAATGCTTCAGTTTTGTTATACTAAAAGCGCCGGCTCGGAGCAATCATCGAATCGAAGGAAGAAATAAAATGAAGCTAACTAAGACCAAAGAAAACGGAAAAGAATTACTAAGTACGCTGAAAATTTCGATGGGCTTGATAGCCTCCCCAATTATAGGCATCCAGTTGCTGTCGCAAAAACGCAGGGGAGACTATGATTTTAGCGCTGCTTTTGGTCTTTTGACCTTAGCGGCATCCCCTGTATTAATGGTTGGGGGTGTTATTGGCACTGGCGTTATAGTCGCAGTCTCACCAGTGGCTCTAGGAGCAGGGTTTCTCCAGGACACATTCGGTGCAAATAATCAACCTCTAGAAAGACAAAACTACTCGGCATCAGAATCAGAAACGGTAGAACAAAAACAAGAATATGTTCCAAACCCTGAACCTCAATCAAGTATGTTCCAAAAAATAACTTTAGAAAAAAAGCGAAGCCTCTTAATGTCAGATAATGCTTTATCCTGCTCTTTCACCAGTAAAAAAGAAAACAAATCCAATTTAGAAAATCCTGATTTAGAAAACACTGATTTTTTCTCAGAATCGTGTAAAAAAATTAATGTAAGAAGTACAACAGGGTAACCGAACGAATCACCCTGTTTTGGCATCTCTTCGTTGCCCTCGACCATTTTTATTGACATCATACAGTAGCGTGAACTACTCCCTTCAAACCTGAGTTCGGGTTAAGCCAACAATTGTAATGGATAATCTAAAGCCTTATTGAGCGCTTGAATGCCTAGGATTTTAGGCTTCTTTTCTTGAAAAGTATAAGAAATTAACCCGCATAATAAGTTAATCATAAAATTATTGACACTTCTGTGCCTTGTATGCTCAATTTGAGAGATATTTTTAAGCTGATCATTAATGGTTTCGATTATAGATCGTTTTCTCAATAGAATTTTATCAACAATAGGAAGTAATTTATTTTTCATGTTTTTTTCAACGTCGTGATTAGTTTTATGCTTTTAGCAAATAATTCTTTAAATAATTTTTGAGAAAGGTAGCCTTTATCACCGAACAATTTTCCTTTTATATTATCAGTCATTTTTAAAACAGG
>JBEAUL010000081.1:0-38318 GCA_041161475.1 Pseudomonadota bacterium | reverse complement strand
GCCTACTACTAAGCAAGTCCCTGCAATCACTGGCGTCACATACTTTGGATCGATTAAATCACTGGGTATCTGGGTTGCACCTAGGGCTTCTACTTTTTGTCGTAAGATCAAATAAATATGGTATGAAAATGCAAAAATGCCATATAAAATCATCAACTTTCCAATCAGATTAAACAGTCCTCGCATCTTGGTCTCCCTTTTAAATCCTTGGTCATAGTTAAATTATATGAGACAATCAGTCAATTAACAAAAATGCTTAGAACGGAAGAAAAGTTTTATGATAAACTGGTGGGAGTATTCTTAGAGAGAGCGTATACATGCACCCTGCTAATGTACCTGTAAATGCCGATGGTTTTTTAATCGATTTAAGCGATTGGGATCCGGATGTAGCCCAGTATTTGGCTGCGCAAGACGGCATCACCTTGTCTCGAGAACATTGGGCAATCATTATTTTTTTACGTCAATATTACCTACAGCATGAAAAAACGCCAGGGCTTCGTGCGTTGGTAAAACATCTCGGTATGATTCTAAATGACGAAAACAAAGGAAATAGTCTTTATTTACATCAATTATTCCCCAAAGGGCCAGCTAAGCAAGCCAGCAGGATTGCTGGCTTGCCAAAACCTGCACGCTGTTTATAAGCGTTAGTTAGGCAGAAGCGCTTTCACGCTCAATCACCCGAATGCCCCCCATATAAGGGAGTAATGCCTCGGGTATATGGATATTCCCCTCCGCATCCTGATAATTTTCGACAACCGCAATCAGCGTGCGTCCAACGGCTAAACCAGAACCATTCAAGGTATGAACATACTCTACCTTACCTGTCTCAGGGTTACGCCAACGCGCCTGCATGCGTCTGGCTTGAAAATCGCTAAAGTGACTGCAAGAGGATACCTCTCGGTAGCGTTGCTGTCCTGGAAGCCATACCTCTAAGTCTAGGGTTTTTGTGGCCGAAAAACCCATGTCTCCAGCACATAAGGCCAATACTCTGTAAGGTAAGTTTAATTTCTGTAGAATATTTTCTGCATCTTGGGTCAACTGTTCTAGGGCAGTTTCAGCTGCTTCTGGACGCACAATTTGCACCAGTTCTACCTTATCAAATTGATGCACTCGCATCATGCCTCGCATGTCTTTGCCATAAGAGCCCGCTTCTCTACGAAAAGAGGGTGTATGGCAAACCCATTTTTTTGGTAATGCTTGTGCTTCTATAATCCCCTCTCGGCATAAGTTAGTAACCGGGACTTCTGCCGTAGGGATTAACCACAAATCTGATTGTTCGATACCAAACATGTCATCCCGTAATTTAGGAAATTGTCCCGTACCAAAAAAGCAATCTGAATGCGTTAAATAAGGCACATACAATTCTTCGTAGCCTGAAGCAAGGTGCGTATCAAGCATAAACTGCGCTAAAGCGCGGTGCAAACGCGCCATCATGCCTCTTAGTACCACAAAACGGGCACCAGCGAGTAATGCTCCTGCTTCTAGATCGATACGGCGATGTGCTGCCCCTAAATCGACATGATCTTTTGGCTCAAATGCCAATTGTTTTGGTGTTCCCCAGCGTCTTATTTCTTGGTTATCTTCTTCGGTTTTACCCTCTGGAACAGAAGGGTGCGGTATATTTGGGATGGTCAAGGCATAGGCCTGAATCTTATGTTGCAGGTCTTTTAAATCGTTTTCTTTTTTAAGTAAGTCCTCATTCAAACTGAGGACTTGTGCTTTCAAAGCGTCTACCTCTGTATCCGATCCTGCACCTTTGGCTTTTAGCTGTCCAATTTTCTTTGATAAGGCATTTCGATTATTTTGTAATTGTTGCGTATCAATTTGTAACTGTTTTCGTTTGGCTTCATCGGCTTCTACTTGGTTGATATCGAGCGAAAATCCACGGCGCGCAAGCTGTTGGGCAATAATGGGCAATTCGGTTCTCAACCATTTTGGGTCTAGCACTTACGATCTCCTCACCACATCCGTGCCTTTTGGTGGGATAAAATCAAACAGGCTTTCTGACATGGGTTTGTTAACTTTCATTTCTTTAAATGTGATCCAACCATGTTGGCCTAATTGATCAAAAAATTCAAGACCTGTCAGGGCTTCTTTTGCAAAACCAACCCGAATCCATTGAAACATCTCGTCTGCTTGATGTGGCGTCATTTCAAAACAACTGTCTGCCTGCCTGCCACATAGCTGACTGGACACCGCTTTGACCACAAAATGTTTACCCAATTCCTGTGTTTTTGTGCTTAAGAACAGCAAAGGAGAGGTACCTGTTACATCAAATGCATCAACAGTGGCTTGCTGTAGCTCTGGATCGTAATGCCATATTTTTTTACCATCAGAGACAATCAAGCTTTTATCTTTGGAGTTTACTTCCCAACGCAACTTACCTGGTTTTTTTAAATAGACTTTTCCAGACACAGAATCAACCAATTCTTCTGTGTCGCCATAAATGTTTTGGGTAAAATTGGCTTCAAAATTGTCCCAACTGGATAGGCGTTTTTCTAAGGCTGCTGTTGAGGAATCGACCGCAACAACGCCCGCTTGTACTGGATACAGTATCGCAAAACATAGCATCAGAACAAGACCTCTGACAACACTCAGGCCAGGTTGTTTCATTCGACATCTCCCCTATTGTATTAAGATTCAGGCAGTAAAATCTCTCGATTACCACCGGCTTGCAAGGCACCCACGATACCAGCACTTTCCATGGTTTCGACAAGGCGTGCTGCTCGATTATACCCAATTTTTAATCGCCGCTGTATATTTGAAATAGAGGCACGACGAGAAGTCAGCACAATATTGACGGCTTCATCATACAAGGGATCGAGTTCCCCATCCCAATCTTGGGTTAAGCCCAGGCCATTACCCTCAACCGTATTCACAATATAGTTGGGAGAACCTTGTTGCTTTAAGGCATGAACAACTGCATGTACTTCTTCATCAGAGACAAAAGCCCCATGCACGCGAATAGGAACACCACTGCCAGCTGGTAAATATAGCATGTCACCATACCCCAAGAGCTGTTCTGCACCCGATTGATCTAAAATGGTACGTGAATCAATTTTAGAGGACACTTGAAACGCAATACGTGTGGGAATATTGGCTTTAATCAATCCGGTAATCACATCAACCGATGGACGCTGAGTAGCCAAAATCAGGTGAATACCTGCTGCCCTGGCTTTTTGTGCCAAGCGAGCAATTAACTCTTCGACTTTTTTACCCACAACCATCATCATATCGGCAAATTCATCGATAATCACAACAATGTAAGGTAATGTAACCAAGGGCGTTAACATTTCCCCATTTTCCGCCAATCCTGCGTATAGGGGCTCACCGCGCCGAGTATGCTCTTCTACTTTTTGATTAAAACCTTCGATATTACGCACACCCAGCTGTGCCATTAACTGATAACGCCGATCCATTTCAGTAACACACCAACGCAGAGACTGTGCTGCTTCTTTCATGTCTGTGACCACGGGCATGAGCAAATGAGGAATATCTGCATAGACAGACAATTCAAGCATTTTTGGATCGACTAAAATTAAACGCAATACTTCGGGCGTTGCCTTATACAACAAACTGAGCAACATGGCATTCACACCGACTGACTTTCCAGATCCGGTTGTACCTGCAACCAACAAATGGGGCATTTTCGCTAAATTAACCATCACCGGATGCCCAGAAATATCTTGCCCCAAAGCCAGTGTCAACGGATCTAATGCGTTGGCATAGGCTTCGGACTCTAACACAGAACGCAAATTGACTACGGCGCGTTCTGGATTGGGAATTTCTATGCCGATAACCGATTTACCGGGTACCACTTCCAACACGCGCAGGCAAGATACGGATAAGGCGCGCGCCAAATCCTTTGCTAACCCAACAATACGACTCACTTTAATGCCTGGCGCAGGCTCTAATTCAAACCGCGTAATGACAGGACCTGGATACGCACCGAGTACTTTAGCGACAATACCAAACTCCAATAGACGCATTTCTATGTCAGCAGACAGTAAACGCAACTGTTGTTCAGACAGCTGTGTTGCCGTATCACTAAATCTTTGGGGCTGTAGTAAACTGACTGAAGGCAAGCTGTTGTGTATGGGATCGCTTGCATCTGTTTGTACAGGAACAACCAAAGGTGTCTCAAGCGTTTCACCCAAATGGATTGCCACACGGGTGTTTATACTGCTTTCCTCGGGTAATGACTGCTTGTGTTTCAGTCGCTGTTTGTTCAGTCTATTTTTTAGTTTGGATAATAATAACCATTTTTTTTTCACATTATCGAGTAACCCAAACCAAGACAATCCGGTCGCCAAGGTAATACTGACTAAAAAAAGACTTAAGAGTAGAACCAAGGCCCCCCAATATCCCAAGAGTGGCAGGATTTTCATGTATAGCCATTTCCCTAAGATACCACCATTACCCATGGGTAAATGGGGTATTTTTCCTGATAAGTAGCCTTCTGATAGCGCACAGCAAGCCACAAGGCCAGCAATAAAACCAACACTCCTAAAACACCATAGCAAGGGAGATTCGATTTGATCGTATTGTTTGTATAGAATGCGCATGCCAATAAAAAATAAGCTTAAAGGGATGCTATAGGCGAAAATGCCGATGGCAGAATAAGAGATATCAGCCCACAAAGCCCCTACTTTTCCTCCGGCATTGCGATAATATGTCACATTGCTAAATGTAGACCAGCCTGGATCGGTGGGACTGCTGGTCAATAGGGAGATAAAGATAAACAAGGCGAGGGACATCACGAGAATAAAGAGGGCTTCTTTCAGTCGTTGCCAAACCCAAGGTATCTCTAATTGTTTGGCATGACTCAGGTGTTTTGCTGCTTTTCCCACAGGCGATCCAATGCACTTTTCCTTTGAAACATTAGTGTA
The DNA here is from genome assembly GCA_041161475.1 of Pseudomonadota bacterium. GTDB lineage: Bacteria > Pseudomonadota > Gammaproteobacteria > UBA6186 > Azoamicaceae > JBEAUL01. The sequence continues at coordinate 33,429 of JBEAUL010000081.1, read as the reverse complement.
ACAAAAGTCTCATGAATTCTCCATCTTACAGCCATTGCTGTGGGTTAAATCCCTTACTAAGTCTTTCTTCAACCAGATCAGCAGGCAGTGGCTGACTAAATAAGTAACCTTGTAAGTAAGCTGGATTTAACTGTTTAATGACCTTGTACTGCTCCATGGTTTCTACACCCTCAATCACAACATAAAACCCAATGGCTTTACCCAAGGCAATAACCATGGATACCATTTCTTTGTTTTTATCATTTGTCGTAATATCTTTAATAAAAGATCGGTCTATCTTTAAAATATCAAAGGGAAATTGTCCCAATGTATTGAGTGAGGAATACCCTGTTCCAAAATCATCTATTGATAGTTTAGCCCCAAAATCTTTTAACTGTTCAATAATTTTTTTCGCCTCCGTTTGATTAGAAATTAAAACATGTTCTGTCAGTTCAATATGAATAGAGGCTGGGTTTATTTTATACGCTTGAACACATTGTTTTAATTCATACACCAAAAAAGGATCTGTAATTTGTTTCCCTGATAAATTGATGGTGACAAATAAATGGCGCTCTTTAGGATACAAGGCTGTCCATTTTTTTAGGGATTCACAAGCCTGCCGAATACAGAATCGACCCAATTCAAAAATCAAATCACTTTCTTCTGCAATAGGGATAAAGCTATCTGGGTAAACAATTCCTTTCTCGGGGCTAATCCACCGAATTAATGCTTCAAACCCTTTTATTTTAAGGGTTTGGGTATCAACGATAGGTTGGTAGAATAAGCTGAATTCATGATTCTCGATTGCTTTTTTCAAAGAATGGCTGATTTCAAATTCTTTCACAATGTCGCGTCGCATTTCTGGAGAAAAGAAAGCAACACGCCCTTTTCCTGAAGCTTTTGCATAATTCAGGGCTAAATCTGCGTCTCGCAATACCTCTTCGGCCGATACGTGACCGCTCTCTTGAGAAACAGGTAATACCCCCACACTCAAGGAAGGCATCACCGTATATCCCGAAACAATCAAGGTTTCTGACACGCTTTTGATTAAGCGTTCAACAACAAATTGGGCTTCTTGATTGGTTTGAATATTGTGCAATATCACCCCAAATTCATCCCCTCCTAAACGGGCAATCAGGTCTTTTGGTCTGACAATTTTTTTCAAGCGATCGGCTATTTTTACCAACAATTCATCGCCTGAAAAATGACCAACAGAATCGTTAATCCGTTTAAAATTATCTAGATCTATATATAAAAAAATAAACCCTTTAATTTCACCAATATACTGTTGATGCATGGCCTCTTCAATCTTTTCTAGCATGACGCGACGATTCGGTAAATGGGTTAAACTATCGTAAGACGATTCATATTCCCATTTCTCTTGAATTTTTTTAACTGCAGTTAAATCGGTTTGTGCCCCAATCACGCGCACCGTCTCTTCGTCTTCTTTGATACACAGCCAACGATTTAAGACCCATACATAATGATCTTTGGCATGCTGAATACGATACTCACATTGAAATGCACCGTTACGCTTTGCACGAATAGATTGCTCTAACTCCTGTTTGAAATGCAATCGGTCTTCTGGATAGATGCGTTTAACCCAGGCTTCTAGTGTTGTTAAGTCAGCGCTTTCAATGCCAAGCGTGGATAAAAATTGATCTGAAAAAAATAACCTATCATTCACTATATCCCAATCCCATAATCCGGTATTTGCTGCTTTAATTGCCAATACATAACGCTCTTCGCTGGCTGCTTGCGCATTGACGTAAGGACGAATCACAAATACTGCGATAAACGGTGTGGTGAACAGAGTAATAAGACAAGAATCGAGTAGCACCGAAACAAACTGAGGGACCACAGGGAGTAGCTCAATCAGGGCCCCAGTGACTGTGTTTACGACAAACACAATGGCCACTATTTTGAGCATAATGCTACAAATGTCTATTTTTTTTAGAAGCATGAACACCCAAACCCTTATGATAAACGCTTACTATCAACTATTCGGCCAAATGGCTCTAATGGTTGAGCGGATAAATCGCAATGTTACCCGCTTGAGTTTGGGAGTATAGCGGTAGGTCGACCAGGCCTATGACTAGGTAGGTTTTTCCTCAGTATTTTCTGAATCAACAGCTGTATTTCTTTTATTATTGTCTTTATTTCTAAAGATAATGCGACCTTTGGTTAGATCGTAAGGCGTGAGTTGAACCGTTACTCGATCGCCCATCAGTATACGAATATAATTTTTTCGCATGCGCCCAGAAATGGGCCAACACGATATGTTCATTATCTAACTTTACTCTAAAATGGGTATTTGGGAGGTTTTCAATAACGACCCCTTCCATTTCAATTGCTTCTTCTTTTGCCATGAATTAACCTTTGCTTATACACGTGAGTTACAGACCCCCCCAAAGAGTAAGGGCCACTGCGATGATAACAAACTGCGGCACTTATTTCAAAGTATCTAGGTATTTTTCGGCATCCAAGGCTGCCATACAGCCAGTACCAGCAGAGGTAACCGCCTGACGGTACACTGAGTCAGCCACATCTCCAGCGGCAAAAACACCAGGGATACTGGTTTGCGTCACATTACCCAATGCGCCCCCCTTTACCTGCAGATAGCCATTATGCATATCCAGCTTGCCCTCGAACAGCTGTGTATTTGGCGTGTGACCTATCGCAATAAACACACCCTGCACAGGAATCTCCTGTGTACCAACATTGTCGTTGTGTTTTACACGAACATGGGTTACACCCGATTCATTACCAACAATTTCTTCAACAACGGCATTTAAAACCAACTGAATATGACCCGATTCCACTTTTTGCATCAATTTTTTAACTAAAATTTTCTCTGATCGAAAGGTGTCTCTTCTGTGTACCAGAGTGACTTTTGAGGCAATATTAGCAAGATATAGAGCCTCTTCGACCGCAGTATTTCCGCCACCAATCACGGCAACGGGTTTACCCTTGTAAAAAAAACCATCACAAGTTGCGCAGGCAGAAACGCCTTTCCCCATATACGCAGATTCTGAGGGCAACCCTAAATACTTAGCAGAGGCGCCTGTTGCGATAATCAAGGCATCGGCCAGATAAGTCTTTTGAGAATCACCCAGCAAACGGAAGGGGCGTTCACTCAAATCAACCGATTTAATGTAATCAAAAATCACTTCGGTATCGAAGCGTCTGGCATGCGCTTCCATGCGATCCATTAAAGCAGGGCCTTGTAACCCTTCGACATCGCCTGGCCAATTGTCTACATCTGTGGTTGTGGTTAATTGCCCGCCTTTTTCTAAGCCCGTTACCAAAACAGGCGCTAAATTTGCCCTTGCTGCATAAATTGCAGCGGTATAACCCGCAGGCCCAGATCCCAAAATCAATAAGCGACAGTGTTTGACCGTTTCTTCTGACACAAGAATGCCCCCTCAACAATAAGCCATAAAATTGAAGGATACTATACCTTGGATAGCCACCCAAAAGAAAGTCTTTTGGGTTCTAGCCTTGAGGCATCATTGAGTTATGCTTCTTTTTCGCTCAATACTTTGGTAGTATCAGCAACAACGATGTTTAACTGCAAATCACCCGATTCTACCGCAATTTCGACTCGCCCACCGATATTGGATAATTTATCGAACAACAAAGCGTTGGCTAAAGGCTTTTTAATCCTTTCTTTTATCAGACGATTCATGGGCCTGGCGCCCATATACTTATCAAACCCATTTTCAGCTAACCAACTACGCGCCTCTGGAGTGACTTCCATCACCACATTTTTTTCCGATAAACGTGCCTGCAATTCTGACAATTGCTTTTCAACAATTAAACCAATTGCTTCTGCATTCAGCGGTTTGAACTGTACCAAAGCATCCAATCGATTTCTAAATTCTGGGGAAAATCGACGATTGATCGCTTGTGTTGCATCATGGGTGTGATCTTGTTCAGAAAACCCCATAGAGGCCCTCTGTACTTCTTGCGCCCCTGCATTTGTTGTCATGACTAAAATAACATGGCGAAAATCGGTTTTTCGGCCATTGTTGTCTGTGAGCGTACCGTGATCCATAACCTGAAGCAACAAGTTATATACATCGGGATGGGCTTTTTCAATTTCATCGAGCAGTAAAACACAGTGGGGGTGTTTACTCACCGCATCGGTCAGTAACCCCCCATGATCAAATCCCACATACCCAGGTGGTGCACCAATTAAACGAGACACCGTATGGGCTTCCATATATTCTGACATGTCAAAACGCAATAACTCAACGCCCATCAAAATGGCCAGCTGACGCGTTACTTCTGTTTTACCCACCCCCGTAGGACCAGAAAATAAAAAACTACCAATGGGTTTTCCTGGATCGGACAACCCAGAACGACCAATTTTAACTGCATCAGCCAACATTTTAATGGATTCATCTTGACCAAAAATAACCAGTTTTAAATCACGTTCCAGATTTTTTAATAAACTTTTATCCGATGCTGACACGGATTTTTGTGGTACACGGGCAATTTTAGAAACAACCCGTTCAATATCTGACACATTAATAATTTTTTTACGCTTATTTGGGTGAACCAAACGTTGATAGGCACCAGCCTCGTCTAAGACATCAATGGCTTTATCCGGTAAAAATCGTTCTGAGATATAACGCTCGGCCATTTCAGCAGCGGCGCGAATGGCGGAAGTCGCGTATTTCACTTCATGATGCTTCTCTAATCGATCTCTGAGCCCTTTTAAAATCATGATGGTTTGTTCTACTGTTGGCTCACCCACATCAATTTTTTGAAAACGTCTTACCAAGGCCCTGTCTTTTTCAAAAATACCCCGGTATTCATGAAACGTTGTTGACCCAATACATTTTAGATCTCCTGAAGACAATAGGGGTTTGATCAGATTAGAAGCATCCATCACCCCCCCTGAGGCTGCACCAGCACCAATAATGGTATGAATTTCATCGATAAACAATACCGCTCCAGGCTCACGCTTTAGTTGATGTAACAAGGCTTTTAATCGTTTTTCAAAATCACCTCGGTACTTTGTACCTGCTAATAGGGAACCTAAATCCAATGAATAAATGGTATATTTTTTGATGGCTTCTGGTACATCTCCTTCGATAATACGCTTCGCTAATCCTTCTGCAATGGCAGTTTTTCCAACACCGGCTTCTCCAACAAACAATGGATTGTTTTTACGTCTACGGCATAAAATTTGAATGGTGCGCTCTACTTCATCTTCTCTGCCAATCAATGGATCGATACGCCCTGCCCTGGCTTGTTGATTTAAATTGATGGTATAGCTTTCGAGGGGGCTTTTATTGGTGGTTTCTTGGGACATCTCCTCTTGCATCATGGGTTGCTCTGGCTCGTAATGGTCTTCACCTTTAATAATGCCATGCGCCATATAGTTAATAACGTCTAACCGCGTAATACCTTCTTTTTTCAAAAAATAGACTGCCTGGCTGTCTTGTTCGCTAAACAGCGCAGCTAAGACGTTACCACCGGATACCTCTTCTTTTCCTGCGGATTGTACGTGAAATACGGCTCGTTGCAACACGCGCTGAAAACCCAACGTAGGTTGCGTTTCTCGATGTGTGTCGTTTACAGCAATCAGTGGCGTAGTTTCATCAACAAATGCGATAAGCTCTTGTCTTAAATTCTCACAATTGGCACCACAAGCTTGCATAATGGCAACCGCTGAGGCATTATCTAGTAATGCCAACAACAGGTGTTCAACAGTTAAGAATTCGTGACGTTTTTCCCTGGCTTCTTTAAACGCCAGATTTAAAGTCAGCTCTAAATCTTTACCCAACATGAATCAATCTCCCTCAACGGTTTAAGAGTCAGTTTTCTTCCATATTACAGAGTAATGGATATTGATTGACCCTTGCATAGCTGTTTACTTGTATCACTTTCGTCTCTGCAATATCATTGGTAAAAACACCACAAACAGCTTTTCCGTATTGATGCACTTGCATCATTAAGTGATTGGCTGCATACTGGTCAAAATTAAAGAATTGTTGAAGGACTTCCACCACGAAGCTCATCGGCGTGTAATCGTCGTTTAACAAATACACGCTGTATCGGCGTGGGGGTTTGGACGCCAACCTAACCGGCTTGACCGCTATTTCTGTAACAGGATAATACCGTTTTTTGTCGCTCATATTAATGATATTAGCCAAAGTTTTTTTAGAGTGCTTGCCAAAAAAACTGGCCTATTGCCTTTCTTATACCCTGTTTGCTAGTATTTATTTGAAGAGACACGGAAATGGCTCTTGACTTTGTATTTGTTAAAAAGGATTTTGTATTATGGCATCTGGCACCGTCAAATGGTTTAACAACCAAAAAGGCTTCGGTTTTGTCTGCCCTGAGGAAGGCGGAGACGATATTTTTGTACATTTCTCTGCAATTCGAATGGAAGGCTATAAAAGCTTAAAAGCAGGACAACCGGTTATCTTCGAAGTACAGCAGGGCCCTAAAGGCTTACACGCGGCGAATATTCGCGCTTACGAAGATGAAGTAACGCACAGATAACAGGATAAATACCCCCCTCTCCACAGCAACATAGGCGAGGGGGTTGTCTATTTTTATCGTCCCATATTGTTCACAATCGCTTTACCAAAAGCGCTACAACTTAACTCCGTTGCCCCTGCCATCAGGCGCGCCAAGTCATAGGTCACTGTTTTTGCACTGATGGTCGCTTCTAAGCCTTTTTCAATCGCATCAGCAGCCTCATTCCACCCCAGATGGCGCAACATCATCACCGCGGACAAAATCAAAGAACCTGGATTCACCTTGTCTTGTCCAGTATATTTAGGAGCAGTACCATGTGTGGCTTCGAATACCGCAGCGATATCGGATAAATTTGCGCCTGGCGCCATACCAATCCCACCTACCTGAGCTGCCAAGGCATCCGAGATATAATCGCCATTTAAATTCAGTGTTGCTATCACGCTGTATTCCGCTGGGCGCAATAAAATTTGCTGTAAAAAAGCGTCTGCAATCACATCCTTCACTTGAATCATACGGCCTGTGCGTGGGTTTTTAAAGGCACAAACGCCATCGTTAATCGTGGCACCAAATTCACGTGTTGCCACCTCATATCCCCACTGCTTAAAGGCGCCTTCCGTAAATTTCATGATATTGCCTTTATGTACCAAGGTCAGAGAGGGTAAATCATGCGTCACAACGTAATCCAGTGCTTTTCTCACCAATCGCTCTGTGCCTGCACGAGACACAGGCTTGACCCCAATACCACAATCTTCCTCAAAACGAATTTTTTTAACGCCCATTTCTGTTTTTAAAAAGGCAATCATTTTTTTGGCTTCTGGGCTTCCTGCCGCCCATTCAATGCCCGCGTAAATATCCTCAGAGTTTTCTCTAAAAATGACCATGTCAACCGCTTCTGGATGTTTAACCGGGCTTGGTGTGCCCTTGAAATACCGAACCGGTCTTAAACAAACGTATAAATCAAGCGCCTGACGCAACGCGACATTGATAGAGCGAATACCGCCACCAACCGGTGTGGTGAGGGGACCCTTAATAGCCACTTGATATTCTTTGATGGCCTTCAGTGTTTCTTCTGGTAACCAAACATCCTTACCGTATATTTTAGTGGCCTTCTCACCCGCATACACTTCGACCCACTGTATTGCTTTTTTCCCTTTATACACTCGTTCAACCGCAGCGTTTACCACTTGCATCATCACAGGCGTAATATCAGCACCAATCCCATCTCCTTCAATGGTCAACACAATAGGCTGATCGGGTACCTGAAGATGACCCGCTTTATCTCGCGTTATTTTTCCGCCCAGACTTGGTATCTTTATATGCTGGTAATCAGACATCGCTTTTATTCCTTTTCCTTTGCTGTATTTATCGGTACTGGCGATTGTAACATTCCCAAGCACACTTTGTCTTCACGACAATCCACTCACATCAATATTGAACTATGATATACAATATAATACCAATGAATCTCTCCCAAGGAAGTGAGGGGAACCCATGCAGGATTGCACCTATCGTCTATCCATTATTTTCATCATTGCCTTGTTCATCACAAACGCTGTCTGTGCGCAACCTGTTGTTTCCACTCCCCAGCCCATCACTCACCATGCTTTGCGCCAAACGTTTTTAGATGCTGAAAAAGCACTACAAAAAGGGCGTATGACTGAGTTTAATCGTTTAAAATCGCAGTGTCGTCAATACGTCTTGTATCCCTACTTAGCGTATGCTGATTTATCTCGTCGCATCAAACAAGTCTCTTTGGCTGAATACCAACAATTTGCTCGAAATTATGCACAATCTCCTCTGATTGAACCCCTCAAAACACAATTTTTACAAGCCAAAGCACAGCAAAAACAATGGAAAGATTTTTTGGCAGCCTATACGCCTACCAATAACACCACCTTACAATGCCAATACTTAGAAGCACAGTTGAGTCAAGGACAACACCAATCCCTGATTTTATCCAAAATTGGTACACTATGGCTGAATGCACAAGCATCGCCCACGGCTTGTGAAGCCGTGTTCTCTCGTTTTGAAAACAGTCGCCATCGAACACATGCACTGGTTTGGAAGAAAATAAAACTGAATATCGAATCTAACCAATTTACAGAAGCCAAACGTTTAACCCGTTACCTGAAATCAAATGAACATCCTTTAGTCGATTTATGGATTTGGGTACAAAAAAATCCGCAGATTGTTTCTAAACAGGCGTATTTCCAAAGCAAGCACCCTGCTATTCTCGAAATTTTGGTCTCAGGCATGATTGCTATTGCAAAATCCGATCCAGACAAAGCGATAAGCGTTTGGAAAACCCTGTCTACCAAACAACCCTTTAAAGACCGGCACTGGGGGACCATCGTACGAGAAATCGCTTTGTCGTTCAACAGAAAAAGACACCCTAGCGCAGAGAAATGGCTAAACCATGTTCCTGAAACCCATTTAGACCAAACAGTTAGGGAAGCCAAGATACGCATTGCCTTATCTAAAGAGGATTGGCCTTTGGTATTACATGAAATTTATCGTCTACCGCCCACGCTCAAAACCAGCGAACAATGGCAGTACTGGCAAGCACGTGCCTTAGAAAAAGTCGGCAAAATCAAAGAAAGCCAACATCTTTTTTCTGAACTAGCCCATATCCGAAGCTATTACGGTTTACTTGCAAAACAACAGTTACATTCAACCATCAGCGTTTATCATAAAAAACGCGCTCTACCACAACCCTTGATACAAAAAATTGCTCGACACAAAGCCATTCAACGGGTCCAAGAGTTAAACGCACTCGGTCGAAAACAAAAAGCAAAAACAGAGTGGCTTCATTTGACACAACATATCAGTGACGAAGAGAAACACGTCGCTGCCGTCTTGGCACTGCGCTGGAATATGCCTAATTTTGCTATTTTAGCCTTGTCTCAAGCCAAAGATAACCACGATTTAAGCCTACGTTTCCCTATTGTCCATAAAAATACCATTTTTTCTAGCGCAGCCAAAGAGGGACTCGATCCTGCGCTCATATTCGCGGTCACCAGACAAGAAAGCGCTTTTATGACCAATGCCACTTCTTCCGCAGGGGCACTGGGCTTGATGCAACTGATGCCCAGCACCGCCAAAATGGTGGCCAAACAACAAAAAATTAAACTCACCGATAACAGCAGCTTGTTCCACCCAGAAACCAACATCCGCTTAGGAAGCTCTTATCTGCGCATGATGCTTGAAAGTCATCAAAAGCACCCTGTATTGGCCATTGCAGCCTATAATGCGGGTCCAGGACGCATTAAACAATGGCTACCCCGAAATCCCCTACCCGCCGACAACTGGATAGAAATTATTCCGTTTCAAGAAACCCGTGAATATGTCAAAAATGTTCTTACCTATGTGGTTATCTATCAACAGCTATTGGGGCAAAAACCCAAATTGTCACACCATATGCCCATGATATTGGGTGCACGATAACACTATTAATATTTGTGTTATTACACCTGTTTTTGTCGCTCTTCTAGTCAAAAATGGTCTATCCTGCGATTAACAGCTAGGGTTTAACAAAAGTACAAAACAAGGTATAAGAAGTATAAAACCAACAAAGCATATTTAATCAATGGAGGGCCCTCTGTAAATGAACCCAACAGGGGGCATTCCTTATGACCTATCACAAAAAAGCTTCCCTTGCCCAGATAACCCTGAACTATAGTTAAGTAATACAAATTAACACTTGTTGTATAGGATCTTATTTTGTGCAAAATACACCCAAAATTTTAGTCATAGAAAGCCCTACACACCCTTTGGATGACCTAAGTGGGTTACTCCAACGCAATGGCTATGCCCTTGAGCACCTACAAAATGGGGATGAAGCCGTTAAAATCATGCTAGAGCATCCGGACAAATATGCGATTGTGGTGGTAGATTATCGTACCTCAGAAAGCGATAGCGGTGAGTTGGTCACCAAAATGCACGCAAATAGCGACTTAAAAACCATTCCTCTCATTATGATTGTACCCAATACAGAGCGGGATACCTTACGACATGCACTACAACGGGGCACGCATTACTGTCTCTCAGATGATTTTTCACCAGAACATATCTTAACGGTTATACAAGCAGCGGTTAGGCGTAACCTATCTTATCGTCAACTGCTATCAACTGCTCCTCATGTTGCCTATCCAATGATGAAATACCTGGTCTCTGGTGATTTTGAGGTAAAAACCTTAAGCGATGTTCAAGATTTGGCGCATGGACTGGCTTCTGTATGCCCAAACCCCAATCTGGCCATTGTAGGGATTTCTGAGTTACTGATTAATGCCATTGAGCATGGCAATCTCGCCATTACTTATGAGGAAAAATCTCAATACAAAAAGGACAACATCTGGGAAGAAAAAATTTCTGCTCGACAAAAAGAACCACAACACGCACATAAAATTGTTAAAGTACATTTTACGCGTACGCCAACCGATTTTATGATTAGAATTGAAGATCAGGGCGCTGGTTTTGATTCCACTAAATTCATGAATTTAAGCCCAGAGCGCCTCTTAGATACACACGGCCGTGGCATTATGATGGCAAAAAGCTTGGTATTTAAAGAGCTGACCTTTTCTCCAAAAGGAAATGTGGTTACTTGTGTCATTCCACGCCAATTAGAACCCATACCAGAACCTGAAAAACGATCAACACCGCGCCCCTAAAAAGACTATTTTCCATTTCCAGCATGGTTGTTTTTTTGCGCTCTATTACTGAGATGCAACATGGTTTGCCCCATATCAAGCAACTCTCTTAACGCAACGGAAAACATGGTAAATTCTGGCGCAGAAACTGTTTTTAACTCATTCACAAAAAATTGCCAGCGTGCAATAAGACGTTTGTGCCGTTTTAACCATTTATCGACCAATTTATCCATAGGCATCTCCTGTATCGCTTCCACCTCCCTGAAATGAATGATGCTAACGGTTAATAAAGACTGTTGTTTATCGATATCATCGCGAAACGCCGCACGTGCTAAGGCTTCCCAATGGTTATTTACCGGTCTACTTTTAATCTGCTCTCTGAACCAGCTTAATTCTAATTTATCTCCCAAGCAAAAATAGACCGATACCACCAGCGTAATATCTAAGTGATGATTAATTGCCGTTTCAATAATATCTAAGGCCGAATGCATGACATTCATGCTCAGCGTTTGACGCATCAATTCCCCATCGTTGGGCACGCCAGCGCGACCAAGATATACACACAAAGCTTCTGATGTTTCTCGGGGTGTTCCCACCAAAACGCCTGGAATCATATCGCGGACTTGTTTTAACAAGGGCTGGAAATGTCGAATGGTATCGGTAATATTCATCCCTGCCCGACGATTTCGAATAAACCAGCGTGTCCCTCGTCGCACCAAACGATTGGCTTCTTGTAAAATAAGCAACTGTGTTTTTGCATCCAGCACACAATCTGTGTCATTCATTAATTGTCGAATACGATCCATGTCAAATAAGGCGCGAGAAACAATATAGGCTCTCACAATTTCAGCGGGTGGCGCACCAGTTTCATCCTGTAGACGGCTGATAAAACTGATACCCATTTCATTGATTAACGCATTCGAGATTTGAGTAGCAATAATTTCACGTTTTAAGCGATGTTTATCTAGATAATCATAAAACCGCGTTTGTATTGCGGTTGGAAAGGCTTTTCCAAGCACATCATAAACAAACGGATCTTCTAACACCGTAGAGGCCAATAAAGATTTTTTCAGTAAATTTTTCGCATAAGCCATTAACACGGCTATTTCTGGTCTGGTTAACCCGAGCCCTGCGGCTTTTCTGACAGATAACTCTTCATTGTTGGGTAAAAATTCAATGGTACGATTAATATCCCCATTACGCTCCATTTCTTGTAGCAAACGGGCATGCATATCCAGACTTTCTGGGGCTTGAAACACGGCAATGCTAATGGCTTCGGTTTGTTGTCGATTGTTATTTAAGACCAATTCAGCAACTTCTGCTTCCATTTCTACCAATAGCTGATTCCGTTGTTTTTCGGTCATATCCCCTTTTAACACAACATCATTCAATAAAATTTTGATATTGACTTCATTATCGGAGCAATTGACACCCGCAGAATTGTCAATCGCATCGGTGTTACAACGCCCACCGTGCTTGGCATATTCTATACGCGCCATTTGGGTAAAACCTAAATTTCCACCTTCTCCAACCACTTTACAACGCAGTTCATTGGCATTAATACGCAACGCATCATTACTTCTATCCCCCACATCCAAATGGGTCTCGAAGGAGGCTTTTACATAAGTTCCAATACCCCCATTCCACAGTAAATCAACGGGTGCTTTGAGTAAGGCCTTAATGAGTTCGTTCGGTACCATTTTATCATGGTCGAGCCCAAGGCTTAAGCAAGCTTCTTTGGATAAGGTAATTAACTTTGCGGAACGGGGATAAATACCACCTCCAGCAGACAATAATGCCGTATTGTAATCTGCCCAAGAAGAACGAGGCAGTTCAAACAAACGTTTTCTTTCTAAAAAGCTTTTTTCTGGATCGGGGTTGGGATCAATAAAGATATGCTGATGGTTAAAAGCAGCAATCAATTGAATATGACGAGACAAGAGCATACCGTTGCCGAAAACATCTCCGGCCATATCACCAATCCCAACCACCGTAAAATTTTCTGTTTGGGTATCTCGACCCAATTCTTTGAAATGACGTTTGACGGATTCCCAGGCCCCACGGGCAGTAATACCCATTTTTTTGTGATCGTATCCAGCAGAACCACCCGAAGCAAAGGCATCATTCAGCCAAAAGCCATATTCTTTAGAAATACCATTGGCTATGTCTGAAAATGTCGCCGTGCCTTTGTCGGCCGCAACAACCAAATAGGGATCGTCTTCGTCATATCTTATCACACCTGGAGGCGGTGAAATGGTATCTCCCTGTAAATTATCGGTAATATCCAATAATCCTCGAATAAATATTTTATAGCAGGTGACTACCTCTTCCATCAATTGCTCTCGCGTCAATTCAGCCTGTCGTTTTACAACAAAGCCTCCTTTGGCGCCTAGGGGCACAATGACCGCATTTTTAACTTGCTGCGCTTTCATTAAACCCAATACTTCTGTTCTAAAATCTTCTCGTCTGTCAGACCAACGAATCCCCCCTCGGGCCACTTTTGCACCACGCATGTGTATACCCTCTACAATCGGGGAGTAAACAAAAATCTCAAATAAGGGATGCGGCAAGGGAAGTTCTGGTACTTTTGATGATTCCAGTTTAAAAGAAAAATAAGGTTTATATTGCTGATGTTCGTCAGGCTGATAGTAATTTGTTCTAATGGTGGCCAAAATGGTTTCTAAATAACGCCTTAAAATTCGGTCTTCATTTAAATTAGAGACCGATTCTAAGGCTTGTTCAATCTGTATTTTTTGATCGGTTAATTGTTCTGCTGTTGCTGTCTTTTCTGGATTAAATCTGTCCGAAAACAGTTGCATTAAGGCACGTGTAATGGTTGGGTTGGTATACAAAGTATCTTCTATAGAATTCTGGCTAAAGGTAAACCCCGTTTGCCATAAATATTTGGCGTATCCTCTAAATACCGTAATCTCACGCCAGTTAAGATGTGCTTCTAAAACCAATCGATTAAAGCCATCATTTTCGATAAAACCATGCCATACTCGATAAAATGTTTCTTGAAAAATCTCTTTAATCGCATCAATATCAAGAGACTTTCCTTTCGGATGAATCATGCGATAATCATTAATCCAAATGGCTGTTCTATTTTTACTGCTAATGGCATAGGGTCTTTCACTGATAATACGCAAGCCCATATTCTCTAACATGGGTACAACGTCTGATAGAGGTAAAGTAATACCAGTATAAAATAACTTAAATCGCAAAGTATCTTCCGGATCTTCTATAGGACGATACAAACTCATGGTCATCTGTACTTTTTCGTCCAATTTTTCCATATACTCAATATCGATAACCGCAGTACGTGGAGAAAATGTTTCTTGATAGCCTGCGGGAAAACTGTCTCCATACTGCTTGAAGAGATCGTTTCCTCGTTCTTCACCGGCATGTTCAACCAAAGCGGATTGTAAATCATCTCGCCAGGTACGGGAGGCCTCGATCAGTTTTTTTTCAATATCCGAAATATCGTATTCAACCTCTGTTCCCGGCGCAACGCGCACCACAAAATGAATCCGTGCCAATACAGATTCAGAAAAACGGGTAGAAAAAGAAACCTCTATGCCCTTAAAGGTTTCCAACAATATTCTTTGCATTTTTTCACGCAATTCTGAGTTAAATTTTTCTCGTGGCACAAAAACCAAACAAGAAAAAAATCGCCCATAGCTGTCTCGTCTAACAAATAAGCGAATGCGTAATCTTTCCTGCAAATATAAAATACCGACAGACAAATCGTATAACTCGTCTTCTGAGGCATGAAATAAATCATCGCGTGGCAAGGTCTCTAAAATATGGGTTAAATTTTTTCCATCATGACTTTTTTCTGGAAACCCGGCCTGAGACAACACATGATCAATTTTTCGCCGTAACAAAGGAATTTGTTTTGGGCTCGCATTATACGCAGCAGAGGTATAGAGTCCGATAAAGCGCTTTTCCCCGATGAATTTACCTGACTTATCAAATAACTTTACTGCCACAAAATCAGTAAATACAGGACGATGTATGGTGGAGAGCGTACTGGTTTTACCCAAGATGAGTATTCGATCGGACAAAATCATGGCTCTTGCCGCCGCGGGTAAAGCCGACATTTTTCGCGTACGTGGCGTGGTTGCATGGCTCAATTTTTTAAAAACACCCAGGCTGGAGGATGGATCGGCTTGAAAAGCCTTATTATCCCCTTCGCCAATTAAGTGATAATCTTGACAACCGATAAAGGTAAAGTGATCGTTTACCAACCATTTTAAAAAAGCAATAGATTCTTTTAATTCGTCTTTTGGCGTGGGTAAATTGTCTGTTTTAAGGTATTCCATGATGTCCAAGACTTGTTGACGCATGTCTTGCCAATCAGAAACGACCAAGCGAACATCAGCTAATACTTCTTCGATGCGTTGAGTAATATTTTCTAGGACTTTTGGATCGCTTTGACGATCGATTTCAATATAAATAGGCGATTCTTTGACATAATCGGTTGCGGTTGATTCTGGTGGATACACCTCAACAACCCGCCCTTTTTTATCTCGCTTTACTTTGATCCCATCAATACTGATGATAAGATGAATATTCAGATCCATTCGGTTTAATTCCATTGAAATGGAATCAACCAAGAAGGGCATTTCATCACAGGCTATTTCAATGACTGTATGTGCAGATTGCCAACCATGCTTTTCAAATTGTGGGTTGTAGACACGCACTTTGGTTTCATTCGGTTTACGTTGGTAAATATGATGCCAATGCGATACCACAGCACCATATAGGTCAAGTAAGCCCCGTGACACAAGGTCTTCTGGAGAAACACTCCAATAGTATTGGCGTATAAAGGATTCCAGCAAAGGCGCTTCGGCAGCAGGGATTTTTTCAAGCACATAGACTACAACGCGCTCAATAATTTCTTTCCGGTTTTCTTCTAGCGTACGAGGCATAAGGACTCACCTAATCAGTAGACATCTAAATCATCTATCGGAAAGAACAGGGAAAAACTTTGACCCTTAATCAACCTACCGCTATTCAGTGGTTTGTTGTAATGTACCCGGTACTGGCATTAAGCGTGTTTTTGCTTTTTCAATGAGTGACTGAGCCCATAAGCCATATTCTACTCTTGTCCAAGCATCTACCACATTTTTCTCTGCCAGAGCCTTGGTTTTTGCATCCGCTTCTTTCATGGTTCCCAATACGGCTTTAGTTACAGAAAGCACACCATAATCACCCGATGGCAACAAAAACGCGCCAACAACGGGTTGAGGTGGCTCGGATAACAAGGGTGCACGTCCCAGCATAAAGGCTTTTTCAACAATCCATCTGTCCATGGTTTGGTTTCGACGGGACACATCAGACTGTTGCTTCCAAGTGATGCCATAGGGCTTTAAGGTTTTTTGTGCATTTTCTCCAGAACGAATTTCCAAGACCACTTGATCGGCCACTGCTTTTATCTGCTCTGAAGCCATTTTTTTTGTATAATCCGCTTTGACCTGGGCCTGAACCATCTCAAAGGTTTGTTGTTCCGCTGGAGAATGGGTATTTAGACGAACCACAACTGCACGCTCTGGAGTTAGGTTTATAACGTCACTGTTTCTTTTTTCAAGGATAATTTCCGGGCTAAAAGCAACTTTCATCCATTCGGGATATTGGGCCCATTTTTCTGCGCCCTGACCTTGTCTATCAAAAGGCGCGGTCTCAAACACGTTTAATCCCATGATCTGTTTTACTTTGTCCAAGGAATCAGGATATTCGAAGGCAATCGCAGCCAATTGCTCTTTTTTCTCCTCAAACAATTGCTGGGCTTTTTGTCGACGATATTGTTCATTAACCGTCTCTTTCACCGCTTCAAACGGCTGAGTTGTCGCCAATTTATGTTCTAACAGTTGAATAATATGATAACCGTCTGCTGACTTAATAATTGGAGAGAGTTCTTGGGGAGATTTTAATGCAAACAAGGCTTCTTCAAAGGCAATATCCATGTCTCCTTTTCCTACCCATCCCATGTCTCCGCCTTGGCTACGCGTATCTACATCATCAGATAATTTTTTTGCCAAGGTTTCGAAATGTTCACCGGCCTTTAGCGCTGCTAAGGTTTTTTCTGCTTCGGCCAATTGTTTGGCTTGGGCATTTGGATCTTTACCTTCGGTTGAAAATAAGATATGGCGTGCATGACGCATCTCAGGGGTATTATAAAAGCCTTGATTTTCAATATAAAAATTCTTTAATTCGAGATCACTGGCCTTAATTTCATCAATGACCTGATTTAAACGCAACTCAGCATACTGCAATGACACCTGTTCTGGACGCACATAGCGGGTTTTTTGGGCATCGTAAAACGCTTGTAGCGCTGAAACATCTTGAGAAACTTTTTCTGCAAATAATTTATACGGTAAAACAGCGTATCCAATATCTCGTTTTTCTAAAAACAACCCAATCGATTGCGTTACCTCATAGGGCAACCAAAAATTAGAGCCTAGCACACCTTGTTCTACCTGAAAAAACAACAAACTTTGTGCCAGTTCTTCACGAAAGGTAGACTCTTCATATCCATTTTGTTGTAACAAGGTAAGGTACTTTGCTTTCGAAAATTTTCCTGATTCATCGTGAAAGACAGAAAGATTAGCCAAGGCTTTTGCAACCTGAGTATCGCTGATATAAAATCCGGCCGATTGTAAACCATTCACCAAAGCCTGATTTTGCGCTAAGGAATTTCTAATTTCTTCCAAGGATTGTGTTGAGACAGACAAGCCTCTTTCACGCTCTAAGCGCTCTGCAACCCGCATAACGGTTTGCCAATGTATTTTTTCGCCATCAATAGTAGCGGCGACCTGACTGTCGCTAGAAAAAAAGATTTGATTGACGCCTACAAATAAAAAAGAGGCAATGATAAGAAATAGGATAGCAGAGGCAAATATACCTTTAAGCTTTTCGTGAAGGATTTGCAACATGATGTGTGGCACTCAAAGAGTTATGCAATTGGCGGAGCGGACGGGACTCGAACCCGCGACCCTCGGCGTGACAGGCCGATATTCTAACCAACTGAACTACCGCTCCAAATATTGGTGGGTGCTGAGGGGTTCGAACCCCCGACCCTCGCCTTGTAAGGGCGATGCTCTACCAGCTGAGCTAAGCACCCAAGTATTTTTACGCTTCCTGCGCTTCTGTTTCTTCGACTAATTCGCCACTTGCCACCGCGTCTTTTAGTCCTTTTCCTGCTTTAAAGACAGGAACCAGTGCTTCTGGAATTTGCAAAATGTCACCAGTTTTAGGATTACGTCCAGTTCTTGCTGCACGAACCTTAGATTCAAAAGTACCGAAACCAATCAAAGAAACTTGTTCTTTATTCACTAAAGCAGTGGTTACCGCACTGATAAACGCATCTAGCGCCTTTGCTGCTGCTGCTTTGGTTAAGTTCGCTTTTTCGGACATAATGTCCACTAATTGCGCTTTCTTCACAAGTATCCCCTTTGATTGATAACAATTTCCTGTGGTGACTTTATACCAATTATAGTGGCTGTAAGTCAACTATTTTTTTACTTTTTTTACCTTTTTGACGGTTTTTTTGCCTATTTTCTTAATATCACGCACCAAAGCCAACTTTAACACCTGCTCTATCGTAGAGACTGGTTCAATATTCAGATGTTGAGTGATATTTTTTGGCATATCCTTTAGCTCGGGCAGATTCTCTTCTGGGATAATCACCGTCTTAATCCCAGCCCGTCTAGCAGCCAACAATTTTTCTTTAAGCCCACCAATCGGCAATACATTGCCTCTTAGCGTTATTTCCCCTGTCATTGCCACTTCTTTGCGGACAGGAATTTTAGTTAGAATAGAAACTAACGCAGTGCACATGGCAATTCCAGCACTGGGGCCATCTTTTGGTGTTGCTCCTTCTGGTACGTGTACGTGCAGATCGTTTTTTTCATAAAAATTAGGGGTAATCCCTAAAGACTGACTTCTATCGCGTACAACGGTGACTGCAGCCTGTATAGACTCTTGCATCACATCACCCAGTTTGCCTGTTGTGGTAATTTTTCCTTTTCCAGGAACAGTGACTGCCTCAATCGTTAACAGTTCACCCCCTACCTCAGTCCAAGCCAAACCATGCACTTCACCAATTTGGTCGGTTTCTTCAACTTGTCCAAATCTAAAACGCCTGACACCCAATAATGGCTCTAAAGAGTTTGCCCTAATGGTATGCTTGGTAAACGCTTTTTTGGTTAATAACCCCTTCACCCATTTGCGACAAATTTTTGCAATTTCCCGTTCGAGCCCGCGGACACCCGCTTCTCGCGTATAATAACGAATAATTTCTAAAATCGCTGAGTCCGCTATTTTTAGTTCTGATTTTTTTAAACCCGCATCTGCCATTTGTTTGGGTAGCAAATACTGTATGGCAATATTCATTTTTTCATCTTCGGTATACCCTGGAAGACGAATAACCTCCATACGATCGAGTAATGCCGGTGGAATTTGTAAGGAATTTGCTGTGGCCAAGAACATCACATCGGACAAATCATAATCTACTTCGAGATAATGATCGTTAAACAAATGATTTTGCTCCGGATCTAGTACTTCTAGTAAGGCAGCAGCAGGGTCGCCTCTAAAATCCATCGCCATTTTATCGACTTCATCGAGTAAAAATAAAGGATTTCGTGTATTTGATTTGGCTAATTTTTGTAAAATTTTACCTGGCATCGCGCCGATATAAGTCCGGCGGTGTCCCCTGATTTCTGCCTCATCTCGAACCCCACCCAAAGACATTTTAGAAAATACTCTGCCTGTTGCCCGGGCAATCGACTGACCCAAGGACGTTTTCCCCACCCCTGGCGGACCTACCAAACAGAGCACCGATCCAGTCACTTTTTTAACCCGTTGCTGAACCGCTAAATGCTCTAAAATACGTTCTTTTACTTTTTCTAGGCCATAATGATCTTCATTTAAAATTTTTTCTGCTTTAGCCAAATCTATTTTGATGGGTGTGGACTGCTTCCAAGGCACCGCTAACATCCAATCAATATAATTGCGAGAAACGGTTGCTTCAGCAGACATGGGTGGCATCAGTTTTAATTTATTGATTTCTGCCAACGCCTTTTCTAAAGCTTCTTTTGGCATTCCTGCTTCTTTAATTTTTTTCTCTAATGCCTCGTTTTCATTTTTAGGACCTTCGCCAGGATGTAAATCTCCCAGCATTTTTTCAATTGCTTTTTTTTGTTCGTTTAAATAATATTCTGTTTGATTTTTTTCTATTTGCTCTTTTACTGAACTACGAATATTGATTTCGACTTGCAAAAGTTTTATTTCAGATTCCAATAATTTTAGCAATAATTGTATCCGATCTTTTAACAATCCCTTTTCTAAAAGTGCCTGTTTATCCTGCATTTTAATAGAAAGATGTGCCGTTAAGGTATCCACCAATCTTTCCGGATCTTCAATCCCAGATAACACACTTGATATTTCGATAGGTACCTTTTTATTGAGCTTTGCATACTGCTCAAACTGAGAGACCAAGGAACGTAACAACGGTTCTGCGGTGTCAGGTTCGATAGATTCTTCTTGTAAAGGCTCCACCTCTGACAACAAAAAAGGTTCTGATTGCTTATACTCAAGCACACGTCCACGCTTAGTACCTTCTACCAAGACTTTTAAGGTACCATCGGGTAATTTTAGCAGTTGCAGAATGGTTGAAATAGTACCAACCTCGTACAACTCACTGCCTTCGGGGTTGTCTTGTTTAGGATCGCGTTGCGCAATCAACAATACTTTTTTGTCTTCTTGTAACGCAGCATGCTCTAAAGATTGTATCGATTTTTCGCGCCCCACAAATAATGGAATAACCATATGGGGAAAAATGACGACATCGCGCAAAGGCAATACGGGCATTGTCAACGGCATTGCAATCCATTCTCCAAATTTTTTATATCACCTCAAATTAGGCGTGTGACTGTGATTTATTGTCGGGATTTTCTAGCAACAATAAGGGCTCTATCTCTCCATTTACCACTGATGCATCAATCACCACTTTCGAAATTTCATGGTTAGATGGTAAATCATACATTGTATTGAGTAATACTTTTTCTAAAATAGAGCGTAAGCCTCTGGCACCTGTTTTTCTGTCCATGGCTTTTTTAGCGACAGCTTTTAGCGCTTCTTCCCTAAATTCGATATCAACGCCTTCCATTTCAAACAATTTTTTATACTGTTTTGTTAAGGCATTTTTAGGATCAATAAGAATACTGATTAAAGCATTTTCATCGAGTTCATCTAAGGTTGCAACAACTGGTAAACGACCAACAAATTCTGGAATCAAGCCATACTTGGTTAGATCTTCTGGTTCAACATGACGTAAAGTTTCGCTCATCGAGCGACGATTATCTTTGTCAATAATTTCAGCAGAGAAACCAATACCACTTTTTTCAGATCGTTGCTGAATAATCTTCTCTAATCCGGCAAAAGCACCACCACAAATAAACAGGATACCAGAAGTATCTACTTGTAAAAATTCCTGTTGGGGATGTTTACGACCACCTTGAGGTGGTACAGAAGCAACCGTACCTTCAATCAGTTTTAGCAAGGCTTGTTGCACGCCTTCACCAGAGACATCTCGGGTAATAGAAGGATTTTCTGATTTTCGGGAAATTTTATCAATTTCGTCGATATAGACGATACCCGTTTGTGCTTTTTCTACATCGTAATCACATTTTTGAAGCAATTTTTGAATAATATTTTCAACGTCTTCACCCACATACCCGGCTTCCGTTAAAGTAGTAGCGTCTGCAATGGTAAATGGCACATCTAACAAGCGAGCCAGGGTTTCTGCCAATAAAGTTTTTCCGCTACCAGTAGGTCCAACCAATAGAATATTACTTTTTCCAAGTTCTATTTCTTGATCTTGCCCTTCGGTATTGGTATACCCAAATGCTTGCAAGCGTTTGTAATGATTATATACGGCAACAGCCAGCACTTTTTTGGCATGCTCTTGTCCAATCACATATTGATTTAGGGTATCATGAATTTCATGAGGAGTAGGCAGACGCTTGACTAAAGCAGGTGCAGAGTGCTGCTCTTCTATTTCTTCTCGAATAATATCGTTACAGAGCTCCACACATTCATCACATATAAAAACGGAGGGACCAGCAATTAATTTTTTGACTTCATGTTGACTTTTACCACAAAACGAACAATACAACAGTTTTCCGTGTTCACCACGACCTGTTTTGTCTACCATTTATATGCTCTCTCTTTCATGTGTTGTGCGCTTAAAGACCTACATGGGGACTCTACTGTTATATTTCAAGCCTCCCCCCAACAAAATATCTAAAATTACCGCTTATCACCATCATGGTTGTTTCCAGAATGATGTTTGGCACCTTTGCTGGTTCTTTGCGTAATCACAGAATCAACGATACCATAACGACAGGCTTCTTCGGCACTCATAAAATTGTCTCTGTCTGTATGCTTTTCAATCGTTGATAAAGACTGTTTTGTATGATGCGCTAAAATCTTATTTAGACGATCTTTTAAGGTCAAAATTTCCTTTGCATGAATTTCAATGTCACTGGCCTGTCCCTGAAAACCACCCAAAGGTTGATGAATCATGACACGGGCATTAGGCAAACAATGACGTTTATTCGGTGCGCCACCAGCCAACAAAAGCGATCCCATGCTACATGCTTGCCCGATACATAAGGTACTCACATCTGGTTTAATAAACTGCATGGTGTCATAAATGGCCATGCCAGCCGTTACTACGCCACCAGGTGAATTAATATAAAGATAAATATCTTTATCTGGGTTTTCAGATTCCAAGTAAAGTAACTGAGCAACGACCAAATTAGCCATATTTTCTTCTACAGGCCCAACCAAAAAAATAACACGTTCTTTCAGTAATCGTGAATAAATATCATAAGCACGCTCTCCACGCGCCGATTGCTCAACGACCATGGGGACAAGAAAAGAGTTTGTGGCTACCATTCCAAAATTTCCTTAACTGTTGTTTCTGAGGATTCCAGTTTTGCTTTTGCGATCAAGTGGTCTAAGACTTGTTCCGTCAAGACAGCATTCTCAATCGCTTGAGACAATTCCTTAGATCGCAAATACATATCTTCAATATAGCGGTTATTTCCAAAATTTTCTGCCATTTCTTTAATCCGAGCACGAACACGTTTTGGATCTACGCGTAAGTTTTCTTTATGAATTACATGAGACAGCAATAAACCCAAAGCAACACGGCGTTCTGCTTTCTCTTGTAAATCATCATGATTATGTGTGCAAGAATTGGCAGAATCTTGATTATTTTGATGCATTTCAGCATGCAAATTATGTTTTTCTTGATTAACCAATACTTGTGGCAATTCAAAAGGGCTGGCTGCCAATAACTTATCGACAATTTGCTCGCGTAATTCAGTTTGCGTAATCGCAGATATCCGTTTTTCAAGTGAGGAGCGAATCGCTGCGGCAATGTCTTCTCTTGAATCAGACGCTGCATGTACTTTTTTTGCAAAAGCTTCGTCTAATACTGCAGGTTTTTTTTCAGACACTGATTTTACGTTAATCGTAAATTGAACTGGTTTGCCTGCCAGTTTCTCTAATCGCCAATCAGCTGGAAAACTCAAGTCTAATACAACCGTGTCTCCAACGGATTTTCCGATTAAACCCGCTTCAAATCCAGCAATAAATCTTTCTGTTCCTAACTCAACGGTGATATCTTCTGCTTTACCTTCATCATAAGGCTGACCATCTAACAAAGAATTATAACTGATCAGTACCTGATCGCCTTGTGCAGCAGGACGCTCTGTAGGAACCCATTCTCCAAATTGATTTTGTAATTGTGCTATCGCTGTGTTAACGTCTTGATCAGTTACCGTAGCTGTTTTTTTGGTGAGATGGATCTCTGTGACAGATGTCAGGTCAATTGTAGGATATATTTCAAAAGAAGCCGCATAAGTAAGATCTTGATCTAACTGCTTTCCTGTAATTAAGGCTTCGATATTGGTTTCATCGATATTGGGCTGACCGGCTACACGCAATTCGTGTTCTGACAATGCTTTTTGTAAAGTTTCTTCAATCGTTGAGGTAATGACTTCGTGACGTAAGCCTGTGCCAAAGCGTTTTTCTACCACTGCTTGAGATACATGACCTTTTCTAAAACCATCTATTTTGACTGATTTAGCAGCTTCGCTTAATTTTGCTCGATATTTAACCACTAAATTTTCAACGGGTACTTGTACTGACAAACGACGCCCCAAGGCACCTGTACTTTCTAAAGACACTTGCATAAAAAACGCTCTCCTAACTTTTTTACAACATCAAGAGAAACAAACCGCTTATCCGTCTGTTGTGGTACAAAAAACAGTAAATAATATGGTGCGAAAGGAGAGACTCGAACTCTCACGGGTTTCCCCACTGGAACCTAAATCCAGGGCGTCTACCAATTCCGCCACTTTCGCAAGGTTGTTCAGAATGAATGGTGGGCCGTCTAGGGATCGAACCTAGGACCCGCTGATTAAGAGTCAGCTGCTCTACCAACTAAGCTAACGGCCCATTATATTCTGCTTAATGGCACGCCGATAAAAACTGAATCGCTGACGCTGATTCACAAAACTGGGGTGAACGATGGGACTTGAACCCACGACGGCCGGAATCACAATCCGGGGCTCTACCAACTGAGCTACGTCCACCATAAAATGCTTATTGGCGTGGCGCGCTCGGCAGGACTCGAACCTGCTACCCTCAGCTTAGAAGGCTGATGCTCTATCCAGATGAGCTACGAGCGCTAATTACCTCAATCGGACATTTTAACCTGGTCGGGGTAGAGGGATTCGAACCCCCGACATCCTGCTCCCAAAGCAGGCGCGCTACCAGACTGCGCTATACCCCGTTAGTTGGTTTTATGGACGGGATTGTACCTGTATGCATCAAAACATGCAATACCTTGTTTCGCCTATTTCGCTAAAATGCGCCTAAATTACCCTTTGTAAAGCCGCTTTTTTAGGTTAAAAAAATAACTTACTTTTTGTCATACGACAAAAAACCCCTTAAAAATCGAATACTGTTATACAGACTTTGACGCGCATACACCAAGCACCGTACAATAGGGCATATGTCTCCACAGGTACTCAGCGGTCAAGCGCTGGCAAAAAACATTGAAACCCATCTATCCAATCGGATAAAGCGCGCTTGCGCGAGTGGAAAACGCCCCCCATCCTTGGCCGTTACCCTTGTGGGAGAAGATCCGGCCTCACAAATTTATATACAACGGAAACAACAGGCCTGTGAACGTGTCGGTATTCATACCCACTTATGGCAGTTTGATACGGGAATTACGCAAACAGAATTGTTGTTACACCTTGATAAGCTGAATAAAGATGAAGCGATAGACGGTATTTTGGTTCAACTGCCCTTACCGGAACACATTCACCTAAATGCTGTACTGGAATGCATTGCACCGCATAAAGACGTTGACGGCTTTCATCCGATTAACCTAGGCAGATTAGCACAAAAAAATCCTTTTTTGCGCCCCTGTACCCCTTACGGCATTATGCAATTACTTGCGCATACCGGTATTGCCTTACGTGGATTAGAAGCGGTTATCATTGGAACCTCAACCATTGTGGGTCGCCCTATGGCACTTGAATTGTTAATGGCAGAGTGCACCGTTACGCTTTGCAATAGAGCAACGAAAGACTTAAAATCCCATGTACAACGGGCTGATTTATTGATCTCTGCGGCCGGTCAACCCGGTTTGATACCAGGGGATTGGCTTAAACAAGGCGCTATTGTCATCGATGTAGGGATGAATCGTCGCCCACACCCTGATGATCCGAATCGATATGTGTTAACGGGTGATATTGATTTTCCATCAGCATTCAAGAAAGCCAGCTGGATTACCCCAGTGCCAGGGGGAGTCGGACCCATGACAATTGCAAGCCTATTAGAGAATACTTTTTTTGCTTACGATTTTTCTTATTCTCAGCTAAAATTAAGAAGATAAAAACAACTCACGCGCATTGGCCGTTCATCACATGTTAGACTGGTTTAAAATACTCCGCCTTTTCTCTAGAAAGCCCGCTGCGCTTCAACAAGACACTGTGACCAATGAGACACCAGAACCGCTCACGCCCTGGTGGGGAACATTCAACTTGGTAGACAATGAATCGCGTTTTTGGAAAGTAGGCAATCAAGTCATTTGCTTAGATCGTTATAACGATGAGTGGCATATAGCCCATTGCCCTGCAGATCAGTTTAATCCAACGATTCCGGCACGGGCTGTTGATTTACCCTTTAAAACCTTTGTACTCAGAAACCAAGGCAATGACATTACGCTCAGCCCAACCTTACCCGATAGACCAGTGGTATCTCAACTAGAACATCCCTTACATATTCCAGCAGGAGAAAAAATTACACTGTATGTCAGCTCACCGGTATGGATGAAAATCACTACCGGTAAAGTGCCACAAATTTTACTAGACGATATACCAACACAAACCCTCTCTGATACTTGGTTTGGCCTTAATACGCTAGAAGGCGAACTGTGTTATGCCAGTAAAACACGCTGTTCATCGCGCTTGGAAGAATTTTCGACCAGTAGCGAGCGGATTATCAGTCCTTTGCTTATCAAAAACCGTTCAAAAAAAACACTGATACTCGATCAACTGAGTGTACCACTGCCTTACTTATCGGTTTACACAGACAGCGTGAACCGTTTATGGACAGAACAACTGATTATTCACAGGGATGGTGATGACGATCCAAGTGTTAAAGTTGCTAAAGGTGCTCCTAAAGCCTATACGGGCACTGTAACTTTGCTTACCGAGCCCCGCATCGATTTAAAAGCCAGCACCAGTCTCAAGCATCTTTTTTGCATCTTAACCGGCCGCTCTTATATTGGACATCTTCACACATGATAAACGATTTTTTAAGTTATTTACCCAATTTCGAAAAATTCGATCCAAAGATGCTCTTCACCAGTTTGGCCATTTTTGTCATTGGCCTGATGGTTGCCAGTGTCTTAAGCGCTTTTGTTTTTAAAGTCATTTTTCGAAATTTTCTCTCACCCCATCACGCGATGTTACTCAGAAAAATGGTTTTTTACTTTACAACGCTGATTTTCGCTTTTTTTGCCATAGACAAGTTAGGATTTGACTTAAAAGGTGTTGCAGGGGCATTGGGAATTGGAACTTTGGCCTTTGCTTGGGCAGCCAATACAGCGGTTACCAATGTTGCCAGCGGTATTTTTTTATTGGGTGAAAAACCGTTTGAAATTGGTGACTTTGTGCGCATTGAAGGACCCAATGGCTGGGACGGACAAATTCTTTCGATCGACTTGCTATCTGTAAAAATGCGGACACGAGACAATACCTTGGTTCGAATGCCTAATGAATTGTTGTTAAAATCAGAGGTTAGGAACTTAACTCGCTTCCCCATTCGTCGTCTTGATATCAAATTTAGAATTGCTTTCGGCGAAGATTTATCGAAAGTAAAAAAAATTCTATTTGAATCCGCACATAAAAATCCTGTCTGCTTAGAGTCTCCTGCACCAGAACTTTTTTTTATGGAATTTGGTGAAGCAGGTATTGGACTCCAATTTTCAGCCTGGAGTAAACAATCTTCGTTTATTCAACTACAAACTTCCTTACAAACAGACATCCAGTCACAATTTAGACAAGCAGGCATCCATCTCCCAATGACTTACTTTCAATTTCAACACACCAGTCATACCACACAACCTCTTGCCAAAACATAACGACCTACGTAACATCATCTCTTTGACATAGGTTATATTTTCCAGCCATTCAAAAATATGCTACCCTTATGATATCTGCGGAAGCACGTATTTTTGGGATGTGTGACCAAAGAAAATAGCAAGACATTGTGTCTAGCCATAGTGTCGATTTTAGTAACTTGTTCCTAATTTATGTGGAGAACACAAATGAAAGCATTTATCTTATCAGCAGCTACAACCATGTTCATGGCTGGTGCTGTTAGCGCCCCAGAAGACATGAGTATGAAAAAAATGACCGCTGAAGAGTGTTCTGCTGCTATGACCGCTTGTAAAGACGACGCTTGCAAACAACAATTAAAAGACAACAACGGTTGTGAAATGCCTGCTGCCGCTCAGTAATACGTACTGAGTTTAACACGCCGAGGTATCGCTACGGAGTATTTTGCAGTGGTGGCTCTTTCGGCGTGTGTTCTACTTTTTTATCAGACAACACGACACCATGTTTCTGAAGGTAGTCCCTGATTCTATCAGCCTCTTTAAAATCTTTATTTTTTCTTGCAAGTTCACGCTTTAATTTTAGTTTTTCTATTTCCTGTAACCCAAGTTCAGGCATATCCATAGGGCGACCTATGCGGGTATTACGCGCATCTTGATTAAAGTCTGTTGGATCGCATTGTAACAGCCCTAAAACACTCCCCAACGCTTTCATCAAGTGGGTCAGCTTAATCGCAGCATGATATCGTATCTCTTCGATAGAAGGCGCTTGTGTTGTCCACTTAAGTGTGCCGAACAAAGTCTCTTGTACAGAAATTTCACTGTTCATCAAGCGATTTATTTCTTTAGCAATATCAAATAATATCGATAAGGCCACCGGCGTATTGATATCATCAGCCATCGCCAGATCAAACTTTTCTTGATATCTTTGACAAGCGATATAGAATGTAGGGGGTAACTCAGTATCATCGTATGTCATCTTGGATACAGATAAGGCGCGATATAAACGATTCAAGGCGACAAAGGCGCTTTCCATTGACTGATCTGAATATTCAACTGGACTACGATAATGACTCGACAACATAAAATAACGCAATACTTCTGGATGATAATCTTTTAAACAATCTTTAATGATTAAAAAATTGCCAAGTGATTTGGACATTTTTTCTTGATTAATCTGTACAAAACCAACATGCATCCACACATTTGCAAAACAGACACCCGTGGCTACTTCTGATTGTGCGCGCTCATTTTCATGGTGTGGAAATTTTAAATCATGCCCACCGCCATGTATATCAAGCGTATGCCCCAACTGTTCATGTTTCAAGCAATCTAAAGACATCGCCGAACACTCAATATGCCAACCAGGACGCCCTCTCCCCCAAGGAGAATCCCAATAGATTTCATCTTCTGGTTTTGCGTGTTTCCATAATACAAAATCTAGGGGATTGTTTTTGAAAGCATCTACATCAACTCTAGCCCCCGCCTGCAGATCAGACAATTGACGATGAGACAAATGCCCATATTCAGGAAAAGCATGCACATCAAAATAGATGTCTCCATTTTTGCCCTGGTATGCGGCTTTTTTATTCATCAATTGTGTAATTAAATCCAACATATTTGGAATATATTCAGTTGCTTTTGGTTCAAAGGTAGGGGGAAGAATATTAAGCGCCTGGCAATCGGCCGTCATCTCTTTTATAAAGAAACCAGTTAATGCTTTAACCGCATCATCCAAAGATTGTTC
The DNA here is from genome assembly GCA_041161475.1 of Pseudomonadota bacterium. Lineage (GTDB taxonomy): Bacteria > Pseudomonadota > Gammaproteobacteria > UBA6186 > Azoamicaceae > JBEAUL01. The sequence continues at coordinate 3,851 of JBEAUL010000081.1, read as the reverse complement.
TGTTTGTTTAGTCTCTATCGCACGCTTAATAATTTTATCATCGACATCGGTAATATTGCGGATATAAGTCACCGCTAAACCTTGTTGCTTTAAAAAACGACGTAATACGTCGAATACCAGCAACACACGTGCATGACCAATGTGACAATGATCGTATACCGTCACGCCACAAACGTATAGGGTTACCTGGCCCGAATGAATGGGTTTTAACGGTGCTTTCTCTTTTATCAAAGAGTTATACAGCACTATTTCAGGTGTTTTTGTATGCATCACTTCACCAGTCCCTACTTTTTAACATTCATTTAGCAAAAAGGCTTCGATTGTCCAACAATGGATTCGGCTTCAGATCTAAGCGCTATCTACCGTAAAATATCTTCAAATCGTTTTCGAATACAGTCTACGCCCAATAGCTTGAATACTTTCTCCAATTCTGGACCGGATAATTGACGCATTATCACTGCACGAATCGGTAAATACAGCATTTTTCCCTTAAATTCTGTCTCAGCTTGTATTGCTTTTATCCAAGCAGCATACTCTATACTGGGATTATTTTTTAAGATTTCATAAGCCACCCGAATCAAACGCGCATCCGTTTGTTCAATCACCGTTTGAACCGCTAATGGCGCCGTCACAGCATCCATTAACAGCCACTCTGCCCATTCCACCACTTCTTTTGGCATCACGACATTTGCTTGGATAATTTCTGCAAAACGTAAAAAATCTTGATCATTTTTCCATTTTTCTGGCAATGCCAATTGATTAAAATCGGCATAGCTTCGAACAAATGAAACAAAGTCTGGCAAGGTGCTTTTATGTATGGCTTCTTTTTGCCAAAACTGGAGTTGTACATCATCAAAATGTGCGGGTGAATGACTGATATGGGACAAATCAAACTGTGCTCCTAATGTCTCTACATCCATCAGGGTATTGTCCGCATAATAATGCCCTAAACGCGCCATGTAATTTAAAACCGCCTTGGGATGATAGCCTTCTTCGCGCAACATTTGCATGGAACGACTGCCATTTCGCTTAGACAAAGGCGTACCATCTTGGCCCAAAATGGTGGGAAAATGACCATACTGTGGTATACGCAACCCTACTGATTCCAAAATCATGATCTGCCTTGGCGTATTTGACAGGTGATCTTCACCACGCAAAGCATGCGTAACACCCATTAAGGCATCGTCAATCGCATTACAAAAGAAAAAAGCAGCGCTACCATCTCCTCTTCGAATAATAAAATCACCGATATCATCACTGATAAAATGTTGAGAACCGCGAATCACATCGTTAAATTGAATGGTTTTTCCTGGTTCAACCAAAAATCGTAACGCAGGTTTTAAGCCTTGTTGTATTTTTTCAGATCGTAGGGATTCGCTTAAGTGACGACATGTTCCTGCGTAGCGAGGTGGCTTTCCTCGGCTTAACTGTAATTTACGTGAAATTGCCAACTCTTGTTCAGTACAAAAACAGGGGTAAGCTCGCCCCTGCTTGATCAAAATCTGATAATAGGAATCGTAAATGGCATCGCGTTGAGATTGATGTACTGGCAATCCACCCTCAGCACCTTCCCAGGGTAAACCTAGCCATTGCATATCCTGGATCAATGCTTGCGTATATTTATCTTCTGATCGAAGACGATCTGTATCTTCTATGCGTAACAGACAGTCGCCTTTTAAATGTTTGGCATATAACACGTTAAATAAAGCCGTTCTGGCATTGCCAAAGTGCATGAAACCCGTTGGACTTGGTGCAAAGCGGGTTTTAGGCTTGTGATCGTGTGCTAAGTTTGTCATCATAACCCTGGTATCAATACTGCTTAAACTATTTTTATATGGATCCGTTTATTATCCCACATGGAATACCGCGAGTCGAGAGTAGCTTAAAAAGCCTTGAAATAAAATTGCCCCTCTTCGAAGACCAGTACGCTCGGCCCGTTGTCCCAGTCCCCTAAAACAATACGTTGCGCCTTTCGCGTGTGGCCTTGTGCATCTGTCAAGATCCTCTCATGTATACCCTCACGATGTATATGCCCATGAATGAGCGTGTGTGCGTGATGCTGTTGCAACAGTGCATCCGACATGGATTCGTCAATCCATTCGATCGCTCTGTCGCCCCTCTCAAACTGACACAGTTTATTTGGGGTTTTTAATGATAATGGTATCTTTTTTTGTTGTTGAGAAAAACGACTCAATCGACGCAGGTAATCCGCCACTGTTAGGCGCACAACTAAAGGTAAGCGCCTGTATAAACCGACTGTAAAAGGGTGTCGCACAAAACGTCTAAAACGCTGGTAACGCAGATCTCTGGTGCACAGCAAATCACCATGCAATAATACAACACTGTGTCCGCCCGGGAGCATCACGCTTGCCGGCTCAGACAAGACTTTACAACCCGTCTCGTGCATAAAGGTGTTTCCAACCAAAAAATCTCGATTACCGGCTATCCAATATACAGGACATCCCGTAGTCGTCAGTTTCTTTAGTCTATCTTTTATTTCTTGCCAGAGTGGCTCTTTATCATCATCTCCAATCCAAGCATCAAAAATATCACCCAACAAAAACAGTTGCCTCTCTTTGACAAACCGACCCATGTCCTCAATATGCTGTAACACAAACTTAAGTTGATCGACTGTTTTTTGTCGAGTAGGATGTAGGTGAATATCCGATAAAAAGAAAGCGGGCATAACATGCGCTCAAGCGTGCTCAGTGACTCGGCTCATTATACAATGCAAATCGCCTGATACTCCAGTCCCTCAAACAAGATAAGTTAACAAACTTTATAACAAATCAGAGGCAGGACAGGTTTTCGTACCCCAGAGATACAGCTATGTGATATGATTCACACTATTATTTTGAGTAAGGCGATAAAAAATAATGAGGAGGAGCGCAGACTTACCATTGCCAACAGTGGTTTTTAGCGCAGAAATGTTTGATGAACGAGTCCATTCAAGCCCTATTTCAACCCACACTAGACTGGATTGCACTCCACCCCATTTGGGCAGGAATTGCCATTTTTCTAATCTCTTTATCTGAGTCCTTGGTTATTGTTGGACTGGTTGTTCCTGGTCTCTTTATGATGACAACCATCGGCATTATGATTGGAAAAGGCATTCTACCTCCCTTCTCTTCCATGATATGGGCAATTTTAGGTGCCATTGCAGGAGACGGTATCAGCTACTGGGTCGGGCGTCATTATCACAGTAAATTACGTGCCATTTGGCCATTTAGTACGCATCCCAGCTGGCTTGCACGTGGTGAGCGTTTTTTCGCGATACACGGTGGCAAGAGTATTATTTTTGGTCGCTTTATCGGCCCAGTCCGCCCTATGATTCCAGTGATTGCTGGCATGATGGACATGACTCCGAGAGAATTTTTACTCTATAACATCGTCTCCGCCATTGTCTGGGCCCCTATTTATACCTTACCCGGTATTTTAATCGGTGCCTCTTTGGGTGCATTAACCCCCGAAATCGCCAGTCGTGTTGCGTTGATTGTCCTGGTTTTCCTATTTTTGTCTTGGATTGCTTACAGTTTTATTTTGGGTTTGTTACGTTACGTTGTACAATGGCTGTACGCAGCCATGAATGTGATATGGCTACATTGGCAAAAAACCAGATTCCTATGTTCATTACGTAACTTGCTTATTAATACACAAGTACCACGTAAAGACACACAAACCCCCTCTGGCCAGCTGGGTGTTTTCTTTATCTTTTTACTGTCTGCTTATGCGCTGTGTTGGATCACGGAATCCACATTGAATAATGCCGGCTTAAGTACCTGGAACGAGGCCATTTATCAGGCATTGCGTGCACTGCACTGGGATAAACTGATTGATCTATTCGGTAAAAT
>JBEAUL010000044.1:0-25302 GCA_041161475.1 Pseudomonadota bacterium | reverse complement strand
TCTTGTAGGGCGCCTGCAACAATTTCGGAAGCCGAAGCAGAGCCTCCATTGATCAATACTACGATAGGGGCCCCATTGATTAAATCCCCCGGGCTGGCTTTTTCTTCCAGTTCTGAACCAGGCAAGCGTCCTTTGGTATAGACGATTAAGCCATCATATTTTAACTTAGGTTGGTCTAAAAAGACATCAGATACTTGTACAGAAGCTTCTAAAATGCCACCAGGATTATTGCGTAAATCGAGTATCAAGCCTTTTAAAGGGGCTTTTTGATTATCCTTTTGTAAAGTTTGTATGGCTTTTGCGACATCTGAGCCCGTATTGGTTTGAAATTGAGAAATACGCAGATAACCAAATCCAGGTTCAAGTAAACGTTGGCGTACACTTCGAACGTTGATCACTTCTCTATTTAGAGTCATTTTCAACGGTTTGGTTTCATTTTGACGGATAATAGTGAGGGTAATGGGCGTTCCTCTGTCACCGCGCATCATGTCTACGGCTTCTTGTAATTTTAGACCTTTTACCGGTGTTTCGTTAATGCGTACAATTAAATCCCCCGCATGTATGCCAGCACGTGCAGCAGGGGTATCATCGATGGGGCTAATGACCCGAATGAGTCCATCGTCCATCGTCACTTCGATACCAAGGCCACCAAATTTACCGCTGGTATGTACTTTTAGTTCAGAAAATTCTTCGGTATCTAAGTAGGTCGAATGTGGATCTAATCCTGCTAACATGCCCCGAATGGCATTTTCAAGTAATTCTTTATCCGTAACCGTATTCACATAGTATTTTTTAATATGTTCTAACACAGTGGTGAATTGCTTAATGTCATCGAGTTTTGGAAGCCCTTTATTTACCTCTGTCTCTGTGGCTATAACGGTGTTTGCGCCCAAAAAACCGATCAAAATTAAGGCATGTAAATATTTCATTTATAAATCTCCTGGTAGTACACAGATACTGCCCTCTGTTGTAGAAATGGTATGAACCCCAGACAAGGATAAAAAATTCCTGTAGGTTGATTTTGATAACATATATTGTGTAGTATAATCGCTCGGTTTTGAAGATTGCGAAAAACGATAAAATAAAAACCTGCTTCCATAACAGGAAGTGCTCAGTAATCAGTGTACTAAATTATTTTAGATAAAAAAAGGAAATAGTCGTGTTGAAAAAGATAAAAAATACTGCCTCTTCTAAGAATAAAGCTGCTGAAAGCAAAAAAAAGGTCTTAAAATCAAAAAAAGCCCTGTCTGTGGTAAAAGTTGAGAAGGCAACAAAGGCAGTTAAGTCTCCTGGCTTAAAAAAATCAGTAAAGATGCCTAAACCTAAAAAAATGGTCACCGTAAAAAAATTATCCCTACCTAAAAAAGCAGGAAATGTAGCCTCTATTAAAGCCTTGGGAATCTTGGGGCTAGAAAAACAATGGGCCCGCCTTAAAAAAGAGTGGATTAAAGCCATTCAAACTGAAATTAAACAAACAAATACCGAATTAAAAAAAGACATGAAAGCATTAAACGAGATGCAGACGGGCATGAAGCAAGCGAATGTCGCCAAAACCACCGTTAAAAGCAAGGCAACAATCACAGCAGCAAAAGCCAAAAAAGCAGCACAAGTTCTTAAACTGAAAAAAGCAGCCATATTGAGGCTAGAAAAAAGAGTGAAGAAAGCACAAAAAGCCTTGGCTCAGTTAAAGCAACTCTTATTAAAGGCGCAGGCCATGAATAAACTACTCAACCAGTTTAACAAAGAATGGAAAAAACCGGCTGAAGTTGCTAAACCTAAGAAAGTAGAGAAGCGGGCGGCATCTGAAAAAGCACCTAAAAAAAAGCGCGTAAGCCGTTTATCTAAGCAGATGGCCGATGCGGTGATTGTGGAAGATAAAGCGTCCAACGACAAGGTGGCTGAACAGGTATTGTCTATACCAGAAGAAAAAGTTGCTTAACTAAGTTAAATCAAATGAAAGAGGTCTTCTTCCATGACATTTGTCGTAACAGAAAGTTGTATTAAATGTAAATATACCGATTGTGTAGAGGTATGTCCTGTCGAATGTTTTCATGAAGGCCCTCTTTCTTTGGTAATCAATCCAGAGGAATGCATTGACTGTGCATTATGCGAACCAGAGTGCCCAGTTAATGCCATCTATTCAGAAGACGATTTACCTGCCGATCAAGCTGCATTTTTGGAGATAAACAAGGTGCTTTCTGCCACTTGGCCATTGATTACCCAAAGTCAGCCTCCCTTGAAAGATGCAGATGAATGGAAATCGGTTCAAGATAAGCGACAATATCTCGAAGACATTCCTGAGGCTGGTCATTCTGATTAAAAAAATGATCTCTTCGTTTCTCAGTGGGGTTGTCCGTTGTGTGTTTACCTTATCTTTGGCATGGCGGTATCGTCGTGTGCTCAGTGGATTTTTAAAAAAAGAGCCACCCCGTTGTATTCCGTCACTGACAGACATTTCCCCGAAAACCTTGTACGACAGAGGTGTTCGAGCCCTGGTATTAGATTTTGATGGTGTTTTATCCCCTTATCAGGGGGATAGGCCACTGCCAGCAGTAGAAACCTGGTTGTCAGAAGCGCAAACATGGTTTAAAGGTGCTGTATTTGTATTAAGCAATTTGCCTACTCCTGCCAGACAAGCCATGTTTGATTCAGACTATCCAGAGATTCGCTTCGTGGTTGCTACTCGAAAAAAACCTTATCCAGAAGGTATTCAGGCGATTTTAGCTCAAACAGGCTTAGCGCCACATGAATTACTGTTGATAGACGATAGACTGTTAACGGGTATTGTTTTGGCAGCCAGTACAGGTACTCGTGGGTGTTGGATAACCAAACCCTACCATCATTTTGGCTTACACCCCTTTAAAGAGAGTTTTGTCAGTTTTCTACGTTATTTAGACCAGTGTTGCTTAAAAGTGATGCTCTTTTTCTAGAGATTTGGTAAAGCAGTTCTTGCCCAAACATAAGAATGAATCAAAGCATCTTCTAGATCCATTCGTTGAGCCAAGGTTTCTCCCAGGGCAGACAGCGCTTCTTTTAAAGTATCGAGAGGGGCGTTGCTTTTGAGTGTTGATTGGCACTTAAGTTCAAATTCTAAAATGGTATTTGTTGTGCTGAGAATTTTTTCTAACAGTGCTCGGTTTAAACCAAGAGGTATTGAGGGCCCTTTCTTTAGCTGTGCCTGTAACTGTGTTTCGAGGAGAGACAATTGTTCTAAAATTTCAAAATGAAGCGTTGAGACATAATCGACAAGGGTATTAGAGAGGGCGATGAACGTTTCTCGTTCAACAACGGCAATAGCAGGGGATACCTTTTTTCCTTGAAGTGAAGGTAGCCGTGTTGCAGCCATAAATTGTTGGAGTAATTGTTGCCGCTCTTTCAACCAGCCATCGATTACTGCATCGGTTTTATGCCAACGAGATTTTTCATTGTTTAGACGCTGCCAGAGCACGCTAAAGGCCTCCGTGGTCGCGTGTGAAAAACAAAATAGAACTAATAAGGGCTCTGTCTATCAGTTAAGGATATGTGATTAATAAAGTCAAGTATGCCTACTTAAAATAAGCGATGTGAGAGCGTTTGCATAAGATATCTTGCTATTTTTTGCCAAGATATTGTCCTATCTTCAAAAATCGAATTTTTTTAATATAAATACATTCAGTAAAAATAAGGGTTTTTTATTATTTTTTTTTTACACAGCATGATTTTGTTAACTGATTAACTTTGTTTTGGGGTATTGTCTCATTTTCCCATTTTGATACACTGTACCAGATCCAGGCATGGATTCACTGTAAGGAACAATGAGCCAAAGGATTGGCTGACAGGGATTGTCTTCTTTTAATTACCGGTTAATCGTCGGCTTTTTTCCATTGATATAGCGACAGCAAGGCGATAATTTCGAACAGCACCAAACTCCACTCTGCAAGACTCAGTCCCAGTATACGTAACATGACCCGAGCACATTCCCCAGAGGTGGTTAAAATTCTTCGAAAGACTTCCATCACAGGATACACTTCGAATAATCGTTCTAAACTGGCAGAACACAAAGGCGCCTCATTAGGAGGCAAGTGCTCTAGCCAAATTTGGCGTCCAGCCAATCCCATACCCATCATCGCAAGTATCCCTGTTAAGACAGCCAGCGTACGAGACAACCAACCAGGCAGTTGACGCGGAATCGACCATACGCAAAAAAAGAAAGCCAGCAATAAAAAGATGCCCCGTTGTAATAAACAAAGGGGGCAGGGCTGTATATACTGGTAATGTTCTAGGTAATAAGCGAATCCGAGGGAGCTAACGCATAACGCAAATCCAAGAAGCGCGCAAATCCGCAAGGAAGAGAAGATCTCAGGCTTATCTGAAAAAATGGAATGACGAGAAGATAGATTTAAGCGCATGTAATACACTCTGTGTCTCTAGGCTACCAGTTTCAATAATATAGCGAAAACCAAGAGACTTTGCGAGTATACCGATTCGCCTGCTCGGTAGCAGTAAAGGTTGGTTTAAGAGATGAGTGATAAAAGCAGGGTGTTTGAATGCTTTAACGCGTGTTATCAAATTACTCAATCCCTCTGCACTACTGACCAATGTGGCATTGTGCTGACGTAAAGCCATCTCCCATTGCGTTTGTAGGGCGGGGGTTAATTTGGGCAGCTGTCTATTGTATACCATGATTTCTTGTACTGTTGCCCCAGTTTCCCGTAATCGCGCTTGTAGTAGTGTTCTCCCAGGTGGTCCCCTAAATATGCAATAGTGTTGTTGGGGTGATAAGCGAGTGCCGGTAAAAAAAGGATGCTCAAGCAAACGTTCTGTTTCATAAGGCGGAGAGAGTGGCATAATAATTCGATCTTCTGGAATACCTTGTTGCATTAAGGCCTGCTTAGATCCGGGGCCCAAACAAATACAGGTTAGCTGTGGAAATTGAGTGGCTTTTTTTAGGCTTATTCCAGTGTATTCGATGGCATGTCTGCTAACAAAAATATAAGCGGTGTTACTTGAATGACCTTCAAAACAGGTATTTAGTTCAGCTTGAACATCTCTTGGGGTAATTTCTAGGGTAGATAGAGGGTATAAGGTACCCCCCGCCTGTGTAAAGGCGGGAATGAATGGATCGAACAGGGATTGGCTACGCGTAAAGAGGAGTCGGCAAGGATTAATGGGCTTCCCCGACCATATCAACCTCTATCCATTTGCGGAGTTTTTTGATGGCAGATTGCTCTATTTGTCGAATACGCTCAGTAGAGAGCTGATATTTTTCAGCCAAGGCCTTTAGTTTTGTTTTGGTGGGTTCAGCAACGACTTGATTGTCTGTTGCTTCCTCAGAGGTGTGCATTAACCAGCGCTGGGTGATAATGTCTTGGCTACGTGGATCTAGGCGTTCTAAAGCTGTTTTTAGATTGTCCTCGGCACGATGCTCCCAATTACTGTTTTCGATACACAATGCCGGGTCGGCATTTGGGGTTTCTAAATATTCAGCGGGTGCCAGTAAGGCTTTGTTAGTAGAAAAGCCGGTTTCAACATCACTGGGGGTATCAAAGTTAGTGTCTCGGGCGTTTAAACGTTCTTCCATGCGACGCACATCCGTGGGTTTTACACCCAGATCGGCAGCCACGGCATCCACCTCTTCTTGTGTAAACCAACCTAGGCGATTTTTGGCCTTCCTTAGGTTAAAAAAGAGTTTTCGTTGGGCCTTGGTCGTAGCCACTTTGACAATACGCCAATTTTTTAAAATAAATTCATGGATTTCGGCTTTGATCCAGTGTACGGCAAAGGAAACCAGGCGCACGCCTTGGTCTGGGTCGAACCGTCTGACGGCTTTCATCAAACCTACGGTGCCTTCTTGCACCAAATCTGCTAGTGGTAGACCATAACCCATATACCCTTTTGCGATACGGACAACATAACGCAAATGAGATAAAACCAGTTTTTGGGCGGCTTGTAGATCACCTTTTGAGTGTAGTTTTTTGGCCAAAGTCTGCTCTTCTTCGCAGGTTAGCAGAGGAATTTGGTTTACCTGCGCGATGTAAGCGTCTAGGCTGCCCAACGGTAATTGAGGACAGTACACGGATAATGCTTGATTCATCGTACACAACTCCTTAAAAGCGATAGGCGCTTGAATAATATCAGTGATTTTAACTTAAAACGACCTCGATCGGAAGCACCGTTTACACAAAATAAGGGCAAGTTCGGACAAGTTTCAGTATAGCCTTTCTCAGGCCCTTCACATCCCTGGGTTGGGATGGTAACATAGCGTCAGAATGACGATAAACACAGGATTACAAGGAGCAAGATATGGCTCACCTAAGTGCAGTAACGGATGAAAATTTTGAAACAGAGGTTGTACAGTCAATATTGCCTGTATTGGTCGATTTTTGGGCTGCCTGGTGTCGTCCTTGTCAGTTATTAGGCCCTGTTCTCGAAGAACTGGCAACAGAATACCCCAATACCTTGCGTATTGTGAAAATGGATGTCGAAAGCAATACGGCTATACCCGAGAAACACAATATCCGTGGTATTCCAGCCATGGTGTTGTATCAAAATGGTAAAATTGTCGCAACAACGGCAGGCTTTATGCCTAAAAACAAGGTAATTGAATTCATAGAAGGCCATGTCAGTCTAAAGTAATTGCCATAATGGTCGATGCTTTAGTGCAGTTGAACGGCTTATTTTTAGATTGGGCGCTTGATTCCCATAGAAAGGGAATTGTATAATCAGAGCCACTACCTATTAAACCAACAGCTTCTGGCGTACCTTGTTGTTCCGCAGCGAGGGTGGAACCTCGCCCTCGGCGTCCTTTAAATCAACTCAAAAAACAGTGTAAGAAAATATCCTTATGAATCATACAAATTTAACCGAGCTTAAAAAGAAATCTGTGCCCGATCTTGTCGCTATTACAAAAGATTTGGGTATTGAAGACGTGGCCCGTGCTCGTAAGCAAGAAATGATCTTTGCCATTCTAAAAGCCTTGGCTAAGCGGGGAGAAGATATTTATGGCGATGGCGTTTTAGAAATTTTGCCAGATGGTTTTGGTTTTTTACGTTCGGTAAACAGTTCTTATCTGGCAGGTCCCGATGATATTTATGTCTCTCCAAGCCAAATTAGACGCTTTAATTTGATGACCGGAGATGAAATTCACGGTAAAATTCGTCCTCCCAAAGAAGGGGAGCGTTATTTTGCTCTATTAAAAGTCAGTAAGACAAATGGAGAACCACCTGAAGCTGCTAAAAGTAAAATTGCTTTTGGTAATTTAACGCCATTGCATGCCAATACCCGCATGCGTATTGAAATCGGCAATGGCAGTACCGAAGATTTAACCGCTCGTGTTATCGACTTGGTGTCCCCAATTGGACGAGGACAGCGGGGCCTAATTGTTTCACCGCCTAAAGCAGGTAAAACAGTCATGTTGCAAAATATTGCGCATTCCTTGGCAACCAATCATCCCGAATGCCATTTAATTGTTTTGCTGATCGATGAACGACCCGAAGAAGTCACAGAGATGGCACGTTCTGTACGCGGTGAAGTCATTGCCAGTACCTTTGATGAGCCTGCGAGTCGGCATGTTCAGGTCGCAGAAATGGTCATCGAGCGTGCAAAACGTCTCGTAGAACATAAGCGTGATGTGGTGATTTTACTGGATTCCATTACCCGCTTGGCCAGAGCCTATAACACCGTGATCCCTTCTTCTGGAAAAGTCTTAACAGGTGGTGTGGATGCGAATGCGTTACATCGTCCAAAGCGCTTTTTTGGGGCAGCACGCAATATTGAAGAAGGTGGTAGTCTAACCATTATTGCAACAGCATTAATCGATACCGGATCTAAAATGGATGAAGTTATTTACGAAGAATTCAAAGGAACCGGTAATATGGAGCTTCATTTAGATCGTCGAATTGCTGAAAAACGCGTATATCCTGCGATTAATATCGCGCGTTCTGGTACGCGTCGAGAAGAATTGTTGGCTAAATCCGATGAACTGCAAAAAATGTGGATCTTAAGAAAATTATTGCATCCTATGGATGAAATTGCTGCGATGGAATTCTTGGTTGAACGTTTACGCAGCACAAAAACAAATGAAGAATTTTTTGATATGATGAAGCGCAGCTAAAAACAGATAGACATAGACTAAGGGCTTGCTGCAACCATCGCTGTGACCGTTAATGTGCGGGTCACATAATCGTAATCGGTAGACACTCCGCGGCTGGCAACAGACGTCAGTTGGAAGAGATTAAAAGTAGTCCCTGATTCTGTAATGGCATTGGCTGTGCAAGAAACTTGGGTACTAAAGTTCTTCAAGCCAACTTGGTTAAACGTTAAGGTGGTTGTCGCGGGACAACTGGCAGGAGTCGTAACTACCTGATAGATGCCCCATTCAAGCCCGCTTTTTGCAGCAAAGTAGGCTCGAATGCTGTCTGCACTTAAGCTCGTTGCAGCAGCCATTCGAGTGCTTAGATTTAAGCTAAACCCGCCTACCAGGGCCAAAATCACCAAAATAAACACGGCGCTAATAATTGAAAAACCATTCTGTTTCATCATGATGCATTGTTCGAGTTGATTTGATAAAAAAGTCGTGCCGACTTACCATTGCGTGTAATGACAAGATTGACACCCAAGATCCCATTACGTGTTGATGTGCCTGCACTGTAACTAAAGGTGCAGGCACTGACATTTTTAGCCAACAAGGCACTGTTGGCGCCGTTTAAGGGCGAAACGGTATTGTCTAAAGGCTGTACATCGGTAATTGAGTAACCCCAGTATCGTGTTAATGTGCCGTTACTGAGATTACAGATGTAACTGATGGGCGTATCGACTATGTAGATTCGTTGACGAGGCGATGCCAAACCAAATTTCATGGCCGGACTGATGTTAACATGATCTTCGGTAGCGCCACTGCTTAAGGTAACTATAGAAGTACTGGGTGTAATGATGTGTGAACCAGCAGGGGGCGTAGGACCTGCTGCCGTGGATGAGCTGTATAAATTGACGCCCGCATTTGGACTGTCTGAATTACCGGTATAAGCGCCGGTATTATAGATGACAAGCCGATATCCATTTGCCCCATAAGCGGCATATTGAAATTTTCCCTCTACGTTAAAATCTGTATCATTCGAGCCTATGCTGAGAATAGCATTCGCTCCACCCGGATTTTTTGCACGATATCGCATACCTTCTACTGCATTGGCCATTTCAACCCCGGTTAAATTCCCCGAAGATTTAACGCGAATACTATTAGGAACCGCATTTCTCACGTCTTTTTCAATGCGAGAAAGCGCCAAATCAGCAATATTGGTAATATCTGATAAAGCGTACAATTCCGTATAGGCTTGAATGGGGCGATTTAAAAATAAGGCAATCACGCTAAAAATAATCCCCGTAATAACGATGGTAATAACCAGTTCTACTAAGCTAAATCCAAAACACCGTTGTGTATAGCGCATATTCATACTAGTATTTTGTCCTATAACCGCTGATGGTCAATGTTGGCATTAAATTACGGCTTACCGTCACATCCACACGAACCACTTGTGTTCCAGGTGTCAAAGTACCTAATGCAGCAGTGGTGCCATCGATATTAACCGAAACGTTGTACTTATCTAGGCCTGTTAATGCATTCCCAAATTGGTCTTTTGCACCAGTGTCCGATAATCCCTGATAATCGCAAACACTCGTATAAACAGATCGTCCTCCACCAGGCGGTGCAGGGCAAGGAAAGCTGGTTGGAAAACTTTTGGTTAAAATTTCATCCATGTAGGCTTGAGCGATGGCGCTCGCTTGTCGATTAACTGTTGGATCGGCACTGTATTTGCTGCCAAGGTTAATGGCGAGTAAAACGCCCGTTAAAGAAACAGAAATAATCACAATCGCAATAATCAGTTCCACAAGCGTGAACCCATCCTCACAAGCAGAAACAATTGGATTATGTTGTTGGGTCATAAGTAAATCCTGTTTCTCCGACAATCGTGATGACTTTAGAACCAACGGTCACCGTGACATTTGAAACGGTACCGCCAGAGTTATAGCATTTTCCCAATTGATCGTAGTAAATTGGGTTTACCGATGGCGTAATGGTAACGCTCCCAGGCGCTGTTTTGATGTAAGTACTCGTCCCTAAAGCCGGATCTCGCACAGCGACAGTGAATGTACCAGAAGTGCAACTGGCTCTTTTGGTTAAGGTAATGCTGGTGCTCGTCATGTTTGCTTGTATTTGGCAACCAGAGCTCATGGCCAATTTTTGGGCATATCGAAGTGTTGATAAGACATCATTGTAAAAATATTGCGATTGATAGGTAGAAGTACCAAACATTTTAGGGGCTGCAACCGCCCCTAAAATGCCAATTACAATAATCACCGTAACCAGTTCTACAAGCGTAAATCCTTTATAAACTATTTTTTTCATGATTATTTACCCATAGAGACTTGAGAAATATTCCACATGGGCAAAAATACACCCAAAGCCAGCACCAGTACGATTCCTGAAATCACACTGATTAAAATGGGTTCGATTGAGGCACCCAATCTTTCTACATCATAATCGACTTCTGCTTCATAAAAACTACCAACCTCATCAAATAGTCTGTCTGTTTCCCCGGTTTCTTCACCGATTAACATCATTTGCAAGACCAGTTCTGTAAATAAACCAGTGTTTTTTGCAGAAGCGCTTAAAGATTCTCCTTTTTCAATATCTGTTCGCATTCCCAAGATTTTTTGATGAATATAGGCATTGTCTGTTGCAGATGCAATTAATTGAATCGTTTGTAACAAAGGAACGCCCGTTCTGATACATAAAGAAAACATTCTTGAGAAACGCGCAAGTAAAGCACGTTTTAAAATACTGCCAATGAGTGGAAATTTTATTTTATAGGTGTCGTAGATCATCTCACCTTCTTTGGTATTAATGAAATAAATAAATAACATAAACAAAGCGAGCAATATCAGTAAAACAATATACCAGTAATTGATCGTAAACTCAGATGAGGCAATTAAAATACGTGTTGGTAGAGGTAGTTCTGCTTTAAATTGCTTAAAAAAAGAAGAAAAAGCGGGTATCACCACAACGTTAATTACGGCAACTGCAATAGAAATAACCAATAAAACGATAATAGGATATCGTGTTGCTGATTTTATTTTTTTACGCGTATCGGATTCTCGCTGAAAATGAATAGACAATTGACGAAACACCTCATCTAGGCTTCCCGTATTTTCACCGATGCTCACCAAAGATATCATTAAGCTTGGAAATACCAGTTTGTGCTTATTCATGGCAATAGACAAAGACAAGCCAGATTCTAAATCGGTAAAAATATCAGCTAAGGCACTTTTTAAAGCAGGATTAGATGTACTAATGGTAACCACGCGAATAGCACGAACCAAAGGAACACCCGCTTTGGTTAAAGAGAACATTTGGCGAGAAAACATCATAATGTCTTCTAAGCTTGGGCGTCCAATATTAAAATAAGTACCTAAAAAATCTGTTGCAGATACCGCGGCTTGTTCATGGATGCTAATCGGGATTAAATGAATGCGAAACAAGGCATCCGCAGCGCCTTGTTGGGATTCCGCATTAATTTCTCCCTTAATTTGTTTGCCATCCTTATCTTTGGCGACATAATGGAACTTCATGAAATAGCGATCCTTAACAGTTCTTCAATAGTCGTTTTTCCTGCTTCAGCTGCCTCAAGGGCGGATAAAGTGAGTGGCTTAAAATGCTTTTGCTGTTTTGCGGCAGCTGTAAACGCTTCGGTGTTGTTTTCTCGTAAAGCCGTGGATAAATGAGAATCAATTTCAAGTAATTCATAAATGCCCATACGGCCACTGTATCCCGTATTATTACAACGAGAACAGCCTTTTCCAATTTTAAATTGCTGTTTTTTCTGATAATTTGGAAATAAATTTTTAAGCCAATTTTCTTCTATGGGAGTGATGGCGTGCCCTGTTTTACAGTGTTCACAAATTTTTCTAATAAGTCGTTGGGCAATAATAACGCGTAATCCACTCGCGACTAAAAATCCTTGGGCACCCATGTCAATGAGTCGCATCGCACTACTGATAGAGTCATTGGTATGTAAAGTGGATAGCACAAAGTGACCTGTCATAGAAGCCCTAAGCCCTATACTGACGGTTTCTTCGTCTCGCATTTCCCCAACCATGACGATATCTGGATCTTGTCGCAAAGCAGAACGTAAAATTGTGGCAAAAGTAAGACCAATGTTCGCATTCACTTGTACCTGTGTGACGCGTTTAATCGAATATTCGATTGGATCTTCAATCGTAATAATTTTTCTTGCAGCAGTGTTTAACTCACTGATTGCAGCATATAGTGTCGTGGTTTTCCCACTTCCGGTAGGGCCGGTAACCAGCATAAGTCCATTTGGTCGGTGTATTAAATACAAAATACGTTCTAAGGCATAGTCCGGTAACCCGAGTTGTGCTAGTCGGAGTAAATCGCTGGACTGTTCAAGTAAACGCATCACAATCGATTCTCCATGTTGCGTGGGCATCGTTGAGACCCGTACGTCGATGGTTTTTCCGTGAACCGTATACTTAAATCGACCATCTTGAGGAATGCGTTTTTCAGAAATATTAAGTTTTGAAATAAGCTTGATTTTAATCACAAGCGCAGAAGCAATCGCTTTTTTAGGGATAACATGTTCATTTAATACCCCGTCGATACGTTGTCGAATACGTAACTGATCGGCATCTGGTTCAATATGAATATCTGAAGCACGTACTTGCAATGCATCTTCGAATATGGAGTCTAATAGTTTGGCAACAGGAGCTGCTTCAGCACCGCTTTCATCGGTATCAGCCACTAATTCTGCCGCTGCACCAGAAATTGTGCTGCGCAGTTCTTCTGCCAAAGAACTGATTTCTTCCGTTTTTCGGTAGACCTGGTCAACAATAATGTTAAATTCAGATTCTAGTATCAATACAACTCTGAATGTGCCACCCAATTGATCGTAAATTTGGTCATAAGAGACGATATCTGTTGGGTCGACCATGCCAACGGTATACTCTCCATTGTTTTCCTCTAATAATAAAGATTTACATTTTCTACTTATTTTTTCTGGTAATTTTCTAATCACATCCAGATTAAAGTTGTAGTGACTTAAATCAATGAATTCAATTTTCAATTGTTCAGAGAGTAGCGAGGCAATTTGTTTGTCTGTAACAAACTTATTTGCAATCAATATGTCGCCTAATTTCCCCCCTTTTTCTTGTTGTATGTTGAGTGCTGTTTGTATTTGTAATTCATTGACCAATCCTGCATTAAGCAATAAGTCCCCTAATCGTATTTTTTTAAACTTATTTGTTTTTTCTGGCATAGATCTCTACCTTTCGCCCACTATTTTTCACTTAATTGTTCAAAGCGATTTTTTACAAAAGACAATATGTTTTGATCGACATCATGACGCTCTAGTATTTTTTTATACTGTGTGAGCGCCATCTTTTTTTCGCCTCCAGAATCTAAAGAAATGGATAGCCCAAGCAACCAGCTAATATTGTTAGGCTCTCGATTTAATAAACCATTATAATAGCGCTGTGCCAAGGCATAGTTGCCAGTTTGTTGATACAATGATGCAAGTAATGAGTAATATTCTACATTTTGTCTGTGTTGTGTGGGAACTTGATCGAGTAATTTTAAGGCTTCTGCTTTACGTCCTGTCCGCTCATAGACAGTTGCGAGTGTTTGTAGATAAGCCGGATGTGAGGAAAAATATTCAGGTTGCTCAGTGAGCCATTTTTCTGCTTTGGCATACTCCTTTTTTATCAGTGCCAATTTAGACAATTGTACTCTTGAAAGAGTATGGGGTGGATATTCTTTTAAAATCTCTGTAAACAACTTTTCTGCAGCAATATGGTCATTTAATTCGATTTTTTGTAAAGCATCGTTATATTTTTTATTCGCATGGTCTTTTGGGGTTAGTGAAGAGATTTTTTTTTCTAAATGCGGTAATTTAGGTGGAGATTTTTCAATAATTGGTTCTACATCTGTTTTGATAACGGTATTTTTTTCTTCTATTTTAGACGAAGCATCTTCCATAAGGTGCAAGGTATTTAACAAAGATTCCATATTATTTTCGCCCAGTTGTATTTCTGGTACCTCAAATAAGTCTTTTTGGGTGGTTTCTATACCCGATGCACTGTTTTTGGTCGGCGTTGATACAGTATCATCAAGTACCCAGGCATTGACTGTGCCGGCATGTATCAGGAGTCCGGTTGTTAATAAGTAGCCGATTTTCATTTGGTGTATCCCTCTATTTTATCATTATTCCAAATCTTCAAATCTATTGGCTTCAGCTTTTAAGGCTTTATTCCAAGCACAGCTGTCATTATCGACAACAATTGCTCTTAATAAAATAACCAATTCACTTTTTTGTTTTTTAGATCGACTTTGTTTAAATATTTTTCCAATGCCGGGTAGATTTTTTAAGACAGGAATACCACCCTCTTCACGCAAATGTTGGTCTTGCATGAGTCCACCAATCACAATAACCTGGCCATTTTTAGACCGAACAATGCTGTCTGATTCCCGAATGGAGCTAGAAGCGAGAGGATATTGTTGGGTACCCAGTGTGCCCAGATCGATTGTAATATTTTTATTCGTCACATTACTTATCGCAGGATGGATATGGAGGGTTACATGATTATCCTCGCTAATATGTGGGATCACATCCAAAGAAATACCAGAGAAGAATGGCTGAAAAGTGACGTTAGGTGTAGAGGAAGAGGTGCTGCCAGTACTGACGGTTGTGCTACTGACATTTGTTACAAAGTAATCATCTGCACCGACTTTGATCAGGGCTTTTTGGTGGTTTAGCGTGGATACCCTTGGACTAGATAAGACTTGGACTTTACCTTGGGTAGATAAAAGTTCGATAAAAGCCGCTAAATCGTTATAATTAAAAGCCATCGTAAACAATCCACCAAAAGCATTACTCAAGGTTCCTGGGGTTGGCAAGCTTTTTATACCCGGGTTTAAATTAAGCGCACTGGCGGGTGGGGTAGTGGTGCCCGTAGGGTTAGCTATCGCAGGAAAGCTATTGCCAACACTGCTGATGTTGGTATTATCTGAAAACATGTCGCCACCTAACTGACTTAAGCGTAAGCGTCCATTAATATTTACCCAATCAATACCCGTACGGCTATTTTCACCCAGTTGTACTTCCATGATTTTGGCCTCTAAAATCACCTGGCGATTGAGTGAAAATTCAGCGCTGGCCAAAAAATCAGCAACGCGATTTAACTCACTCGGCATTGCTTGAACCACCAAAAGTCCCGCTAAGGGGCTAACAGCCACTTTTCTGCCACCGCTTGTGCCAATCATGGCTTCAATTGTTTGTTTTAATTCTGTCCAAAAATTACTGTTTGAGGTTGTATTAATTTGGCTACTTAAGGTTGAGTCACTGCTTTGGCCACTGCTACTGCTGTTCGATGAAGAACTTGTACCACTAGAGCCATCACTATTGCTGGTTGATGCGGTCGATGTACTGCCAGTGGTTGAGCCGCCCGCACTGACTCGCGTTGTTGAAAAAGAATTTCTGTTTAAATCTAAATAATTGACCACAAAAGAACGGGTTTGTAGAATTGCTGGAAAAATTTCTATCGTGTTGTTCGTTTTTTTGTAATCATAACCATAAACGTTTTTAACGGTTTCTAGGACTTCAAGTAAGGTAACAGCATTCAATTCTAATGATATTTTTCCACTGATATCGTCGTGTAAAACGATATTGTAGGGAGTATCCTTGGCTAAATTCAGAAAAAAAAGCTTGGCATCGACATCTTCAGCATTAATGTCAAATTTACGTGAAACCTTCGGCGCTCTTTCTTTGCTCAACGTTGTTTGGCTTGAGCGCAAGTTTTCATATACCGCTTCAGGTAAATTTAAGTTTCCTTTTTCGCTTTGATTCAAATATTCCGAAATCCTTGGATTGTTTGGCATTTTGGTTTCTTGTTCATTGATTTTCCCTAAGATCCCTTTTGTGCTACAAGCGCACAATGGTGCCAACAACATCATCACTAATGTTTTATGTTTCATTTCTGTTTACCACCACTTTTTTTGATAGCCAGTGTCTCATATTCGAGTGTTAACGGTTTTTTATCCGGATTTGAAAGAATAATTTTGTTTTTTTCTATTTTTTGTATGGTTGTTTCGTCAAAAACATCGCCTTCGATAAACCGTTTTCCATTAATCACCGCAAAGCTGCGTCCTTGTGGTTGATAGGAAATCATTTGTACATCAAAAGACATCATTTTAGGTTTATCACTCACGCCATAACTTTTTTTACTGATTTTGGACTCGAAGGGCTTGGTTGGATCTGGTACAATCGATTCATTTAATTTATTTTCAATCGTTCGCTTAACTAAATTAAAATTTTTTACGCCTTCTTCTGAGTGTGCTTTTGAAATAAAAATTCCGATTAATAAAGCCAAGATACCTAATTTGTTTATATTACACATGTAACCACCCTTTTTCTGGACCCATGGTATGCAGTGTTATTTTTACTTTTGACAAAGGATAATCAATCACTTCATACACCAAGGTATCCCATATGATTTTTATTTCTTCTTGCTCCATTTTTTCTAAAAATCGAATGGTTGAAAAATAATCACCCTCTAAGGTGAGTTGAACGCCTTTTTTGTAAACAAGCGTATCAGATTGCCCCTTTAATATCGGCTCTTCAGATACACTTTCAATTTTTTCGATTTTAAGATGTGCGTCTTCAGACAATAAGTTTTTAAGTATGTCAATCATTTCATCAGAGTTGGTTAATTCTGATAGCTTTTGCTCAATCTGCTCTTTTAGAGAAATATTTTTTAGTGAAATTGATTTCAATCTTACTTCCAATGACATCATCGAATCATTTTTAATGGCTTCTGAAAGATTCTGTATTTGGCCTTGCATCATTGTTATTTGAGTGTTTAATCGTTCTTTGTTAGCAATAATTTGATCCGTTGAACTGGCTAAATAACTTATAATGAAACTTCGCCATATCATAAAGAGAACTATCACAAAAGTAGTGAGTATTAAAGCGCGTTCTCGAAGATTTCTCGCATTGATCTTTTCTTCGAAATGAGCGATTTGCTTTTTATAAATTCCCTTGATGTCCATTATGGGTTTTCCGTTCTAGGTTTTCCGGTTTGTATTTTAAAATCAAGTGCGTTATCTGTCTTGTTATAAGAGATATCAAAAATTTCTAGTATTTTTCCCTTAAAAGAAGACTCTTTTTTTAATGCTGAGATAAACTCGGTTACTAATTTTGCTTCTATGGTTTTTCCGATTAAAGAAAACGTTTTGCCAGAATCATTTAACTCTATCTTCGTTAGCCATAGTCCTCTCGGAACACTTTTAGATAAACTGATGAGTGCTTTGGAGAATCCTTCCGTGCCTGAGTTAAGTAAATTTTCTAATTCCTGTAACGTCTTTTTGTTTTTTTCGTAAGATTGATTCGTTGATTCTATTTGAGTAATGATTTTTTCTCTGTCGTTCTTTGAAGTTAACTTGGATTCTTGCGATTGTAGTTGAGAAAAAGTGTTTTGCTGCTTTGCTTCTAAGTGCTTTAAATCTCTTTCATTTTTAATTTGTATCACGATCAAAGAAAAAGTGGCTGCTGCCATAAATATCATTAAGCCATAAATAAAAATTTTCATGACATTAAATGATAAAGGAATATTCCTTGTTTTTAAGATTTGATTGTAAAAATTAATTTGCTGGTTCATGCCGTTACCTGATTTTGTGCATTGAAGTTACCTGACAAAGCTGCGCCAAGCGCAATCAACAACGGTGTTTGATAAGCGATAGGAATATCTGATCCGTTAGAAAAAAAACTTGAAAAATCAATTTGTGTTGTTTCGGTTTCCAAAGTTGATTTTAGTTTTGGCGCAATATCATCATTCAATGGATTGGGTGTTAACAAAAAAGATAAGCACAAATTTTGTCGAAATAGAGTATTTGAGTAATCTAGATACCGCTGAATTTCTAAGATCAGTGTTTCACTAGGATTGTCTCTTAGATCGATATTTCTGATCATATGGATGTATTTTTCATCCATGATAATCAGTTTTCCCATGTTATTGTGTAGGTAAATGAGTAAACTCCCATGCTTAACATATTTAAAAAAGGATAAGGTATTTTTTAAAGCCAATTCAGGGATTCCAAGGCTGTGTAGACTTAATCCACTGTTTTTTATGATATTTTCGATGCCAATCATGACTTTTAGAGGTGTTACAACAGCATAAATTAATTTTGCGTTATCTCGTGCACGGGCTAGGGGAACATGAAATATATCTACACAGGCTTCATCCAATGGATAGTTAATGACATCTTTTAACATCCAACGTACGCTCGGAATAAGCTCATTGTCTGAGACAGGTGGCGCATCCAGTAAAGTAACTTTATAGTCCTGTAACTCAATGATTGCATGACAGGCCATGGTTTCTAAGGCATGCTTTTCTACGAAAGACTGTAAGGCGATTTTTTTTTCATTCTCTGAACGACAGGTAACGTGTTGATAGGCCAAAATGGTGGGGATTGGGGCTGAGTCAGTATCAAGGTGAACCATGCTGATACTGTCCTGACAAAAGTAGATGCCAACAGCACCTGGTGCCTCCTTGCGCTTTGTCCACTTATCTAGCATTTCCTTAATATGTTGCATCTGGTCATCCTCTCAAGACTATTTTCATTGTAGTAGATTCACTAACTAAATCAAGAAAAAGTATTGAAGCTGACTTAAATTTTTGAAAACCAGGTCGATGAACTGTGTAGTGGACAAGAATGACTTTGTCACCGTATACAGGAAAACAGGTATTAACATGAAGAAAAAAAACCAAACAATACAGCAGACATTGTGTTTACTCCTGATGTTCGGTCTGATTGTGGGTGATAGGTCGGAGGCTTTAACCTTTAGTCTGTCTAAAGGCCAAGATGTGATTGGCCATATTCAAACCACCTATGTCGAACCAGGTGAATCCTTAGGGGATATTGGGCGTAAGCACGATATTGGGGTTTATGAAATGCTTGAGGCCAACCCACATTTGAACCCTTGGGTTCCTATGGTGGGTGCTGAAGTGATTATTCCTGCCCAATTTATTTTACCACCAGGACCCAGAGAAGGACTTGTGCTAAATTTGGCCGAAATGCGCATTTACTTTTATCATCCGAAAGAGCCCTTGGTGACGACTTTTCCTGTCGGTATTGGTAAAAAAGGTTGGTCTACCCCCTTAGGGCAAAGTGTGATTTTAAGTAAGCAAAAAAATCCTTCATGGACACCGCCTGATTCTATTCGAGCGGAGCATGCCAATAGAGGCGATATTTTACCCGCAGTTATTCCCCCAGGTCCTAATAATCCCTTGGGACAGTATGCTTTTCGTTTAGGTTTTCCGGGGTTTTTACTGCATGGTACCAATCGCCCTGGAGGGGTTGGGGTAAGGAGCAGTCACGGCTGTGTTCGGTTGTTGCCAGAAGATATTAAAACCTTATATCATTTGGTGCCTGTGGGTACCAAAATACGTATTATTCATAGCCCGTTTAAATTGGGTTGGAAGAATAACAGTCTATATCTAGAAGCGCATCAACCGCTATCAGAGCCAAAATATAAGCACACAAATAGCATGAGTTACTTGAAAAGCTTGTTACAAGAGCGATTAGGGAATAATTTTTATCACGCTAACTGGTCTCAAGCCGAAGAAGCAGCCACACAAAGTCTTGGGTATCCAGTAAAAATCGATTAAACAGTCTGTGGTATAGTACCTAACGATAGAAATTACGGTAGGTGCTTCCTTTGAATATGTATATCCCAAAATTGCTGTTATTATGTCTATTCCTTTCAAATCCTTCTTATGCGCTCACCTTTAGCTTATCTCCCACTGAAGAGGTTGTTGGTCATATCCAAACAGCATATGTAGAGCCTGGAGAATCTTTGGGCGATATCGGACGAAAACATGATATGGGTGTGTATGAGATGATGGAAGCAAATCCTCACCTCGATCCGTGGTTGCCCATTCCTGGAACCCAAATTATCATTCCTGCACAATTTATATTGCCGCCAGGGGAAAAAGAAGGGATTGTGTTGAATTTGGCTGAAATGCGCTTGTATTTTTATCACCCAAATGAACCCTTGGTTACTACTTTTCCAATCGGTATTGGTAAAAAAGAGTGGTCAACCCCCTTAGGGGAAAGTGTTGTTGTGAGTAAAAGACAAGATCCGACCTGGACACCAACGCCGGCTATTCGCGCAGAGCATGCCATTCGAGGAGATATTTTACCCGATATTGTGCCAGCAGGTCCTAACAATCCATTAGGACAATACGCCCTGCGTTTGGGTTTTACAGGTGATTTTTTATTACATGGTACCAATCGACCAGGAGGTGTTGGGGTGCGCAGCAGTCATGGTTGTATTAGTCTACTGCCGGAAGACATCAAAGTACTGTATCATTTGGTACCTGTGGGCACAAAAGTACGCATTATACATGCCCCAATTAAGTTAGGTCGTAAAAATAACAGTCTTTACCTAGAAGTGCATCAACCTTTGTCCGAGCCAGAGTATCAACAGGTAAATAGTCTAAGCTATTTAAAACAACTCGTGAAAAAAACGATGGACACGACATTTTACCCAATTAACTGGTCTTATGCAGAAGAAGCACTTGTGCAAAGTGTCGGTTACCCAGTAAAAATCGATTAACAGTACCAAAAGGACTTGATGTGTACGAGAAAAAACAAAAGCGATATGTCTACGCTTTGGGTATGAGTTTGATGGAAGTGACGGTTATTGTAACCATTTTGGGCGTACTCGCAGCCATTATTTTGTCCCGCCTGGTATTTATCACAGATGAAGCACGTATCGCCTCAATTGCAACAGTGCGTGGCGCTTTTGTTGGAGGTATTAATGGTGCACACCATCAATGGTTAGCACTTTCTCAGCCAAAGACTATTGAGATAGAAGGCGTTATGTTGTCAATGAATAATACGGGTTGGCCAGAAGGATCGTCGAACGAAGCGAATGGTGAAATTACGCCTGAAAAATGTTTAGAGGTTTGGAACGCCATTATGCAAAACTCGCCCATGGCAGGTATTACCTGTACAAAAAAGTGTGTGTATGCTGTTACTGTCATAAACAATCCGACTTCTAATCGCATGGAATGTGTCTACACGAATAGGCAGGCCACGGGAGAACAGGCAATTTACTATGATTTAGCCACAGGTTTTGTGCGTTAACATATCAATTTTCATGTTGACCTATAGACAAACTGTTTTTAATGGGTCGACTGTTATTACACCATGCTATCCTACAACAATTAATTTATCTGTATTTACCCGCCCTTTTTTTGATTTTTGTATTACACTTCTAGTTAAGTAAGGTGGCTTGTAAACCTTTTGGGCTTTGGCCAGATTACTGAGTGAGTGACTGTGCAACTTATAGGGGATTAAATATGAATCAGTATACTGTTTATAAGCGACAATCTGGTTTTACCATTATCGAGCTTGTCGTTGTTATCGTTATCTTGGGTATTCTAGCCGCGACAGCGTTGCCTAAGTTTTCTAATTTAAGCACCAATGCGAGAACCGCTGCTGCCAGGGGTGTTGCAGGTGCGTTGGGTTCTGCTGTGATGATTGCTAGAAGCCAATGGCAAGCTTTGGGGCAACCTTCTTCGATTAACTTAGACGGTAACAGTGTTGTGCTGAGTACTGCTGGTTGGCCAGCAGGTACGACAGGGGCTTCCATTAGTGCGGTAACAAATGCGCAATGCGTTGATATATGGAACAACGTGATGCAAAACCCACCTGGTGTGTCGGCTACCATTTCTACCTGTACCGGTACTTGCCAATATGTTGCGACAGGGTCTGGTTTGACCTGTACTTATGTTGACCAAGCGGGTGCTGGTTCTAACAGTGTGACTTACAACATTTCAACCGGTGTGGTCGTATCACCATAATCGTGTGGGTTGTCAGATCATGCAAAGCGAAGCCAAAACGAATTGGCTTCGCTTTTTTCGAATCAAATTCTAGTGGTAATAGAGGTGTGATGATGGTAACCAAGCAAAAAGGGTTTACGATTATCGAACTGGTTGTTGTTATCGTAATACTGGGTATCCTCGCGGCCACTGCGTTACCAAGATTTTCTAATCTAACCACCAATGCCAGAACCGCAGCTGCAAGAGGGGTTGCTGGAGCGCTCGGATCGGCAGTCATGATTGCGCGCAGCCAATGGCAAGCCTTGGGGCAACCTTCTTCGATTAACTTAGATGGCAGCAGTGTTGTACTAAGTACAGCGGGTTGGCCAGTCGGTACCACAGGGGCGTCTGTGGGTGCGGTGAGCAACGCACAGTGTGTCGATATATGGAATAACGTCATGCAAAACCCACCAGGTGTTGCCGCAACTGTTGCCTCTTGTACGGGTACCTGCCAGTATGTGGCGACTGGATCCGCCTTAACTTGTACCTATCGCGACCAACAAGGTGCCGGGTCTAACAGCTTGGTATACAATATTTCTACTGGGGTTGTGGTGTCTCCATAGTCTTGCGATAACGTACCCAGCGTGCTGCTAAAATGCCTGCTTCGTATAATCCCCACATAGGGATCGCGAGCATTATTTGAGAGAGCACATCTGGTGGTGTTAATAACATACCAATCACGAAAGCGCCCACAATCACATATTTTCGAAAATAGATCATCTGCGCAATAGAAACACAATTCAATTGTATCAATCCAAAGGTTAAAATAGGTGTTTCGAATACCAACCCTGCATAACCACAAATGGAGAGCATAAAGCTTGAATAATGTGCGATATCAATCATTAATGTCACGCTGCTTGGCGTTGTCTGCATAAAAAATTGAATCGCCACAGGACAAATCAGATGATAGCCAAATAAGATACCACCGTAAAATAAACACAGGCTTAAGCTTAAAAAAGGCCATACACGCTGGCGTTCTTCTGGGTATAAGCCAGGTTGAATAAATCGCCACATTTCATAAAAAAGGTATGGAAGGGTGAGTAAGAAGCTAAAAAAAAGAGAAAACTTAAGTGGCACCATAAACGGGGTGGTAATCTCTGTTGCAATCAGTTTACTGCCTTCAGGTAGCGCTTGCAGCAAGGGCTTCGCAAGCCAGTTATACAATAGGTTCGCATACCAGCAACTCACCGTTCCAATCAGAGCGAAGCCGATGCCATAACGCATTAAATGCCGTTGTAAAGCCTTTATATGCGGTAGCTCGTCTAATGGCATTGTATCCATGCTTGTCTAGGATATACCAAGCATTAAAGAAAAGAATTGTTTTGTTTTGATTGTTCGCTATCCAGGCTTGGTTTTTTTTCAGCGGTTTGTAAGTGGGTTGTTTGATGCATTTGAGTGGTATTGTCCCAGCCATCTTCTTGATTTAACGCTTTTCGAAATCCCCTTACGGCTTGCCCTAAATCTTCTCCAATGGTACGCAGTTTTTTCGTGCCAAATAGAATCAGCACGATAAAAAAAATTAAGAGCAACGATCCAGGACTGATACCCCCTAAGCCCATGTTTAGGTACCCCCTAATAAATGAAAATGCAGGTGATCGATTTCTTGGCCACCTTGTTTTCCTGTATAAATATGCGTTTTGAAGCCGGCTTCCAAGCCGTGGATTTTAGCCAATTTAGGCAAAGTAAAGACCAGTTGACTCATTAGCGCTGCATCTGAAGGCTCAACTTCCATGAGGCTTTTTATATGCTTTTTGGGTATGAGCAACAAGTGTACAGGTGCTTTGGGATGAATGTCGTGAAAGACGAGCACTTGGTCATCTTCGTATACTATTTTTGCAGGTAAATGTTTTTCAACAATTTTACAGAAAATGCAGTAATCGGTTGACATTCGGTTGGACATTCCTAGATGCTTATTCTATGTTCAGATCGTACCGATTGTTTTACCATAAATCAAGGGGGTCGTTTTTTATGAAATACAATATCGCATTAATTCCATCACGCCCCACATTTTATAAGCCCTATGTGCAAAGTGCTCAGCGTAATTTTGCCAATCGATACAGTCAATATTTGCTGGGTAAAGACAGTATCCCACACATCACTTTATGCCAATTTGATGATGCGGGTGCCTTTGATGAAAAGACAGGCAGTAGTGCTGCCTTATTAGAAAAACTATTAAAAAAACTTGGATCTAGATTTATTGATCATGTGTTTCACCCACGTTTTATTGGCCTTAATTTTCTGAGACTGTCAAGCCAGTTTGGTGAATTATTTTCAACAAATGTTTTTTCAGTAGAACTGTTGGTGCAAAGAGAATCAAAGCTTGTTGACTTACATGAAGAGGTTGCTTCAATTGTTACCGGATTAGGCTTTGAGCCCTTAAACACGGTGGGGGCTGCCTATCGGCCACATTTAACATTGGCCTGCTTGGTGGCAACAGGGACAATGACAGTACCCTCTTTCCCTCATGAACTATTGGTTACGCCAACGGCGCCTTTTGTGGTGAGATTGGGTTTGTCAGATGACCATTGGCAATTTGCTAAGGTAATGACCGAGCAAGATAATTAAGAAAGCAAACACAGTCAGCAGGCATCCGTGCCACCAAGAGCATTACTGCATCAATGCTAGATACTGTTGCCTTTACATATTGTTTTTGGGTGGGTTAGTACCAGGAACACTGATATCAGCTGATGTATCAGCTGATGCTTGCGCTGGATTTTTAGTAAGGTCTAATTGGTGAGTAACAACTTTGGTATCATTAATAATCTTAGCCCTTCCTGAAACATCTGAGTTGTTAATATGAGCTATGCTCTCATTAGAGTCGCCTTTTGCGTTGCCAGGAGTGGACGCTTCTTCGGGAGCGACTTCAGTTTTACCAGTAAAAAATGCCCATATTCCTCGACAAACTTCCACAAAACGAGACCATAAATCGCTAAGACCAGACAGCAATTGGCCGAAGAATGAGGGTTGTTGGGCTGGAGGGGGAGGCTCGTTTGTTGCATCATGCAAGCGATCAAGATTATCTGTTTTTTTGAGTTTAGCATGTAGGGCTTGGACAAGCATGCTTAATACCTGTTTTTGATTTTCTTTTCCTTCAATTTCATGAAAGCGTTGGTTAAGACCAAGAGCCTCCCCCAGAGAAAACTTATCTAATTCAGAGTCTAGTGGGTTTTTGGGAACAAGAAACCCGGGTTTATCGTCAACAAAATCAAGTTTTCCATAAAATTCATCGTATATGGTAAATTCTTTTGGATTTGTCTTTTCCATTTTTTCATTTCGTTCAAGCTGTGCCTCTAAAAGTCGAGCGGGAGGTTGAAATTCGTAGTGGCCATCTTGTTTTTCTTCACCTATCTCAAGCCTTAAGTTTAATGT
>JBEAUL010000043.1:0-12266 GCA_041161475.1 Pseudomonadota bacterium | reverse complement strand
CTTTAGGGCAGTCTTCTAAGACACCAAAGACCTCATAGCCATGTTTGAGGTAAAAGTCTTTCGCCTGAAAATCAAAGGTATCGAGGTGAGCCAGGGTTGCCCCAAGTTTCTTAGCTTCATTTTCTACATGACTGAGCAGTTTGCTACCCAGGCCATTTTTATAATATTTTTCGTCTACGGCTAAAATATCCACAAACAACATACCCCAACAATACATCAAAGAAGTAATGCCAGCGATAATTAATCCGCTATCATCCTTGATACAAAAATTTAAATTAATAAAAGGTTGTTCCTGAATGAACGGTACTTTGCTGTTATTGTATGAGGTTATTTTATTTTCGATAATAACTACTTCATGTGGTTGGACTTTAATAACATGAAATGGGGCAATATCAAATGATCTGACCCAATCTGCCAACTCCCCTGCAACTTCATTCAAAGCAAGATCGGTTGTATCAAGGATTTTGATATTCGCAACTTCTTCATAGCTTTTAAGAGCAGATAGCTTGGTAAAATCCATGATACTTGCAGCGTCTTCTTGGATAACATGGGGAGTCCACTCAGGGTCGCGGGTGTGCATACGAAGCCAGGCTGACCAATTCAGCATATTTTGATCAGCACCGTAGGTGTTGCGCTTTTTGAGTCGCCCAATACGTTCGAAATCACTGACGTCTAAAATACAGAAGTTGATTTTATCTATTTGTTTGGCTGAAGGGCATGCCAGTATCTCGCCTAAAACAATTTGCCCAAGCAAGCATGCATCTTTGCCTTCGCTCAATAATTTCTGTAGCCACTTCTCGGTGGATTCTTGACGCCATTTTTTATCAGCACCTTCGGGTACACCGATGTCATCAAAATCATAAACGGCGATACCATCTCCAAACAGTTCTTTTAAATGAGGAATCACAGCCGTTTTTCCGCTGCCACTGGCACCGCCTATAAAAAATAGTCTCATAAAATTTTCCCCGTATTATAAGAGGCATATGCTCTCTCTATTGCGCCATTCGGCAGAAAAACGGGCTGTAAAGCTTCAAAGCATCGCATCCGATCTTCAGCACCTTCATCAGACAGAAAGATGTATTCACAATAGTCACCGATGTCCTGAATAATACGTTCAAAACGATAGTAGCAAAGAACATCCTTGTTTATCGTTGTTTGGCCATAGCCCTGATAAAATAGTGATTCTTCTTCGGCGGCTGTCAGGCCACTATCCCAAATGCCAGCGCCAACAAACATCAAATCACGCTCGACGGGAGCAAAGATGAGCGTATCCCAGTCAACAATATAAAGGGCTGCTTCTTTATCAACAATCAGGTTCCAGCCATGCATATCAGCGTGGCATAGAACATATTCAAGCGGTTGTTTTTGAATCGTGATTGCAAGCTCTTCAGCGCGCTCAACTAGTTTAAGTATTTCGCACCTTTTTGATTTCAGGAACAGTGCCATTCTTACAGCAACAGGCTCTTCAAAAACCTCACTTTCAATGCGCACTAGAAATGCTTTGACGGTCTCGCGCCATTTAGAAGAGAAGATCTCCCGTGGCACATCTTTTGTTATTGATGCAGAAATATCGGTGCTATGAAGCTTTTTAATGGTTGCCCCAAATTGAACCCACTGATCTTCTGATAGTTTGGCTTCTACGCCATTACGGCCTTCGACATAAGGGTACAGAATTGCCTTAAATGATGCCACGCTTGCCCAAAGCTCTCTAGTCTTGGTTGGTATAGGTGCTATCACTTGCTTGATACCCATATCAGCCAAGTATTTTGGAACGGATACTGAAGCCTCTAAAAACTCACCGTTTCTTAATTTGAGAAAATAATCTGTTTGGGCGTTTGTTGTAATGCGATAAACAGCCGTGTTGAAATCGGCACCAAGAGGCAGAAAGGAAATTGATTTCACAGTCAATCCATACGCATCCCGCAAACACGCAATGATTTCTTCGTCTTTGAGATTAGGTGCGGTTATCATGATTGGCTCCTGATTATATACTCGCCTGAAACGAAGATGTTGATTTTAAATCTTACAATGGTCATCAAGTTATTCTCGATACAAATTATACTTTTTAATAATTTCATTTACCCCTTGGCTTACAAAACCTTTATCCAGAGCGCTACCATTCTTGATAATTTTTCGTATCTTCGTGGAGGAAAGATCAATGTAATCTGTAGAAATTGTCTTAATAACTGGACGATCTGAAAATAAACCTTTTAAAGAATCAATTGAATCCCCGGCACGAATACTCACAATAAAACTTTGTACTGGGATTGCGATAATCCCTCCAATCGTATGTTCTTTGTATTTTTCAGGTATTTGAACGCCTTGCATAAAAACAGACAATTTTTTTAGGTCTTTAGATGTTTCGAGAGCTGTGTCAGAGCCTATGACCCCTATGTATTCTGTTCCAATGATCGTTGTTTTTACAGAAGGTTTTCCTGCCACTAAAGACTCGTCCCTTTTCATTAAAACGCCTTGTAATTCAGCGGGTGTAAGTTTTGTCACAATAACTTTTGGGTGTTTTTGGAAAGCAGCAAATAGCATCTCCAGTCGAATTTTTACATCTGTTCTGTTTTTATACTCATCGCCACCCCAAGCAGGATAAACAAGTACATAATCGCACAAGTTTTGTTCCAGAATTTGATTGACAACATCTTCATGGCCAAGGTGCAGGGGATCAAAAGACCCAATATAATAACCAATCTTTTTCTGTGATAAAGTGGACTCTAATTTACCATCTTTAACCAAATCTTCAAGAACAAGAGCATGTGCAATTGATGCATAGATGCATACTAAAATTGTAAGTATAAGTTTCATTTTTTTCCTTCTTCAATTATTTTCTTGGCTTCAGAATCCGGAATCCAAATTTCTTTTTCATCCAATGTCTTTAACTGAAGCCTTGCTATTTCCGGACTCAATTCTTCGTCTTGATCAAAAACTGCTGCTTTATAATGAAATCCGGTGAATTTGATTTTAAGCCGATTACACATGGAGCTCATACTATTTAGATATTCAGGGTTATCATCAACAAATATGATATGTTTTGGCTTCCAATGAGCAATGTTCTCTAAGAAATATTGCAGAGCCTCTCCTTTTGATTGTTTTCCTGAAAAGATAACGCCCGCTTCATAACCGGCTTCATCATCCCATAGGATTCTTTTTTTTAAATTTTCAAAAGCAAAAACAATACCTTTTTCTTTTAACCTGGACACCCTGAGATGCATAGGATCGTCAATATTCCCAAATTTTCCTGTACCCATTGCCGTAAGCGCTATGCTTGGGATTTTTCGTGCATAAAGTCCGAGAATAATTTCCTTAATTTCTTTTTCAACAAATTCTTCGCTAGCTCTTAGGTAATAGAGTGAATGGATATGAACCACGCGTTCTTTCCCATATTTTTGTTCATACTCTTTGAAAACCGCTCGTCTGACAGGTCTCGCTTTCGGTCTTCCTATTAAATCGCTAGGGGCAGAAATAACGTTGTCTACGTCAAATACAACGAGCGTATCTTGATCTGCATTTTTGACCACTTCAGATATCTCTTTGATATAAGAAATGGTCAGTCCGGGATCAGCGTAGCTATTTTGTGATACAATTAAGCATAAACAAATAAGAACGAAGAATCTTTTCATAATACAATCTAATCATCACTTTAATTTTTCCATATATGCAAGGCGCATAACATATACACATATAACATATTTCATTTTAGAAGGATAGTGGAAACTGCTTTCCACCCCTTGATTCACCTTGTTTTCTCCGTTTCGAATGCCAATCACTACTCCGGTTTTCGTTCTCTAAAAAGTGTATGGTCGAAAAACACCAATCCTCTGAAACCCAGGTAAATACAGGGTTTGAGGACATGCGTACCTTCGTCCTGAGTGTTCGCATGTATCAGAGAAGGAGAGGTCAAAAATGGAGATTTTGGGGGTAAAATGGTAAAAACGGAGAAAGTAAGGTACGGGTCTAATGCAACACTGAAACGCTGGGAAGCCCACAAATACTGGGGTTTCTGGATTGCTTCACTGCGTTCTCAATGACGGCGAGAAAAGTTTTCTATAAAAAATCTGGCGGAGAGGGTGGGATTCGAACCCACGGTACCCTAAGGTACAACGGTTTTCGAGACCGCCCCGTTCGACCACTCCGGCACCTCTCCGTAATTTCTGTTTAATCGATGTGGTATCGATCGCTGTGTGGCGTTGTTTTGAACGCTTCGGGCGTTTTTAAGGGTGCCTGTGCTGTACAGTGCTTATAATCTTCAGCACGATCTCTTATCCAAGTATTGCTATTTTTTACACAGCCTTGAAAAAGCAAGGTAACAAGTACAAGCAATATAACGCGATACGCTGGCATGATGCTTAAATCCTAGCCTTAAGGTTTTTATGACCCCACAAATTGTCTCCACGATACCCTGGTTAGACCCAGTTGTCAATCGTAACGTAAGGTCTTTACTTTACCCCAAAAGACTTTATAAGCAAAGGCGGTGTAGGCAAGAATAAAAGGTAGAACTGCCATCACCCCTACCAAAATAATTCTTAAAGAGGAGGGTGTACTCGCTGCCTCCCAAATGGTTAGCCTATCGGGCACAATATAGGGGTAAAAACTATAGGCCAATCCATGAAAACCGAGTAAAAATACCACCATACTGCCAACGAAAGGTACCCAACAGTAGGCGTCCTCAGGGCATGGTAGACGGTTTAACCAACGCACCAATACCAAAATCACAACCCCCGTTAAAAATGGGATGGGCATTAAATACCAAAAAGTGGGAAAAGAAAACCATTTCAGAAAAATACGTGGACTCATCACTGGCGTGACCAATGAGACGGCTATAATACCCAAAACAGCCCCCCACAGTGCGCGACGTGCCCAAGCAATGCTTTTTTGTTGTAGTTCCCCTTCGGTCTTCATGATAAGCCACGAAGCACCTACCAAGCGGTAACCTGCCATCAAGGCAATACCCGTTAATATACCGAATAAAAAAGTGGTCAAATTTTGGCGCAATCCCATCACATATTGGGCCAACATATAACCCTGGGCCAGGGTTGCAATCGTAGAACCCCACATAAATACTTTGTCCCAGCGGGCCTTATGCTCTACTTTGGCTTTTGCCCGAAAATCAAACGCCACCCCTCGCAAAATAAGCCCCCCTAGCATCACGGCAACCGGCAAATATAAGGCCGTTAAAATAATGCCATGCGCCAAAGGAAAGGCAACCAATAAAATGCCAACCCCTAACACAAGCCAGGTTTCATTGGCATCCCAAAAGGGTCCTATAGAGGCAATCATGCTGTCTTTTTCAGACTGCGAGGCCTCAAACATGAGCATACCAACGCCCAGATCGTATCCATCTAAGATGACATAAATCAGCATTGATAAACCCATTAGTCCCGTAAAAATAATCGGTAACCAAGCGTCTTGAATCCAGGGAATCATAATAACCTCTTCATCGCTCTGTTAAGGGAATAGACTCTATAGGGCTCACCGGTATCACCTGTGTCGCCTCTTTATCGCCTTTTTTAGTCGCTTGGCGAGCCAAATAAAAGATGACGGTAATAAAGGTCACAATTAACACGGCGTATAAAGACAAATACATCGCTAAGGTAGAGCCAATCATCACATCACTGACATTGTGTGCAACGGCATTTTTAGTACTGAGTACCCCATAGACAAGCCAGGGTTGGCGACCTATTTCAGTGACATACCAGCCTGCGACTGTGGCAATACAACCCGAAAAAGACATGGCAACCAAGGTTTTTGCCAACCAATGGGGTAAAGTCTGACGATACAAAAACCAGCTACCTAACCAGCTACATGCCAGCATTAAAACACCAATGCCTACCATCAAACGAAACCCAAAGAACAAGGGAGCAACGGGTGGATGCTCGCCTTCAAAGGAATTTAAGCCTTTGACTTCCCCATCCCAGGAATGGGTTAGCACGAGGCTTGCCAATTTCGGTATGCCAATGGCAAATCGATTACTGCGTGTTTCGGCATCGGGCAGGGCAAACAACAGCAACGGTGCCCCTTTTTCTGTATCCCATACCGCCTCTATTGCAGCAATTTTTGCGGGTTGATGTTTTAGGGTATTTAAACCATGCAAATCACCCATCACTATTTGCAAGGGAATGAGTATTGCTCCTAAGTATACGCCTGTTTTTAAGGCAGCCATGACAGCAGGTCTTCTATCGTTAAGTAACCAACGGTAAGCCGAAATACCTGCGACCAAAAACGCGGCCGTAAGACCCGATGCCAACAGCATGTGCATCACGCGATAAGGCATAGAGGGACTGAATATTATCGCAGTCCAATCTGTTGCATACGCTACGCCTTCTCGCATTTCAAACCCTGCAGGTGTTTGCATCCAAGAATTGAGTGCCAAAATAAAAAAAACCGATAAAAGGGTGCCAAACGCAACTAAAAATGTTGCAATCGTATGCAGTCGAGCAGAAACACGCCGAAAGCCAAATAACATAATGCCTAAAAAAGTGGCTTCTAAGAAGAATGCTGTTAAGACTTCGTATGCCAATAAGGGGCCTGCGATATTCCCTACCGTTTGCATAAATCCAGGCCAATTGGTACCGAATTGAAACGACATGGTAATGCCTGAAACCACCCCAATGGCAAAGCACATGGCAAAGATTTTTACCCAAAACTGGTAAGCTTCCATCCACTTCATGTTTTGTGTACGGTGATAAGCCAATTTAAAGAATAACAGTATCCAGGCCAATGCAATGGTAATGGTTGGAAAAACAATATGAAACGTAATATTTGCCGCGAATTGAATACGGGCCAGTGCAAAGGCATCCATTTGTTTGTAACACCCTTAATATGATCAATTGAAACCAAAGACTATTTAAGCCTATTTTAGCACGCTGGGTCAGACAGTTAATGCTTGCGCTAGCATATCATACACACCGGCTACTTGGCCTATCTTATCCCAAACAGCTACGCAACATCCAAGCAACTTTTCTATGTGTGGTAAGGCGTTCCGTGATAAAATCGACCACAACATCATCACCGTTGGACGCAGCTATTTCTAAAACTGCTTTTAGGTTTTTCTGTATGGTTTCTTGATCAGACAACAATGTTTTAAGCATTTCTTGGGCCGTTGCCTCTTCATGGCCTGATTTAATGCGGGCTACCTTGTTATACCATTCCAAGCTTGCAGGGGCTTTAACGCCTAGCCCTCTGATTAATTCGGCGGTGGTATCAATGGCCTCGGCCAAGTCTTTGTACTGGGACTCAAACAATTCGTGTAACATCAAAAACTGTGGACCTATCACATTCCAATGATAATTTTGCGTTTTAAGATACAATGCATACTGATCTGCCAGCAGCACTTTGAGGGATTCGACCGTAGAAGATTGGCTCATTGACAGGCTCCTTGTCTGTGTCGCGTGATAGGGGGCTTAAGATTTTACCTCCCTATGATATGATAGCTTGTTTACAGACATCTGATGCACAAAAAGAAGTTAAAAGGCTAGCTTAATGAGTCGTTCCGCTACTGCTGTTTTATCAACGGATAATTTACTGCATAACCTCAATGTTATTAAAGCCCAGGCACCTCGGTCCAAGATTATTGCAATGGTAAAAGCCAATGCCTATGGCCACGGTTTGCGCTCAGTTTCCAGCCGACTGGCGCCCCATGTTGATATGTTGGGTGTTGCTTCTATTGATGAAGCAATGGCCCTGCGCCAAATTGGGTTGACGATACCTATCCTACTTATCGAAGGTGTCTTCGAAGCCAATGAACTCCATATCGCAGCCACCCAAGGATTTGAAGTTGTGTTTCATGAACAATTACAGCTCGAGTGGTTGAATGCTTTACCAGCTTCCCTACCCCCGATTACCGCATGGCTTAAGGTGGATACCGGTATGGGTCGATTGGGGTTTAACCTGCCAGATGCGCCCAACATGTATGAACGATTATCACAAAGCCCACATACCAAAAACCCTGTTCGCATTATTTCCCACTTTGCTTGCGCGGACAACCCAGATCATCCCTTAAACCAAAGACAGATAACCCACTTTAAACAATTAATCGAAAAAATACCCCATGCAGATGTGCCTTTAAGCTTTGCAAACTCTGCCGCTATTTTTCAATTCAATACCGCACAACATCATTTTATTCGCCCTGGAATTACTTTATATGGCGCCTCACCATTTGCCAACACCCTGAAAATCAGTGCCGAAGACTTGCAACTAAAGCCTGTCATGACGTTAAAAACGCAAATTATTGCGGTGCGTCACATGAAAAAAGGATCTCCCTTAGGGTACAATGCGCGATACATTTGCCCAGAAGACATGCCTGTCGGCGTTATTGCCTTTGGGTATGGCGATGGCTATCCTCGAAATGCACCCGATGGAACACCCATACGGGTCAATCAAACCATTTGTACACTGATTGGCCAAGTGTCTATGGACATGATTACGGTTGATTTACGCGCCTGCCCAACCGCAAAA
This sequence comes from Pseudomonadota bacterium, assembly GCA_041161475.1. GTDB lineage: Bacteria > Pseudomonadota > Gammaproteobacteria > UBA6186 > Azoamicaceae > JBEAUL01. The sequence continues at coordinate 3,803 of JBEAUL010000043.1, read as the reverse complement.
GTAGGCGATCCGGTTATTTTGTGGGGAGAAGGATTACCTGTAGAAACCGTTGCTCAGCATACTCAACAAGTATCTTATGATTTGTTAACCGGTGTACAAAATCGCGTTAAGTTTAACTGGCAATAAAACACATGCTCTTTAAAAGGCATTTTTTAACCACTCAATTTTTAAGCCTTCTTTCGCGCCTGAAACCGCAATAACATCGCATCGACAAAAAATATGTTGGGCACGCATCCCAAATTTTTTGAGATAATATTGGGCTACTTGCCGAATTTTTTGTTGTTTGTTTCGGGTAATACTCGCTTTAGCACCACCAAAATCCTCATTTTTTCGATAGCGAACCTCAACAAAAACCAGATATTTATCTTCTTGCATAATCAAATCGATTTCGCCTATACGGCATCGATAATTTTGAGCCAATCGCTTTAGGCCATGCTTTAGCAAATAATTCAGGGCTAAACATTCAACCCAACCCCCCACTTGATAGCTGGTATTGGTTTTACTCACATTCAATTGAGTATTATTAACAGGCAGTGAAATGATTTTTTCTGACTGATCACATGATCTATCGTGATAAAACATCGATAGCACTACTCCTGGTGTTCTATTGCTTTATAATACTATATTGCAACACATCAATGATTGAAGTTAAACAACTTAATTAAATCCAGCCAATCGATGGAAAAACCATGACTCAAGCATTACACGTTATCCTTTCAGATCAGCTATCGATGCAAATATCGTCTTTAACAAGCATTAAAACACAGAATACGGTATTGATGTGCGAATTAATGGAAGAAGCCACGTACGTTGAGCATCACCCTAAAAAAATTGCTTTTCTATTTGCAGCCATGCGTCATTTTGCAGAAGCGCTTAAAGCAAAAAATATTCAGGTAAGATACATTAAGCTAACCGATCCAAGCAATACCGGCAGTTTAAAAACGGAAATAATCCGAGCGGTTAAAGCCCTAAAAGTAAGCTCCCTTGTTATCACTGAACCCAGTGAATATCGTGTCAAAAAAATACTGGAATCCTGTCAACAATCACTTGGCATTGATTTCGATATTCGCGTAGACAATCGTTTTTTATGCAGTATCGATGATTTTAAAACATGGGCAAGTGGCAAAAAACAATTGCGCATGGAATATTTTTACAGACAAATGCGCATGAAATATCATATTTTAATGACACCCGATGGAGAGCCCGTGGGCGGTGCATGGAACTATGACAAAGAAAATCGTAAACCCCCTAAAAAAGGCTTGGTTTCTCCCAAGCGGATTAGTCATAAAAAATCTGCCATTTTAAAAGAAGTGCTTTCACTGGTCTCAGCACAATTTTCAACACATTTTGGTGATTTAGAACCCTTTCACTATGCAATCACACGTGAACAAGCTTTAATCGAACTCAAACACTTTATCGAACACCTACTCCCCCATTTTGGTGACTACCAAGATGCAATGGTCTTTGGTGAAGCCTATTTAAATCACTCCCTGCTATCGTCTTATATTAATGCTGGTCTTTTGCTACCCTTAGAAATTTGTCAAAAAGCAGAGGAGGCTTACCGAAAAGGCAAAGTACCACTCAACGCGGCTGAAGGGTTTATTCGTCAAATTCTTGGCTGGCGTGAATATGTGCGCGGTATTTACTGGCTAAAAATGCCTGCATATGCTGATATGAATTATCTGACAGCAACAAGACCGTTGCCCGCTTTTTACTGGGGCGCAAAAACCAATATGACCTGTATCAGTGAAGCCGTTGCACATACCAAAAAACATGCGTACTCTCATCATATCCAACGATTGATGGTCACTGGCAATTTTGCTTTACTGGCAGGACTCGATGTTAAAGCGGTACAAGAATGGTATCTTGCTGTTTACAGCGATGCTTTTGAATGGGTTGAAATGCCTAATACGCTTGGCATGGCACTGTTTGGTGATGGCGGTATCATGGCAAGCAAGCCTTATGCAGCCAGTGGCAAATATATTCATAAAATGAGTAATTTTTGCCAACACTGTCCCTACGATCCAAACGAACTCGTGGGTGAAAAAGCCTGTCCGTTTAATGCGCTTTATTGGGACTTTTTAGTTCGAAATCGCAAAAAACTCGATAAAAATCCTCGAATTGCTTATATTTACACCGTATGGGAAAAATTCGACAAAACAAAACAAAAAGCCATTCGAGTTAAAGCTTCTGAAACTTTAAAGCGCATGGCAGAAAATGATTTATAAACAAATTATGCTTGCATCAAGTATTTTCTTTTATTACTTGATTCACTTTTAGCATCATTTTTGAGGAGACTCGTTGGCTACTCTCAAGCTTGCTGACATAGGCTTGAGAAACATTAAGCAAGACCGCTAATTGCTGTTGCGTCATCCCTGCCTGAATGCGTACCAGAGCTATCGGATTATCAATATAATCTTCTAAAACAAATGGAACGTATTCTTGTTTTTCTTTTTCAATATAAGAATCAATTTGATTTTTTAATCGTTGATAACAACTTAATGGTAATAGCACAAATTCTTGGCCATCTACAGCTTTAATTGTATTTAAATTCATTTGTAAACATCTCCTCTTGCGCCAATCTTTTCTATCGAGATAATTCTAAAACAATCATGACGTTCAAAAATAATACGCCAAGAACCCACACGCATCCTAAAACCTACTCGTCCTACAAGTTTTTTTATATCGAGCGTTGCGTCATCAGGGTCTAAACCTAAGGCCTTGATGGCTTCAGCTATAGGTATTTTTTGTTTTAACGGCAAGCTACTTAATTTTTTCTTAGCTTGTTTATGTATCACAATTTCATAAAACATATAAAAAAGGTCTTACTAATCATAAATATAACCTATTATAACATAATATTCCAATATTTCTATATGGATAGTACGCGTCAATTCAATTCCGAAGCGCAATTTTGAGTGTATACTCACAATGAGTTGATTTTCCTGCTTAAAAATATAGAAAAGGCCAAACAAAACAGTAATAAAAATATTGGTGGTAGCTTCGCTACACTAATATAGTGCTTCTCAAAACTATTTTTTACAACCAAAAGAAACTTCAACACCAGATTCTCCGTCAGCTCCAATACCTAGCACTTTTCCAGAGGCATCTAACTTAATCCACACTTTAAAATGTCCATCTGGAATGGCTGAACAACATGCCTTTTGTGCATCCCTTATTAAATCCCGAATCTGATTTAGATGAACATTCACAACAGATTCTGCACTAGATTCATCTAATACCTGAGAAGTCATATTTTTATACTTATAACGTGGTTCAATAATAAAGGGTATACTACTCTCAAGTTTTTCTTCTTTTGCGACAGAGCTTGAAAACACACACATTGAAAATAACAAAACTAAGAGTCTTAATTTCATAAAATTCCCTTAAAAACACATGTAGACTGCCTAAAGGATAGCTATTCTGCTAAACTATATCAAATTTTGAAAAATAGCTAAATTTGCATCTTCACTACTAGCGCACCGCCTCCGCAGCTTTGTTTTTCAGATATTCTATAATACATTTAAAATTTTACTATGGCAGAATCAAAATTTATGAGCAAATCAATCACTGAAACACTTGAGGAAATAAGACAATATATCTCGAAAACTGCTCTTTCGAAGGAGCATGGGAATTTTCCAATACAAAAATTTAAAAAAATACTGGAAAATGATCAAAACCTACAATCTCAAAAATTAATAATAACGAGTAAACTAAATGATTTCCCTGAAACTGAAAGCAAGAAAATAATATCCGATTGCGTAAAAATATGGGTAGGACAACATTTATTGGCTGATATAATA
>JBEAUL010000011.1:0-12004 GCA_041161475.1 Pseudomonadota bacterium | reverse complement strand
CTGTGTTGAAACTTGTTGCTGCAATGGATGAATATTTCCCTATTCCAGAACGTGCAGTCGATCAGCCCTTCTTGTTACCAATTGAAGACGTTTTCTCTATCTCTGGTCGTGGTACAGTGGTCACTGGCCGTGTAGAGCGCGGTATCATCAAAGTGGGTGAAGAAGTTGAAATCGTGGGTATTACCCCAAGCGCCAAAACAACTTGTACCGGTGTAGAAATGTTCCGTAAATTGCTCGACCAAGGTCAAGCGGGCGATAACGTAGGGGTCTTGTTAAGAGGAACAAAGCGTGAAGAGATTCAGCGTGGTCAAGTCTTGGCAAAGCCAGGCAGTATTACGCCTCACACCAAGTTCGAAGCAGAAATTTATGTATTAACCAAAGAAGAAGGTGGCCGTCATACCCCATTCTTCAAAGGATACCGTCCTCAGTTTTACTTCAGAACAACTGACGTAACCGGCGAAGTTTTCCTACCAGAAGGGGTAGAGATGATTATGCCAGGGGATAATATCAAAATGACAGTACAACTCATTGCCCCAATTGCAATGGAAGAAGGCTTGCGTTTTGCTATCCGTGAAGGTGGTAGAACTGTTGGTGCTGGTGTTGTCTCTAAAGTCCTGGAGTAAATTGTGGAAAAGCAAATTATTAAAATTCGCTTAAAATCGTTTGATCACAAATTAATCGATAAGTCAGCGAAAGAAATTGTTGATACGGCTAAGAGAACAGGCGCACAAGTGCGTGGGCCTGTTCCTTTACCAACCAGAATGGAACGCTTCACCGTACTCATATCACCTCACGTGGATAAAAATGCACGAGATCAATATGAAATGCGGACACATAAGCGTCTCGTAATTATTGCTGAACCAACGGATAAAACAGTGGACGCGTTGATGAAACTCGATCTTGCTGCCGGGGTTGATGTACAGATAGCGGTCAGTTAAGGGGTAAATCAGATGCCAGTGGGACTGATAGGTAGCAAGTGCGGAATGACCAGATTTTCTAATGAAAATGGTGATTTTTTACCGGTTACCGTTATAAAAATAGACAAACATTATGTGACGAGTATTCATACTCAAGAAAAAAATGGGTATTTTGCGGTTCAGGTTTCAACAGGAACACCCCGTAAAGCACACAAGGTCACTAAAGCAGTTAAAGGTCATTATCAAAAAGCCGGTGTAGAGTTAGGTTCACGTTTATGTGAATTCAGAATTACAGAAGCACAAGCTGAAAACTTCAAAGTGGGTGATTCTTTTGGTATAGAGCTTTTTAAAGCAGGCGATAAAGTAGACGCTACTGCAACCAGCAAAGGGCATGGTTTTTCAGGGGTTATTCGTCGTCATAACTTTAGCTCTCAGCGTGCTTCTCACGGTAACTCTTTATCACACAATGCGCCAGGTTCGATTGGACAAAATCAATCACCAGGTCGTGTGTTTAAAGGTAAGAAGATGGCTGGTCAATGGGGAAATACCCGTGTGACAGTTCAAAATTTAGAAGTGGTGAAAGTTGACACAGATTTAAATGTGCTGTTAGTAAAAGGTGCATTGCCAGGCGCTCCTGGTCAAGCTGTCATCATTAGCCCAGCAGTGAAAGCAACTGATCATACTGCGGCTGCTTGATAGGAGATTATATGATGAAACTTGCATTGCGTGAATCAAATGGGCTTGAACAAAAAGACATAGAAGTTTCTCCTGTCACATTTGGTCGTGAGTTTAACGAAGCATTGATACATCAAGTTGTGAATGCTTATTTAAGCGATCGTGTTCGTACCGTTGGGCAAAAAACACGCTCAGAAGTCAGTGGTGGCGGAAGAAAGCCTTGGAAGCAAAAAGGTACAGGTCGTGCCAGAGCAGGGACTATTCGTAGCCCTCTATGGAAAGGCGGTGGTAAAGTTTTTGCGGCTCAAAACAGAGATTGCAGTCAAAAAGTAAATAAAAAGATGTACCGTGGTGCCATGTGTGCTATTTTGTCTGAGCTAGTACGTCAAGAACGATTGATTGTGGTTGAACAATTGGTTTGTGCTGAGCCAAAAACCAAAGAGTTGTTGAAACAATTGGGTTCCTATGGTTTAACGGAAGCTTTAATCGTAACGACAGATTGGGACGCAAATTTGTATCTCTCTTCTCGAAACGTACCAAAGGTAGATGTTCGACAAGTAACAAATGTAGATCCGGTCAGCTTAATTAAACATGAAAAGGTGCTGATGACCCTAGGCGCTGTTCGACAATTTGAGGAGATGTTGGGATGAATCAGTTACAACTATATCAAGTAATTAAAGCCCCACATACTACCGAAAAAAGTGTTCGTGTTTCTGACAAACATAACCAAGTTGTTTTTAAAGTATCCCGTGAGGCAACTAAATCAGCGATTAAAGAAGCGGTTGAAAAATTGTTCTCTGTGAAAGTAAAAGCAGTTCAGGTAGTGAATAACAAGGGAAAAACAAAACGCTTTAAACAAGTTGAAGGGCGCAAAAGTGATGGTCGCAAAGCCTACGTGTCTTTGTGTGAAGGCCATGATATCAATGTTGCCAATTTTGAATAATGAGAAGGGTGAGTCATTATGGCCGTAATTAAATCAAAACCGACGTCACCGGGTCGTCGATTTTATGTTAAAATCTCTACCCCTGAGTTGCATAAAGGTAAGCCTTATGCAGGTCTGGTAGTCAACAATTCAAAAAAAGCCGGTGCCAAAGGTGGTCGTAACGCACAAGGTCGTGTTACTGCTTGGCAACGTGGTGGTGGTCATAAGCGTCACTATCGATTGATTGACTGGAAGCGTAATAAGCTCGGTATTGTTGGTGTGGTTGAACGCTTAGAATACGATCCAAATCGCACAGCCAATATTGCATTGGTGCTGTACGCGGATGGTGAGCGCCGTTATATGGTTGCACCAAAAGAGCTAAAAGTAGGTAGCCAAGTTGTTTCCGGACAAGACGCCCCTATCAGTGTAGGGAATGCATTACCAATTCGGAATATCCCAATTGGTGCAACAATCCACTGTGTTGAAATGCGTCCTAAAAAAGGTGCACAGTTGGCAAGAAGTGCGGGTTGTTCCGTACAGTTGTTGGCTAAAGAAGGCGATCATGCAACCTTACGTTTAAAGTCAGGCGAAGTGCGTAAAGTGTTATTAGACTGTTGTGCCACCATAGGTGAAGTCGGTAACAGCGAAAATAACCTGAAAAAAATTGGTAAGGCCGGTAGAAAGCGTTGGATGGGTAAGCGCCCACACGTTCGAGGCGTTGCAATGAATCCGATTGACCATCCATTAGGGGGTGGTGAAGGCCGTACTTCTGGTGGACGTCATCCTTGTTCGCCTTGGGGACAATTAGAGAAGAAAACGCGTCGTGTAAAGCGGACGAGTAAAATGATTATTCGTAAGCGTACTAAATAAAATAAAGTAAAGAAATAGCTATAGAGGGTTTTTGCTAATGCCACGTTCTCGGAGAAAAGGTCCTTTTATTGATAAAGGATTGCTGAAACATGTAAAAAGAGCTTTATTGTCTAAAACAAAAAAGCCGATTAAAACTTGGTCCAGACGTTCTATGATTTTGCCAGACATGGTACATTTAACCATTGCGGTACATAATGGGCGTCAACATGTGCCTATTTTGGTCACAGAAAATATGGTTGGTCATAAACTTGGTGAGTTTGCGCCTACCCGTACCTTCAAAGGACACTCGGGTGATAAGGCTACTAAAGCAGCTGCAGCGAAAAAAGACAAGAAATAAAGATGAGTGAAAGAGGAATGATTATGCAAGAAGCGTGTGCTCAATTAAAAAATGCGCGAGTTTCGGCTCAGAAAACACGACTTGTCGCAAATTTGATCCGAGGGCTGCCTGTTAATAAAGCCTTAAATGCGTTAACCTTCAGTACGAAAAAATCCGCGCATTTGGTGAAAAAATTGTTACGGTCGGCTATTGCTAATGCAGAACACAATCATGGTTTAGACATCGATGCATTGGTGGTTCGGAAGATTTTTGTAGACGAAGCGTCAAGCTTAAAACGGTTTATGGCTCGAGCAAAAGGGCGCGGTAACCGTATTATTAAACAAAATTGTCATATCACGATTGTCGTGGCTGAATAAGGCGAGCAAGGGGCATTTTTCATGGGACATAAAGTTAATCCAACAGGCATACGTCTTGGAATCGGTGGCATACTTAAACCAAAAGCCGTATGGATTCCAGAAGGCGGTAAGTCTTTCTCAAGTATCTTACGTGGAGATATGTTGGCCAGAGCACATATTCTAAAACGCATGCCAGAAGCGGCAGGGGTAGTAGAAGCAATTATTGAACGCACAGGTCGCACAATGCGCGTGCTGTTAAAAGCGGCTAAGCCAGGTGTTTTGATCGGTAAAAAAGGTGAAGAAATTGAAAAATTGAAAGCCGAACTTACCGTTTTAATGGGTATGCCAGTACATATCAATATCGAAGAGATACGTAAGCCAGAGTTAGAAGCTTTGTTGGTTGCTAGAAGTATTGCGCAACAGTTAGAAAGACGTGTGATGTTTCGTCGTGCCATGAAGCGTGCTGTGCAATCGGCCATGCGCGTTGGTGCAAAGGGTATCAAAGTGTGTGTATCCGGTCGCTTGGGTGGCGCAGAAATTGCGCGTTCTGAAATGTGCCGAGAAGGACGGGTGCCTTTGCATACATTCAGAGCCAATATTGACTATGCGACGGCAACGGCTAAGACAACCTACGGTATTATTGGTGTGAAGGTTTGGATCTTCAAAGGCGAAGTAATCGAAAAAACCGATGCAGCCGTCAGTCAGCAAGAAGCCGTATAATTTTAGGACTAGGGGTTAGGTATCATGTTACAACCTAAAAAGACAAAATTTAGAAAACAGATGAAGGGACACAACCGAGGGGTTGCAACCCGAGGTAACCGTGTCAGCTTTGGTGAATTTGGCTTAAAAGCAATGGCTCATGGTAGAATTACGGCCAGACAAATAGAAGCGGCCCGACGTGCAGTCAGTCGTTATATCAAGCGTGGCGGTAAAATTTGGATCCGTATTTTTCCAGATAAGCCAATTACCTTAAAACCTTTAGAAGTCCGTCAAGGAAGTGGTAAAGGTAATGTTGAATATTGGGTTGCTTTGGTTCAACCAGGTCGTGTGATGTTTGAAATAGAAGGTGTAACACCGGATATTGCGAAAGAAGCTTTTCGTCTAGCTGCAGCAAAATTGCCCGTACAAACAGAATTTTTAGAACGCGAGTTGATGTGATCATGAAGAAAAAAAACTGGATTTCAGAATGTCGAGCCAAAACTGGGGTTGAATTAAATGCAGAGATGAACTCTTTGTGTAGAGAGCAGTTTAAGCTAAAACTACAAAAAGCCAGCGGTGAATTAAAAAACAAAAGTCGTCTTATGCAAGTACGTCGAGATATCGCCCGTCTTAAGACTATTTTGTCAGAAGCAAAGAGTAAAGAGAGTGTAGCATGACAGTGGTGAATAAAACGCAAAAATTAATAGAAGGCTTGGTAACAAGTGTGAAGATGGATAAGACAGCTGTTGTGAAGGTTAGCCGTAAGCAGCGTCATCCTAAATTTGGTGGAAAAACAGTAAGCAAGTCCACTAAATACTATGTGCATGATGAAGCAAATGCGTGCCAAGAAGGTGATCTGGTGCGTTTTAAAGAATGTGCACCTTTTTCAAAAACAAAAGCATGGACTTTAGTCGAAATTCTGTCTTCTAAAGTAGCGCAGGAAGCGTAATAGCAGTAGCCATTGTGCTTCTGTGCTTGTAATTTCAAGGAAAAATTGCTACTATGCCTGCTGGCAATACTAAGTCCAGTGTATCGTATTAGGCATATCGAGCAAGTAGGCAAAGGGCTTAAATCACGTAACCCTTATTTAAAGTAACGGGTTTGTGTAGGTAGTAAACAGGTTGTCGTGCTGTTAATTGATCAGCACGGTAAGCGGAGAGAAAAAAAATGATACAAATGCAGTCTATACTCGATGTGGCAGACAATAGCGGTGCACGCCGCGTGATGTGCATCAAGGTGCTGGGTGGTTCCAAGCGTCGCTATGCTGGCGTTGGTAATTTAATCAAAATATCGGTTAAAGATGCTATTCCACGCGCAAAGGTTAAGAAAGGTGATGTGTTAAACGCCTTGGTAGTAAGAACAAAGAAAGGCGTTCGTCGTCGGGATGGTTCTGTTATTCGTTTTGATTCTAATGCAGTCGTTTTATTAAATGCTCAATTACAGCCCATCGGTACCCGTATATTCGGGCCTGTAACCAGAGAGTTACGTAACGAGCAATTTATGAAGATTATATCTTTGGCCCCAGAAGTGTTGTAACAATAGAGAATATGGCTATGAGCAAGTGTAGGATTAAAAAAGAAGATACCGTAATTGTAATTTCTGGAAAAGACAAAGGCACAATTGGCCCTGTCGAAGCTGTATTACGGGTCAAGTCAAAACCAAATCGTGGTGTTAAAGAAGGCTTTAAGGTCCGGGTTACGGGTGTTAACGTCGTGTCACGTCATACACGCGCAAATCCTTCTCAGGAACAAGCGGGTGGCATTATTAAAAAAGAAGCCCCATTGTCTGTTTGCAAAGTGGCTATTTATAACCCTTTAACAAAAAAAGCCGACAAAATAGGGTATAAAACCTTAGAAGATGGACAAAAAGTCCGTATTTATCGCTCAAACGGCGAAGTGATTGGTGCTTAAGGGCAGTTAAAATAGAATTAGAGACAGGGTGTAAGAAAATGGCCGTTTTAAAAAAATTGTATGAAGAAACCATCGTTCCTCAGTTAATGAAAGAATTGGGGTATAGCAATATTATGGAAGTGCCTAAGATTGTTAAAATTACGCTAAATATGGGTGTAGGTGAAGCAGTCAATGATAAAAAAATATTGTTAGAGCATGCTGTTCAGGATATGGCTAAAATCGCTGGTCAAAAACCGCAAATTACTTATACCAAAAAATCTATCGCCGGATTTAAGATTCGCGATGGTTGGCCAATTGGCTGTAAAGTCACTTTGCGTAAAGAAAGAATGTATGATTTCTTGCAAAGATTATTGTACATAGCTATTCCAAGAGTACGCGATTTTCGTGGCTTGAGTCGTCGTGCATTCGATGGCAGAGGTAATTATAATTTTGGCGTAAAAGAGCAAATTATTTTTCCAGAGATTCAGTACGATAAAATTGATGCGATCAGAGGTTTAGATATTTGTATTACAACAACCGCGAAAACCAATAAAGAAGGTTTGCAGTTATTGCAGGCATTTAAATTTCCATTCAGAGAAACGAATTAAGGCTAGGAGTATAAAGCGTGGCAAAAACAAGCTCAGTAGAAAAAAACAACAAAAAGCAAAAGCTAATTTTGAAATATCAAGAAAAGCGTGCAGCGTTGAGAGCTATTATTCGTGATCCGAATGTTGGTGTGGAAGAAAAATTCAAGGCTCAAATAGAAATGCAAAAATTGCCTAGGGGTTCTAACGCTTGTCAGCATAGAAACCGTTGCTTTTTAACTGGGCGTCCTAGAGGGGTTTATCGTCGCTTTGGGTTGGGCCGTAATAAGTTGAGAGAATTTGTTATGTCCGGCTTGGTTCCTGGCATTAAGAAAGCAAGTTGGTAAATAAATAGGTTTTGAGGGTTAATCCATGAGTATGACAGATCCAATTGCGGATTTATTAACAAGAATTCGTAATGGTCAAATGGCCAAAAAAGCGAATGTGCAAGTGTCTGCTTCTGTAAAAAAAGAAGCTGTGTTACAAGTCCTATCAGATGAAGGATATTTACAGTACGAAAAAACAGAAGACAGCAAAGGTATGCCTTCTTTTAACGTGACCTTAAAGTATTTCAATGGTCAGCCTGTCATCAAGACGATTAAGCGTGTTAGTCGCCCTGGCTTGCGAGTCTATAAATCTAAAGAAGAGTTACCAAAAGTATTAGGTGGTCTTGGGGTTGCTATTATTTCGACTTCACAAGGTCTCATGACAGATAAAAAAGCACGCCAGCTAGGTCAAGGTGGCGAAGTGATCTGTTTGGTTGCATAAATAAGGGAAATACTAAAATGTCTAGAGTCGCAAAAAAACCCCTTCAGTTGCCAAAAGAAGTAGAACTAACAGTTAACGGTGATGTTGTACAGGTAAAAGGCAAGAAAGGACAGTTTGAACATAAGCTGTCTCCTATGGTTGAAATACGCAATGAAGATGGTCAATACTTTGTACGTTTAAAACAAGGATATACAAAGCATCCTATGTTAGGTACAACAAATGCGCTTTTGAATAATTATATCAAAGGTGTATCCGTTGGCTTTGAGGTGAAATTATTGTTGGTTGGTATTGGTTATCGTGCCGCATTGCAAGGAAATAAACTAACATTGTCTTTGGGTTATTCTCATCCAATTGAGTTTGTAGCCCCTGCTGGTATCACCATTGAGACGCCCAGCAATACAGAAATTTTAATTAAAGGTGCTGACAAGCAACAAGTTGGCCAGGTTGCCGCAAAAATCCGTGAATACCGCTTACCAGAGTGTTATAAAGGTAAAGGCATTCGTTATTCGGATGAAGTGGTTGTCATTAAAGAAACCAAGAAGAAATAGGGCAAGGTAAAATACCATGAGTAAAATCACTTCTCGTCAGCGTCGTTTAACCCGTACTCGTCGTAAAATTATTGAGTTGGGCGCTGTTCGCTTATGTGTTTATAAAAGTAATATGCATATCTACGCGCAGGTGTTTTCTTCCACAGGTGCGGAAGTTATTGCACAGGCATCCAGCTTGGATAAAGTCATTTGTGCAGATGCAGAAGCCAAAGGGCCAGGAAAAATGAAAATAGCGACAGCCGTTGGCGATTTGGTTGCTAAACGCGCGAAAGAGAAAGGTGTTTCTCGCGTTGCTTTTGACCGCTCTGGTTTTAAGTATCATGGTTTGGTTAAAGCAGTAGCAGAAGCGGCACGTGCCGGTGGCTTAGAATTCTAAGGGTGATAAAAAATGGCAGTTAAAGACGAATTAGGGCAAAAAGGCGACGGTTTTTTAGAAAAACTAATCTCAGTATCGCGTAATGCCAAAGTAGTAAAAGGTGGACGTATCTTTAGTTTTGCGGCCCTCGTAGTGGTTGGTGACGGTAAAGGTCGTGTTGGTATTGGTCGTGGTAAAGCCCGTGAAGTACCTGTAGCTATCCAAAAAGCAATGGAAGCTGCCCGTAGAAGTTTAGTAAAAGTCGAGTTGAACGGCACCACATTGTATCATCCTATCGTATCCAATCATGGCGCGTCTAAAGTGGTTATGTTGCCAGCGTCTGAAGGTACCGGAATTATTGCAGGTAGCTCAATGCGCGCTATCTTCGAGGTTATTGGTGTTCAAAACGTGTTGTCAAAATGTATTGGCTCAACAAATCCAGTGAATGTCGTGTTGGCGACCATTAAAGGGTTAACAAACATGACCTCTCCTGAAAGCGTTGCCGCAAAGCGTGGTAAAAAACTGGTCGATATCATCGGAGAAGCAGAGGTGGTTAATGGTTAAGCAAAAAAAACAGGCCTCTCAGCCTAAATATCTCGCAGTGACTTTGGTAAAAAGTAGATTTGGACGTTTACCTAAGCATCGTGCCACTTTAGTAGGCTTGGGCTTAAGAAAAATAAGTCAAACTGTGCGTCTAGAAGATACTCCTTGCGTTCGTGGTATGATTAACCAAGTATCTTACTTGTTAAAAGTGGAGCAATGCTAATATGTTTTTAAACGAATTAAGCCCAGCTATAGGGGCAAAACAAAATTCAAAACGTCTGGGTCGAGGAATTGGATCTGGAAAAGGTAAAACTTGTGGCAAAGGCCATAAGGGACAAAAAGCCCGTGCAGGTGGTTACCATAAAGTTGGGTTTGAAGGCGGACAAATGCCTTTACAACGTCGTTTACCAAAATTTGGTTTTACTTCTCGTGTTTCTCGATTTGTAGAAGAAGTGAGATTAAGCGATTTGGCAAAATTAGACGTTGAAGTTGTTGATATGAAGGCTTTGATGGCGGCCAATGTTGTACCAATTTCTACTAAACAAGTGAAAATTTTTCTTTCTGGAAAAGTAGAAAAACCTTTTATTATCCAAGGGTTAAAAGTAACAAAAGGTGCGAAAGCTGCAATTGAAGCTGCTGGTGGAAAGGTAGAGTAATAATATCCATGACAAAAACAGCAATAGCGAATAAACAGGGAGGGTTGTCCGAGTTAAAATCCAGAATCTGGTTTTTAATCGGCGCGCTGTTAATCTTTCGAATTGGATCGCATATCCCAGTTCCAGGTATCGATCCAAATGAGATTGAAAGAATTTTGTCGGGTAACAGTGGTATTTTGGGCCTGTTTAACCTGTTTTCAGGTGGTTCTCTGAGTCGTTTTAGCGTGTTTGCCTTGGGTGTGATGCCATATATCTCAGCGTCTATCATTGTACAGTTGTTAACAGTCATGGTGCCTAGTTTTGAACAGCTGAAAAAAGAAGGTCAAGCAGGTCGCAAAAAAATATCACAATATACACGTTATGGAACAGTGATGCTTGCCAGTGTCCAGGCTTTTGGGATGGCAAAATTTTTGTCTAGCTCTGCTTTAGATGTACATCCGGGGTTCAGTTTTTACTTTATCGTAACGCTGACGCTTGTTACTGGAACCATGTTTCTGATGTGGCTGGGAGAACAAATCACAGAAAGAGGCATTGGAAACGGCATCTCTATGCTTATATTTGCCGGGATTGTCTCGGGATTACCTAAAGCGATTGTCTCTACTTTTGACAAAGTAAGAAATGGCGAATTAGAATCTATTGCACTCTTGTTGCTGGCAGTGATGATGGTGGGGGTTATTGCATTTATTATATTTGTGGAACGCGCACAGCGTCGTATTACAGTTAATTACCCAAAAAGACAACATGGTAGAAAAGTATATGCCGCACAATCCAGTCATTTGCCTTTAAAGTTAAATATGGCTGGCGTTATTCCACCTATTTTTGCTTCTAGTTTGATATTGTTTCCTGCGACGCTATCCCAATGGTTTGGTAGTGCTGCTGGTGCAGAAATGAATTGGTTAACCCGCGTTAGTCTGTGGTTATCTCCTGGACAACCCATTTATATCGCGCTATTTGCTGCGGCAATTATATTTTTCTGCTTTTTTTATACTGCCATTGTATTTAATCCTAAAGAAACGGCAGAAAATTTAAAAAAATCAGGTGGCTTTATTCCAGGGATTCGTCCAGGTGAACAAACGGCACATTATGTAGACACGGTAATGACGCGCTTAACAATGATTGGTTGCCTGTATATCACCGCTGTATCACTGATGCCTGAATTTTTAGTGATGGGGTGGAATGTTCCTTTTTACTTTGGAGGAACATCCTTATTGATTATCGTGGTTGTTGTGATGGATTTTATGTCACAAGTGCAAGCGCACTTAATGTCACATCAGTATCAATCTTTAATGAATAAGGCGAATTTTAAAGGATTTCGGTAGAACTACTAGCCTTTTAGGGGCTAGATAAAGTAAAATCTGGGTCAGATAGTTAATAACCTAAGCAGTGAATAAGTAGAGAGACATTAAAATGAAAGTAAGAGCGTCTGTGAAAAAGCTTTGTCCGAAATGCAAAACCATTCGGAGAAGCGGAGTCGTAAGAGTACTTTGCAGCAATCCAAAACATAAACAAAGGCAGGGTTAATCATGATAGTACGGATATCAGGTGTTATTTTGGCTCCTAAAGCGCACATTCGCGTTGCTTTACAAAAAATTTATGGTATTGGCGATCCACGTGCACGTAAAATTTGCGCGAGCTTAAATTTAGATCCCGAAACCAAAGTAGAAACCTTTACTGAAGACATGGCCATTGCTCTACAAGATGCAGTGAACAAATTTGAAGTTGAAGGTGATTTAAGACGTCGTGTGTCAATGAGCATCAAGCGTTTAATGGATATTAAATGTTACCGTGGTCTTCGCCATAAGCGTGGTCTACCTGTTCGTGGTCAAAATACTCGGACAAATGCCCGGACTCGAAAAGGACGTAGAAAGCAGCAACAAGTATCCGCTGCATAACATGACTGTATCAG
>JBEAUL010000102.1:0-4300 GCA_041161475.1 Pseudomonadota bacterium | reverse complement strand
ACATGTGCGAAAAGTTATTGAAGATTATCAACAATTAAGCCGAAAAAAAACGCCTGCCTATAAAAGTATCGCTAATGCGCTAGAAGCACGCTTGCGTGTTACGCCTATGGTTGAACGGGGTGCAAAAGCTTTGGTTCGTCGAGGGTTAAAAAAAGACGGATCTGTCTATCGTTGGCGAACCGATCAGCGATTGACTGTGCCGCCAATGAGTATGTTAAGCGAAGAACAGCTAGAATGTTTTTTAAAGCAAATTACGGCAGCCGCTTGCTTAATTCGTCCAGACAGTGGTTGGCCATTTGGTGAAGCGTTGTTTGTTTCTCGCTCAGCTTGTTTTCAGCAGTTACAAGTGCACCGTATGCCAGGAAGTCACCATGTTCATATAGACGATCCTGAGGCGGTGTCAATGGTATTTAAACGTTTCTTAAGTGAAAAAGATGTTTAGACAGACTTGTAGACTGTATGCAACCGTAACTGTGTTGTTGAGTCTGGCGATATGGCATGGTTTGTGTGCAGAAGAGGTCATGTCCATCCTTTCCTTTGATGATTGGGTCGTAGACAGAACTCGTTCTCTGTGTAGAGGTTCATACCAACAGCCAGACTTTTCTGGCTATAGCGCACAAAATCCATTAGGACAAACCACTATTACGGCTGATAGTGGTGAATTTATGGTTGATGGACCATCGATTTTTAAAGGAAATGTTTTTTTACAACAACCCGATAGACAAATTAGCGCCGATTTTGCCAAAATTTATCGCAATGAAAGTACACATCGTATTAATAAAATTGATGCCATTGGGCATGTCAAAATTATTGAGCCTGATTTGCGCTTAGAAGGAAATCGTGCTCATATTGATTGGGCAACTGACACAAAAAATTTATCTCCTGCACATTTTCGTTTGTACAAAAAGCATGCACGTGGTACGGCTTCTGAATTATTGGCAAAGGGGGATGATTGGATTGAATTCAAAAACGCGACTTATACCACTTGTGAACCGGGTAGCAATACTTGGATATTATCTGCTAAACGCGTTGTTTTAAATAAAGCGAGCGGTAGAGGCGTTGCCAGACACGGTTGGTTAGAAGTTAAAAATATTCCTGTGTTTTATTTTCCTTATGTTGATTTTCCGATTGATGACAGACGAAAAACAGGATTTTTATATCCCACCTATGCCTTGAGTAATCAGTCTGGATTAGAAATTGGCATTCCATTTTACTGGAATATAGCCCCTAACTATGATTTAACCGTAACACCTCGTTTATTGACGCAACGTGGCTTTGATATGGGGGGCCATTTTAGAGGGTTGACACAACACCAGAAAGTAGACTTAAAGCTTAATTTTTTACCACACGACAGAAAATATACAACTTTTCGAGCCAGTAATCTCGCCTCTCATCCACAATTTTTAAATAACGATCCCCGTGTATTGGGTTTAAAACGCTTAAGTACGCATCGATACTACCTTGGGTTACAACACCAAAGCAGTGTAGATCCACATTGGCGTACCGCCATCCAGTATCAAACGGTGAGTGATGATAATTATTTTATGGATTTTAGTAAAGGATTGTATGGTTTAGATACAAACGCTTTAGATCAAAGAGCCAATGTGGCGTATCTAGATGCAAGGTGGCAGTTAAAAGGCTTGGTTCAGCAGTATAAAGTGTTACATCCCTTTAATGGGCCAACCATGACAGATGTATACAGAAAACTACCTGAACTGAGTGCAGATTATTTGAATGTTGATTTGCCGGGTCATTTTTTAGGACGTATGAATGCCTCCTTTACCTACTTTTCACATAAACCCGATCCATTTACTGGATTGTCTGTTACAACGGGAGAACGCTACTATGCCAGACCGGGTCTTAGTTGGGATTATGCAAGCTCCGCGTGGTTTATTAAACCACGTTTGCAATGGCATTTGGCTTCCTATCGCTTATCATTAAGTAATCAAGATAAATCTTTAGGGAAACCAACACGTCCAGCAATCGAAATACCAATGGTTGATTTGCATTCTGGTTTGGTATTTTCTCGCGAAACCCAGTTCGGAAAAAATCGCTACACACAAACAGCAGAGCCTCGCTTGTATTATCTATATGTGCCATATAGAGACCAGTCTAGGTTACCTAATTTTGATTCAGGTTTTATTCCTTTTGATTATTATCAGCTATATAGCGATAATCGTTTCAGCGGTACAGACAGGGTGGGTGATACCCATCAGATAACCTTAGGCCTTGAAAGCCAATTATTGACAGAGGTCGATCAAGTAGAGCGTCTTCATGTAGGGATTGGACAGATCTTTTATTTTAAAAATAGACGTGTGACTGCATGCCAGCCTGGAATAGATACACAATGTCCCTCAAGTGAGTTATGTCATGCAGATAGGCATCGTTCCCCCATTGCCGGGCAGGCCAGTTATGCCTGGAATACCGAATGGCGTTCTATTGTCGATTTACAGTGGAATACTTATCGAAAAAGTGTAGATAAAACGGGATTGACTCTACAGTATCATCCAAGAGAAATTGACATTTTTAATATTGGTTTTGGCTATATTGCTAGAAACCCGTTAATTATAGATCCAACTACAGGACGAGCAGAGCGGATCTTTTATGGAGATACTTCTGGTGCATGGAGTCTTACGGAACAAGTCAGGTTCCTGGGACATTGGGCATACGATATTCATCATCACCAATCTAAAACGATTATGATGGGATTAGAGTATGAGGGTTGCTGTGTTGCAACCCGCTTTAGTTTTTCTCGAATCTTACAACCCTATGATATCCAGCAAGTGGGTAAGCAGATTGTGAGAAAAGTGGCACTGCAATTGGTTTTTAAAGGTTTTGCAGGTGTGGGTAATACCCATATGAATGAGACTTTGCGTAAAGAAATTCCTGGATACGTCACGAGAGGTGAGGCTTTTTAATATTTTTATAGACTCGCTCTCATCAAAAATTGTACAATAATTCTCGACCCTTACGGTAATAAGAATGGAATTTTATGCCCAATAGTCATGCTGGGCATTCATGCGTGTGTTAACAGGGAGTGTAGTGGCAATGTCAGGGATCTTTCCAGATGCGTTAAGACGGGTGTTGTTTTTATTTGATACATCGATTTTAGCGTCTGACAATAACAGTCAGCTGACTACGCATACAAAAATTAAAGTTGATTGGCTAAGAACTATCCCATTTATTTTACTGCATCTGGGTTGTGGATTGGTATGGATAACAGGCGTAAGCCAGTTTGCGCTTGTATTAGCTGTTGTACTGTACTGTGTTCGTATGTTTTCGATCACTGCTTTTTATCATCGCTATTTTTCTCATCGTGCTTATAAAACCTCTAGATTTATGCAAACACTGTTTGCCATCTTGGGTAATACGGCCTGTCAACGCGGTCCTTTATGGTGGAGTGCTTGTCATCGATTACATCATCGATATGCAGATAGCCCGAGAGATCCGCATTCACCAAAATGGTATCCTTTTTGGTGGAGCCATGTGGGTTGGTTTTTATCGAGTGAATACGGGTCAACAAAAATAGAGCATGTTCGGGATTGGGAAAAATTTCCTGAACTGCGATTTTTAGATCGCTTCGATACATTAGTACCAATATTGTATATTACAGGCTTATATTGTTTGGGTGAATTTCTTTCGAAGAATGGTTGGGTATCAAATACCAATGGTTTTCAGTGTGTTGTATGGGGATTTTTTATTTCTACGGTTGTATTATTTCATGTTACTGCATCGATAAATTCATTTGCACACAGTAATATAGGTAATCGTCCACATGAAACAAAAGACAATAGTCGAAATCACTGGCTATTGGCTTTGGTTACCTTGGGGGAGGGTTGGCACAATAATCATCATTTTTTCCCAACAAGTAGCAGGCAAGGCGTATATTGGTGGCAAATCGATTTAACTTATTACGGTATAAAGGTATTAGAGAAATTGGGTCTAGTATGGGGTTTGCGTATATTTCCAAAAAATGAACAGGAGACATCATGCTGAAACAGCAAGCTGACCCCAATTTTTTTAAAGAAAAATATATTTGGCTAACAGGTGCGACGTCTGGCATAGGCCTTTCGTTACTCGAAAAACTGTTGAAAAAAGGATCTAAGGTCATTGCAACAGGCCGTCATCAAGAAAAAATAGCCCATTTAGTAGATAATGCATCTTGTTTTTTTCTACAATCTGATTTTGAAGAAAAGATAAACACAAAAGAGTTAACAAAATCATTATTAAGTATTACAGATACCTTAGATATTGTCATTTTAAATGCCGGTATTTGTGAATATTTAGATGATCCTAAAAT
>JBEAUL010000098.1:0-11407 GCA_041161475.1 Pseudomonadota bacterium | reverse complement strand
ATGTAAAATACAACACGATTGATATAACATATAATCTATAAATATTTTATAAAAATAAAGGTAGCGCCTTTTATGAAAAAAAGTATTGATGATCGAATCAAAACATTTTTCTCTGATTATTCTGTTATTGTCAGCACAACAGCTTTACACATTGCTTGCGAGTACCCACTGTGGTCAATTAAGGTACATATGCAAAACGATCCAAGCAAACATCAAAATATCTTGATAACCGCAAAAGATATCTATCGAAAAAAAGGATTCATCAACGGATTTTATAGTGGCGCCATGCCCTTTTGTGCACTGACTTTATGCAAACAAAGTTATCGATTGCCTGCCCTTTCTTTTTTACCCAATTACTATCAAAGTTGGCTTCCAGAGTCCTTCGAATCGAATGACTACGGTATACCCAATATTGCAACAGCCACAACACTTTCTATATTCGAAACAACGGTTTTTGGCCCCGTAGAAAGGGTGGTTTGCTATCGTGTTATTCATAAAGAATTGCCTAGCATAACCATAAAATTTTTATATACAGGCACAGGCATTGCCTTTGGCAAAGGGCTTTTTTCTTGGAATCTTTTTTGTGGACTCGAAAATTTTGCCCAAACCCAGGCAAAAAAATTACTCAAAACCGATAAGCTCAATACTCAGAGTACTTTTGGTGTAGGTATTTTTGTCGGCAGCGCTACAACCATGATTAGTCAGCCTTTAAGTGGACTACAAACCTTTGCACAGACACGATTACCTCAAGACAACGGGAGTTTACTCACGGGATTTAAAGCACACCTTAAAAAGCATGGGACTACGGCTTTGTTTGCAGGCATACGACCAGCATTATTGCAAGGGATTGTTCGATCAAGTATTACTGTTTTTGCACTTAAGCATCTTCGAGAAAATAAATAAACCCTATCAAAATAATCAACTAACGCAATTTTTTTATTTTTTGCAATAATCGCAACTTAGCCACCGCCTCATGCAATTCATACTGCGCTTTGGCATAATCAATTTCACCATTGCGTCCTTGCAAGACTTCTTCTGCGCGTTTTTTGGCTGCTTTTGCCTGCGCTTCGTCAACATCATCTGCACGGATGGCAACATCTGCAAGAATTGTGCTGACTGTGGGTTGCACTTCTAAAACGCCACCCGAAATATACAGCACTTCTTCTGCACCCGTTTCTGTCACCACCCAAACAACACCAGGTTTTAATTTGGTTAACAAGGGCGTGTGTCCATATAAAATCTCTAAATCGCCCATAACGCCGCTGACAAATAGCTTTTGTGCTTTACCAGAAAATAAAGACTCTTCGGGACTCACGATGTTAACATCAAAATAGTGTGGCATAAAGTTACTGTAATTCCTCTGCTTTTTTAATCACTTCATCAATGCTGCCAACCATATAAAATGCCTGTTCAGGAATATGATCATATTCACCGTCAACAATGCCTCCAAAGCCACGAATGGTCTCTTTTAATGAGACATACTTCCCAGGTGAACCCGTAAAGACTTCGGCAACAAAAAAAGGTTGAGACAAAAAGCGTTGAATTTTTCTTGCACGAGAAACCGTTTTTTTATCGGCTTCAGACAATTCATCCATGCCTAAAATGGCGATAATGTCTTTTAGTTCCTTATATCGCTGTAATGTACTTTGTACTTTTCGCGTCACTTCATAATGTTCTTGACCCACAATTAATGGATCCAATTGACGACTGGTTGAATCCAGTGGATCAATTGCAGGATAAATACCCAATTCGGCAATTTGTCGGGATAACACAACCGTTGCATCAAGATGCGCAAAGGTTGTCGCAGGAGATGGGTCGGTTAAGTCATCAGCCGGCACATAGACTGCTTGAATAGAGGTGATAGAACCCGTCTTGGTAGAGGTAATGCGTTCTTGTAAGGCCCCCATTTCTTCGGCTAAGGTGGGCTGATAACCCACAGCAGAAGGCATACGCCCCAATAGCGCAGATACCTCGGTTCCAGCCAGGGTATAACGATAAATATTATCGATAAACAGCAAGACATCCCGCCCTTCATCACGGAATTTTTCTGCCATTGTTAATCCAGTGAGTGCCACACGTAAACGGTTTCCTGGTGGTTCATTCATCTGCCCATATACCAAGGATACTTTGTCGAGCACTTGGGATTCTTTCATTTCATGATAAAAATCGTTTCCTTCTCGGGTTCGCTCGCCCACACCGGCAAACACAGAAAAACCGCTGTGCTCAATGGCAATATTACGAATCAATTCCATCATATTGACGGTTTTACCAACACCTGCGCCACCGAATAAACCAACTTTACCCCCCTTGGCAAAAGGGCAAATTAAGTCGATGACTTTGATACCTGTTTCGAGCAACTCTTGACTATTGGCTTGTTCTTCGTAGCTTGGCGCATTTCGATGAATAGACCAACGCTCCTCAGACTCAATTTCTGGCAACCCATCAATAGAACGCCCTAAAACATCGACAATACGACCCAAGGTTTTTTGACCAACAGGCACCTGAATGGGTTGACCGGTATCTTCAACCAACATGCCACGCTTTAGTCCCTCGGATGATCCCATACAAATGGTACGGACAACACCATCGCCCAATTGTTGTTGAACTTCTAGCGTTAGATTTATTTCTTTTACCTTTAAGGCATGATAGACCTTTGGTACTTTATCTCGAGGAAATACTGCATCAACGACAGCGCCAATAATTTGGGTAATATGACCACTCACTGTTTCTTCTCCTTCTTTTATACGGCAGCTGCGCCAGCCACAATTTCTGAAAGTTCTCGGGTAATTGCAGCCTGTCTCGCCTTGTTGTACATCAATTTTAAATCACCAATAATTTCTTGCGCATTGTCAGAGGCATTTTTCATTGCAATCATTCGAGCCGCTTGCTCGCATGCCCCGTTTTCAACAACCCCTTGATAGACCAAGGATTCGATATAACGAATCAACAAAGTATCTAACAAGGCTTGTGCATTGGGCTCATATAGGTAATCCCAACGGTGTTTTTTTGTTTGCGCGGGTTGATGCACAGCGGGGATCAGCTGATCAATTTTAGCTTTTTGTGTCATGGTATTTACAAACTGGTTATAAACCAAATACAGGCGATCGATACGTCCTTCTGCATAAGCTGTAAGCATCACCCGAACAGAACCAATTAAATCTTGAATAACCGGCTTGTCACCTAATCCTGTGACACTGGACACAACTTTTCCGCCTACTGTTTTAAAAAATTGCTCTGCTTTTTTTCCAAACACACAAATTTCGGTATCTACCTCTTTCTCTTTCCACTCTTTCATAAAAGTGATTAACGACTTAAAGAGATTAATATTCATGCCACCACATAAACCTCGATCGGAAGAAACAACGATGACACCAATATTTTTAACGGGTCTTTCCACCAAATAAGGATGGGGATCTTCTAAGGATGCAGCCGCCAAATGAGTAATTACCTCGTGTATTTGATGGGCAAAAGGCCGTGAAGCACGCATACGCTCTTGCGCACGATGCATTTTACTCGCAGCAACTTTTTGCATTGCTGAAGTAATTTTTTCAGTGCTTTGAACACTTTTGATTTTAGAACGAATTTCTCGTACAAAACCCATAATTACGCATCCACTGTTGCTTTAAAGGCGGTTAAGGCCTCATGTAAGGCCGTTTCTATTTCATTCGTTAATTCAGCAACTTGATTGATTTTATCTAACAACTCCGGATAGGTACGCTGTACAAATGCCTTTAAGGCCAGCTCTGTTTCAACAATGCTGTCCACAGCAATATTATCAAAAAATCCTCTGTCTACCGCGTATAAAGATACGGCCATCTCGGCGACAGATAACGGCATGTACTGTCGTTGCTTCATCACTTCTACGACACGTTTTCCACGCTCTAACTGCTTGCGTGTTGCTTCATCTAGATCGGAGGCAAATTGGGCAAAAGCAGCCAATTCTCTATACTGCGCCAAAGCCAAGCGAATACCACCGCCTAATTTCTTAATAATCTTTGTTTGCGCTGCGCCTCCTACACGAGAAACAGACAGGCCTGCATTAATAGCAGGTCGAATACCTGCGTTAAATAGATCTGTTTCTAAAAATATTTGACCATCTGTAATCGAAATAACATTGGTTGGAACAAAAGCGGATACATCTCCGGCCTGTGTTTCAATAATAGGCAATGCAGTGAGAGACCCTGTTTTGCCTTTGAGAGCACCCTGAGTTACCTCTTCGACATAAGCCTCATTGACACGGGCGGCACGTTCTAATAAGCGAGAATGCAAATAAAAGACATCTCCTGGATACGCTTCTCTACCCGGCGGACGACGCAGTAATAACGAAACTTGTCGGTAAGCCCACGCTTGTTTGGTTAAATCATCATAAATAATGAGCGCATCCTCACCCTTGTCTCTGAAATATTCCCCCATGGTGCATCCTGCATATGCAGAAATATATTGCAAAGCCGCTGACTCAGCTGCCGTTGCAGCAACCACAATGGTATGGGCCATCGCACCTTCTTCTTCCAGCTTACGCACAACTGCTGCGACGGAAGAAGCTTTTTGCCCAATCGCTACATACACACATTTTACACCTGTGTTGCGTTGATTAATGATGGTATCAACCGCTAAGGTTGTTTTGCCTGTTTGTCTATCACCGATAATCAATTCACGTTGTCCACGCCCAATCGGGACCATCGAGTCAATCGGCTTAATTCCTGTCTGGAGTGGCTGAGTGACAGAACGACGACAAATGACCCCTGGTGCTACTTTTTCTATTGGAGACATCTGGGTTGTGAGAATCTCACCCTTTCCATCGATGGGACGTCCTAGCGCATCAACAACACGTCCCAAAAGGGCTTCGCCCACTGGCACACTAATAATTTCACCGGTGCAATATACCTTTTGCCCTTCGGCCAAAGACTCGGCAGACCCCAATACGATGGCCCCCACACAATCTTGTTCTAAATTTAAGGCGATGCCGAAGGTATTATTTTCAAATGCCAATCGCTCTCCATACTGGACTTCTGGCAACCCATCAATGCGGACAATACCATCAGAAACGCTCAAAACGGTCCCTTCGTTCCGAGGATGTTTACGCGCTGCAAAATGTTTTATTTTTTCTTTAATGACTGGCGTAATTTCTGAAACATTTAAATCCATCGTGATAACCTCTATCTATACACTTGATAACAATGCCTTCGTCTAGGATGCTAACATAGCATTCGGGCACTTTGCATTCTTTAGTTTTTTATACAATCCAGCATTGTCCGACAAAACAATCTTATGTAGTGGATAACTCAGCACGCAGTTGCGCTAGCCATCCTTTGACGGAACAATCTAAGGACCAGCCCTCACCTTCTACAGCAACACCACCCAGCATCGCTGGATCTGTCTTAAAAACAACCTCGGCTTGACAGTCAAAACGCTTCTCTAAAAAGTCACTGAATGTTTTGGCCTGTGCCTTATCCCATTTTGTAGGGGAAGTCACTGAAAATCGTTGTTCATGCTTAGACTTACGCCATTGCTCTTCGAACAATGCATGAATTTGAGGCAATAAGTGTAAACGACGCTTTTCGGCAAGTAAGCTCAAAAAATTACCCACTGTTGGGTGATTCAACAACTCGGGTTTTAAGGACTGAATCCAAGTTACCCACTCTTTTGAATCAATGCTACGAACCCGCAACATCTCTTGCACATCCTCATTTTGAATCACAGTTGCTAATAACGACAAAACCCTATGCCACGATTCAATCGTCTCCTCCTCAAGGGACAACTCAAAAAGGGCATTGGCATAGGGACGTGCTTGTGTCCTTAATACGATCATGGTTTCTCCAACAGTGAAACCAAGTGCGCTTGATCTGTTTTAGTCAGTGTGCGCCCCAATAATTGTTCTGTCGTCAACACAACCAAATCAGCTAACTCGGCTTGCAAGTTTTGACGGGCTTTTTGATAAGCCCGCTCCACTTCTTCAGAGCCCGCTGCAACTGCCCTAGATTTTTCTTCTGTAGCCGTTTCTTTAGCCGTTTGTAGCAAGCGATCTGCTTGTTTTTGTGCACTTTCTACGATTGACTTTGCTTTTTCATGCGCGACTTTGACCACTTCACGCGCTTTTTCTTCGGCTTTTTGAAGGGCCTCATGACCCAGCTCTGCTGCGGCAAGTCCTTCCGAAATTTTAAGCGCGCGCGCATCTATCGTCGCTTTTAGCAATGGCCAGACAAAACGCATGGTAAACCAAACAAATAACCCAAAGGTAACCATCTGTCCCAATAATGTTGCGTTAATGCTCACAACCAGACTCCTCGCTTTGCTAATTTCACCTAAGTATACTTATTTTGGTAGGTGTTCAAGCAGTGTCGCCAAAAACGGATTCGCAAAGGTGAAGAACAAGGCAATACCAACACCAATCATGGTCACCGCATCCAGCAAACCAGCAACGATAAACATTTTCACTTGTAACTGCCCCATCATTTCAGGCTGTCTTGCTGACCCTTCGATAAATTTGCCCCCCAATAAGGCAAAGCCAAGTGCAGTACTAAAGGCACCAACGGCAATTAAAATTGTAACGGCCATAATCGTTGTGGTTTGCATATTGGTAATTAATACCGCTGATTGCATTGCTGTTTCAACCATTTTATTCATCCTCCCAAAGGACTGCGTGTGTTGTTAATGTTAATAGACAAACTGTATTCAACTATATTGTTTTTACATACCTTTTTCTAGTGATCGGCTACAGCCAAACTGAGATATACAATCGTCAATACCATAAAAATAAATGCCTGAATGGTAATGACCAAGATATGAAAAATAGCCCACGGTAACCCCAATAACCACTGAGAATGCCAAGGCAATAAAGCAATCAAAATAAAAATCAGTTCACCGGCATAAAGATTACCGAATAATCGCAATCCAAGTGAAATGGGTTTGGCCAAATCTTCGACGATTCTTAAAAAGAAATTGGCGAAAAACAACCAAGGCCCAAACGGTTTACAAAAAAGCTCTTTTAAAAATTTTCCTGCCCCTTTGGCTCTTATCGCATAGATATTGAGCAATATAAAAACAGAGATGGACATACCGAGTGTTAAATTTGGATCAGTGGTTGGAACCGCTTTAAAATGGGAAGCACCTACTGCACCCATTATACGTGGTAAAACATCAACTGGGAGCAAGTCAAAGGTATTCATTAAAAATACCCAAACAAAGATGGTCAAGGCCAACGGGGCAATCATTGCATCTTTGGCATGAAAACTGTCTTTTACCTGCGCATCAACAAATTCGACAATCATTTCAATACTGCTTTGGAGACGACCTGGCACACCAACCGTAGCACGCCTTGCCGCAAGATAAAACAGGCCTATAAAGGACAAACCCAATACCCACGATACGAGCAAGGTATCCATATTTAAAGTCCAAAATCCTTGGCCAACCTGCCAATTTTGGAGATGATGCGCAATATATTCTGTTGGTGTTGCTGGGTGGCTCATATCGCCGGTTTCCTAGCTAAATGTATTTTTTCAGGCTTTCTCAAAAATAAGAGCCTCCAATATATCAATTGCGACACAAAAAATCCAACCAAAACGGCTGTTGGATTCCAATATCCCAAAAACCATATGCCGGAAAAGCCTACAACAACAACAAGCCATTTAACCAACTCACCCAAATAGAAGCGGTTGCGTATCTGCGTTGCAGACGTTACTTGCGACTTAGCACCACGAGCGATCATAAAAAACGCAACGATTGCCAATAGCTGTAAGACAGCACCAATCAAAACAGAGAAAAATAAATGTAACATTTTTCGCTAATACAAGAAAAAATCATCACGCGTTAATAACTATTTTGCTACCTTACCAAATAGGTAAAAAAAATGCCACGTTTTATCGTAAAATAACGAAATAAGTTAACTAACATTTTTAAGACAATACTGAAGCCCTTCAAACAACATACTTGACACTGTACAAAAATTTAAGAAAAATAAACCTCCTTCGTCATTGTCATTCAATACAACAGGTTAAAAACAACATGAAAAAAATTAGCACCATCTCAATGATACTAATATCTACCTTACTTTCTGGCTGTGCCACGAAAAATGGTAATCCGCATTTAGAAAAAATGTCTCAAGAAAAAGTATCTGCCCAATTGATCAAAGGTAAAACCACAAAGGAAGAAGTGAAATTATCCTTTGGTGAACCCAATGATATTGATATTTTACCCGATGGCAGAGAAAACTGGCAGTACAGCTTTGTCCGCTCTTCTTTAAAAGGCGTTGCCTATATCCCTTACGTTAATATGGTATACAACGGTACAAATGATACAACAAAAAAATTAAAAGTATTGTTCGACAAGCAAGACAAAGTAGAACATTACTCTTTTTCTGTTGCGCAAGGGGAAACAAAAAGGGGACTTTTTCAGTAACCAAAATAGGCATTGCATGACACCAAATGCATACAATGCCTATTATCATCAACCACCTCTAAAAGCACCCCCACGATACATATATTTTTTTATTTAGCTAGACAATATAAGGGAAAATGTCTATGCTAACTAAATTAATTAGATCATCACTTTCACTATACAGCCAGGGAATCAGGGAATGGAAAAGCCTATTTATGTATGGATTGTTTTTATCTCGATTGTCTTTACCTTGCTGGCAATTGATCTCGGTATTTTCAATAAACGAGATCATGTAATCAAATTTAAAGAAAGCCTTTGGTTAAGTGCCTTTTATATCTTTATCGGCTCCCTTTTTAGCCTATGGATCTGGTATATAAAAGGATTCAACGGATTTTCTGAATATATTACGGGATTTTTGGTAGAAAAATCCTTGTCTCTAGACAACATCTTTGTCATTTCCTTAATTTTCTCTCATCTTTCTATTCCAGAAAAATATCAGCACAGAGTATTATTTTTTGGCATACTTGGTGTGATCGTATTACGAGCCATCATGATTGGTTTAGGGGCAACGATATTACACGAATTTTTTTGGGTCTTGTATATCTTTGGTGGCATTATGGTATTCACTGGGGTGAAAATGCTGTTTATCACACACCAATCCATTAAAATTTCTAAAAATTTCATACTGATTTGGATGAAAAAACACCTTAAAATTACCGATAAATTACATAAGCAAAAATTTTATCTGTACCAAACGGACCCAAAATCTCAAAAAAAGAAACTTTTCTTTACGCCACTTTTTTTAGCATTAATCATGGTTGAATTTACCGATTTAGTGTTTGCTATAGACAGCATCCCAGCTATTTTTGCGATTACTCAAGATACTTATATTGTCTACACGAGTAATATATTTGCCGTATTAGGTCTTAGAGCACTGTATTTTGCATTGGCTTCCATGGTAGAAAAATTTTACTACTTAAAATATGCTTTAGCGGTTATTTTAATTTTTATCGGTTCGAAAATATTTATTGCCGATGCTTTTGGCCTTACCAAAATACCTCCAATTTTATCACTCAGTGTTACAGTCATTATTCTGTTTTCTGGTGTACTCGCTTCTTTTCTTAAACAAAAGAAAAATTTCAACCGAAAAGGGAATTAATAAAATGAAAAATTTATGGAATATTATATATGTGAGCATCGCAACAAAAAAATTTAATAAGGAAGAAATACTTGAAATATTAGATCAATCTAGATCGAACAATGAAAAATTGAACGTAACAGGCGTTTTGCTTTACGATGGACATGTTTTTTTTCAAGTGCTAGAAGGAGAAGAACACACAATATCAAAAATTTATCAGAAAATATGTAAAGATAAACGAACAAAAGACGTGAAATTAATCATAAAAAAATCAATCGAATCAAGAAATTTCCCAGAATGGACAATGGGATTCAAAGAAATAACAAAAAAAGAGCTTAATCAGCTGCCTGGTGTTAATGATTTTTTCAAAGAAAACAAATTTATTTATCATATTAATCCGGAAATCGCCAACGCAATTGTTACCGCTTTTTCTTTAAAAGAATAACTCTTTCAAAATTTCGATTTAAAATTTACTTCAACTAAATCAGATATACATCAAATCGATGACTTTTTCCTTCAAAAATAATTTGAGGGATTTCATTACAAAGATGGGGTGAAGCTCGATGTCTTTTTACAACGACTCTTTCAGTGGCAACTGATTTGGCTAAAGGCAGTAAGGTCTCTGCATCTAGATCTTGTCCTAACAATTGCTGAAGGATTTGCATGGACTTTTGACTGAGGGATTTTTTATCACGATGTGGAAACATCGGATCTAAGTATACCACAGCTGGTTTTTGAGTGGATTTTAGCATCTCTGATTGCTCAGTAAGCCACTGTTTTGCATCTCTATGTAATAAATGCATACGATGCACTGTGCTAAATGCCCAAGAATCTGGCCGAACCTTGCTAATTGCATGACTTAATAGCGTTGCGACAATAGAAGAGCGCTCTATCAAGGTGACTTTATACCCCATATAAGCCAACATAAAAGCATCTTGCCCTAGGCCGGCAGTGGCATCAACTATCCATGTCGACTCTCCCATGCTTTTAGCACCGATGGCTTTCGCTAAAAGGGTTTTTTTATTTTGCTCACGGGCCATTGTACGCATTTTGGGCGCTGTAAAATCAAGACTTAAAGACAAGGGCTGTTTACTGATAGACGTACAACAAAAAAGCGTGAGTCTATTATTGTCTAAATACAACAATCCCGGATTGCCTATTTCTTGTTTATCCAGTGTGGCAAGATGTTCTACATTGCTCTTATGTGAATCGGCTTTGAGCAAGCGCATTGGTCCATGATGTTTTCGACCCAAGTATAAAGGAATATCTTTTGGCGTTATCGATTTATGGATAAAGGGTAAACCCAATACAGTTGCAAGACGCTTCGCCTCTGGGATATCTGATATAAGATGATAAGCCAATGGTATTACAGGGCCATTTTCCACAAAGTTAATGCCCCCAACAATTCAGTATCTCCAAGACAATGACGTAGCTAAAGAAAATAAGCGTCATGAGTAAAAGCGGTTTCCCACCCCATACGATAAAGGCACCTTTTAACCGTAAGTAATAACGCCCTCTCCAAGCCATTAAAGCGGGTAAAATGCCCAGTATTGCAGCAACAAAAATACCTGAAAACCCCAGTATTCGATCAAAACAATGTTGGTTGACCAGCATAATGACTAAAGGGGGAACATAGGTTAAGGATACCAGAATAAACCGATCTTTCCGGTTTTTTATCTGTAATTTTAATCCATCGCCCAAGAAATGTAAGAGCGCAAACGATACCCCAAATAAAGAGGTCAGGACGATACACACATAAAAAATGTGTGCACTGCCAAGCATAAAGGATGATTTTGAGACATAATGCGCAAGAGAGGCGGTAATACCCAAATGCTTATTGCTCGCCAACAACGCTTTAAGTCCATAGGCTCCATGCAAAGGAATACTCCCTAAAAT
>JBEAUL010000089.1:0-19480 GCA_041161475.1 Pseudomonadota bacterium | reverse complement strand
ATCATCAATATATTAAAAACGACAGGAGCACGACGAGATTTCATCATCTCTCTTAATAAATTTTCTTCAAAGTAACGTCGGTTATACAATCCGGTTAATGGATCGTGAATGGCATCATATTGTAGTTGACGCTTCAAATCTAAGTTAAGACAAGTGAGCGATATTGATTTTTCAATATGCTCAACAAATCTTTTCATACCTTCCTGGGCTTCCAGATCGCTCCACAGCGTTAATAGACCAAAAATACTCTCATTTTGTACAAAAGGAATACAAAAATAGGGTGTTTTTTTTGCTTCTTGTAGCACATGTCCACATATCATTTCTGATTTAGCAACTTTCACTTCATAAGGATGTAAATAATGTAAGGAAAAGCAATCGCTCACCTTTATTATTTTAGGGGCATTTCCCTGGTCTTCGCCCCAACTGGTCACCAAATCTAGACCAAAGGTTTGCCTGTTGTAACAGTACAATCTCCCACCATGATGTGGAAACATTCGTTTAAAAAATTCTCCCGACAAAACAAAAACTTCCTTAACTGAACTACACCCTTGCATTAACGTAAGCAATTCATTTTGCAATGACATCATTTTGTTATTTTTTTCTAGTAAATGATTTAGTTTTTCAAGCGCTTGTGTTCTGTCTTTAACCTTTAATTCTAATCCTTTGTTTAAACTCCGTATTTTTTGATTCGATAAATACAATAATTGTGATCGTTCTTTTATCGCATTTAAAGACCACACAACGATTGCGCCTAAAAAACTGATGATAATGCAAGAAAAAAACACAACAGCAGGCCCTTTTTTGTTTACCTGATCATCAATTACCGGAGTCGAGTAAAAATACAAATTCCATGTTGATTTATTAAACGTAATAGTTGAGAAATGAGAAAAAAGGGGAGACTTAGACAGATTATTTTTTAACTGCTCTTGCGAATCGCTTTGGACATTTGATTTCTTGTCTTCCATCTCTTCTTTGGCTTCATACAATACTTCATCCACACCTTCATCATTTTTATACGCTATTTTTAATTTTACCCCTTTATCTTCTCCGTTAAATAACCTGGCAACCATAGCGTAAAAATCAACTTCAAGAAACACGTGCCCATATAAATTTTTATCATCTTTTTTATAAACAGGTGCAAATAAACCAAAATAAGGGGTATCTTGTGACGCAACGCCATTACGAATCAATCTCAATTGATTGGCTAATGCTGTTGTGCCTGTTTTATTTGATGTTTCAATGGCAATCTTTCTATTTTTGTAACTCAATAAATTTAAGCCGGTCAAATCATCTCTATTATTTTTATCCCATCCGCTATAAAACAGAACCCTTTCTGTTTGGGGCTCTGAGATAGAAAAACCCAAGCCCACTATCCCAGGGTATTGTCGAGAGAGCTTACGAACGGTTTGCACATAAGCATTCCATTCTTTTTGGGTTACTGTCTCAGAGGCATTAAAGACCCCTGTGACATCATTGACCAGTTGACCATAGGTATATAAATTTTGTTGTAGTCCTTTTTGTAAAATTTGTACTTGCTGTAAGAATTTTTGATGGGCAATTTCTCGTTCATTTCGACTTTGTTCTATCCACAGATAGATACTGAGGATGCCGCCCACGATAAACAGCAATCCCGCAATCAAAATATGGTGATAGGTCTTTCCAGCCGATCGGTTCTCGCGCACGTCAATTTTCCCATTGTTTAAATGAAGTCATACACTACCTAGTTGTCGACAAAAAGTTATCCAACTTAACTGCTTTGACGTGACCTATGTAATGTATCCACACAAGTCTTACAAACCTAGACGAACCCCTGCTGTTTATGAGACCCTAACAAAAAAGGGCTTTTTGGCATCGAAACGGATAATTTTAGCCCCTTATTTGCTGTAACAACACGAAAAGGTCACCTCATTTTCATGAAAATTATTTGTATTATCCCAAGCCGTATGGGCTCAACTCGATTAACACGTAAACCCTTGTCGTTGATTCAAGGCAAACCGATGATTGAATGGGTTTATACCCGGGCCTTACAGTGTACAGTGTTTGATGAAGTCGCCGTAGCAACCGATGATCAAGAGATTGTTGCTGTTATTGAGGCTTTGGGTGGAAAAGCACATCTGACGCCTAAAGAGCTGCCCACGGGTTCCGATCGCGTTGCCTATGTTGCAAAAAAATACTATCCAACAGCAGATGTGATTTTGAATTTACAAGGCGATGAGCCGTTTATCCAAGCAACGATGCTAGAGGCACTTGTCGCCCCTTATCTGGCTGGAGAAAATCCAGACATGACTACCTTGGCTTTTCCTCTGGACAGAGAAACCAATTATCCAAATCCAGATAAAGTGAAAGTGATCACCGATCAAAAAGGATACGCCTTATACTTTTCTCGATCGCCCATCCCCTATTTTCGTCAGTCAGTGACCCATGTGCCGGTTTATCACCACATGGGGTTATATGCATTTCGATATGATTTTTTGATGCATTACACAACCTTGCCTCAAACACCCCTGGAACAAGCCGAAATGCTTGAACAACTGCGTGCGATGGAGCATGGCTATAAAATCAAGGTTTGTCTGACAACAGGACAAACCTTAGAGATAAATACTCCAGAAGAACTGGCTCTTGCACAAACCTTTACACCAACGGATACCTAAAGATGACAACGGCTAAAAAACAACCCTTTATCCTAGTAGATGGCTCATCGTATTTATTTCGTGCATATCATGCCTTACCCCCTTTAACCACACCGAATGGCCAACCTACCGGCGCAATTTATGGTGCCATTCAAATGCTTAAACGTTTGATGTCTGATTATAATCATCCAACACATATTGCCGTTGTTTTTGACAGTAAAGAAAAAACCTTTAGGCATAAGCTGTTAAGCAGCTATAAAGCGAATCGCAGTGAAATGCCCGATGAGCTGGCTGCACAAATAGGTCCTTTACAAGCCATTATTCGGGCCTTAGGTATTCCCTTGATTGTGATGCCAGGGATTGAAGCCGATGATATTATTGGAACACTCGCACATCAAGCACAAGCCCAAGGATTCCATACCTACATTGTTACCAATGACAAAGACATGGCACAACTCGTGAATGAGCACGTCTCTTTAGTCGATACCATGAAAAATAAAGTGCTGGGCCCAAATGAGGTATTTGAAAAATTTTCAGTCCATCCGCATCAAATGATTGATTATTTGTCCTTAATTGGAGACTCTGTTGATAATATAAAAGGGATCCCTAAAGTCGGTCCTAAAACTGCTGCAAAATGGCTTGCAGCTTACCATGATATCCCTGGCATATTTAATCATATCGATGAAATATCTGGAAAAGTAAAAGAAAGCTTGCTGGAACATAAACATGCCTTGGCACTTTATCAACAGCTGGTGACCATTTCCACAGATATTGATATTATCCTTACCGAAGATACTTTTCACCGACAAACACCGACACTCAGTGTCCTACAAGAATGGACTGAAAAATTGGCCTTTAAGCCAGGATTTTTGAACATTCAATCAGAGGGGCAAACACCAATATCGACAAATGGTCCGAAAGAGCCTGTTTATAAACCCACCGTCACCGCAAAAAATGTGACTGATATCACCCAGTATTTACAAAATGCCTCCAAATCGTCCAGTCAACACTTAAGTCTGGCATTCAGCTGTACGGCAAGCCCTGTGGATACCAGCGATTTTAAATCGATTTCCTGTTTTTACGAAGAAGCCACACACAGTTTACTGATAGATAATTCCCTACTCACAAGTCAATTCCTCAGCACCCTTACAACATATCCCCTCTTTATTGTGTGTGGCGAAAGCAAGACCTGGTTTAAGTTGTTGCAATCGTATCAGCTGTCACGAGACGATATTCATGGCATGCATACCATCGATTTAAGTTTAATTTCTTATTTATTAAACTCAACTGCTTCTAAACATGACATGAAGACGCTCTTATTGAAACAATTCGGATCCATCTATCCAGATAATCCAGGAGAATGCGCACAAGCCCACCTCAAACTCTACAGTCAATATATAGCAACTGCCTTTGAGGAAGCCCCAGATAGCTTGAAAAAGCTTTACCATCGCATTGAATTGCCTCTCTCTTATATTTTGTCCAAAATGGAGATGACTGGTATTTTAATAGATGATAAACTGCTTCAAGCGCAAGGAAAGGTGATAGAAAAAACCATCGCCACCCTAGAAAAAGAAGCTTTTTTATTAGCAGAAACCCCTTTTAATTTAAATTCTCCTAAGCAACTACAAGATATTTTATTTGAACGCCAAGGATTACCTATTTTAGAAAAAACGCCTAAGGGGCAACCTTCTACAGGGGAAAGTGTTTTGCAAGACTTGGCATTAGAATACCCTTTACCAAAAGTAATTTTGGCGTATCGAACACTCGCCAAGTTAAAGTCAACCTATATCGATACCTTACCTCAGCAAATCAATGGTAAAACAGGACGAATTCATACCACTTACCACCAAATTGTCACCGCTACCGGCCGATTATCCTCTAGCGACCCCAATTTACAAAATATTCCCATTAGAACAGAGGAAGGACGTAAGATTCGTCGCGCATTTATCGCCTCACCCGGATACACGCTGATCTCCGCAGATTATTCTCAAATTGAACTGCGATTAATGGCACATTTTGCACAAGACCCAGGGCTTATCCGCGCCTTTAAAGAAGGTCGCGATATTCATCAGCATACCGCATCTGAAGTGTTTCATATGCCACTCAACGAAGTCGATTCAGAATCACGCCGCCGTGCAAAAGCCATTAATTTTGGCCTATTGTATGGTATGTCTGGTTATGGGCTATCCAAACAGTTGTCCGTTAGTGTTGTCGAAGCAGAATCTTTTATCGACAAATATTTTACGCGCTTCCCACGGGTTCGCTCCTTTATGGAGGACACCAAAGCATTTGCAAGAACACATGGATATGTACAGTCTTTAATGGGACGTCGTTTATATTTACCCGAAATTAATGCCAAACAGCAACCAAGACGTAGGGCTGCCGAACGCGCTGCAATTAACGCACCACTACAAAGTACCTCAGCAGATATTATTAAACAAGCCATGATTGATATTGATGCATGGTTAGAGGCAACGCAATTGCCTGTCCGCTTACTGCTACAAGTACATGATGAATTGGTTTTTGAAGTCCAAGATGCCATCGCCGATGAAGCCAGCCAACAGATCCAATCGCTTATGGAAAATGCCTGTGTCTTGTCTGTAGACTTGAAGGTGGAGGTCAATAAAGGTGCTAATTGGGATGAAGCCCATTGATATGTGTTACACTTTTGATGCAACATTGTTTTAATCACCCGTTGAAACTATAGGAAAAATTGGCATGAAGCCTAAGATTTTTGTAACCTATCCATTAGCAGAAACCGCTATTCAAAAACTGCGTCGTTATTTTGAAGTCGATATTAATCCAGAAAAACGCACATTAACGCAAGAGGAATTGATAAACAGTTGTCAAAATAAAGACGGGGTTTTATGCTTACTTACCGATAACATGAACAAAACAGTGATTGAATCCTGTCCATCTTTAAAAGTGATTTCTAATTATGCGGTAGGGTATAATAATATCGACATCGGTATGGCCAACGATCGAAAAATTCCTGTCTATTATACCCCTGGCGTGTTAACGGATGCGACCGCTGATCTGACCCTTGCCTTGATACTGGCGACCACAAGACGCGTTGTGGAATCCGATGCTTTTATTCGCTCAGGTCAATTTACAGGATGGTCACCCGATTTGTTACTCGGATTTGATATCAATGGGAAAACCTTAGGTATTGTTGGCATGGGTCGCATTGGTCTTGCCGTTGCCAAAAGAGCAACTGCATTTAATATGTCTGTGATGTATACAGCCAGACATGATAAAGCATTAAAGCCTTATGAATATGTGTCTTTAGATACTTTACTAGAAAAGGCAGATATCATCAGCTTACACTTACCTTATACCCAAGAAAATCATCATTTGATTAACGCTCAACGCTTGTCTCAGATGAAAAAAACCGCTTTTCTGATAAATACTGCGCGTGGCCCTATTGTAGAAGAAGCCGCATTGGCAAATGCTTTGATCGCGGGCAAACTGGCGGGTGCGGGTTTAGATGTTTTTGAAGAAGAGCCTAAGGTTCATCCTGATTTATTAAAGTTGTCTCAGGTAGTGCTATTGCCTCATATTGGCAGTGCTACCGAAGATACACGCACCAATATGGCACTGATGGCGGCCGAAAATTTGGTTCAATTCTTTTTTGGTCAAAAAACTGAGCATTTAGTGAATCCACAAGCACTGAATACTTAAGGGTTTTGCTCAACCAATACAGGCAATTACACTGTTTTTTTTGTCATTCTTAGCTTATAGGGCATAATCCCTACTTGCTTTTCTTTTGCAGATCTGAGACACTTAGTCCACTAGCTGAATATGGAAGATTTTTTCATATTTAGTGAGTATAAACGCTGTTATAAACAGCAATTAATAATAATGATAAACAAGAGGCAAGTTAATATGAGTAGACTTGAACGCGCAAAAGAACTGATAAACAAAGTAAGCTTAAGCGCTTGGTTTCAGGCTGTCAAAAAATCGACCCAAGAAAGTTGGGAAACACTGAAAAGTGTTGTCACTACTGGAAAGCATGCAGCAAAAGCAACTTTAGGTGCAGTTAAAACGGTTGCCTTCGCAGCAGAAGCGGTTGTCGATTTGGGTGTTGCTGCTGTTGATACAGCAAACTATGCCATCACCAGAACCGCTGGGCAAACCCCTGAATCAGATAAAATCTATGCAGGCGCTATTCAGCAATACAGCAAAGTAGGCACCGATCTTGGCAATGCAGCAGTTGCCCTGAAAGATACCGCTTATGGATTAGCTGGCGCAGGCTATGGCGTTGGTCAAACTGGTTTGCATTTTGTGTATGCAACAGGGTACGGCCTAAAAGCTTTGGCTATCGCAGCTCGAACAGGAGGTGACCTTCGTCCCGCAGCTACCGTTTCGCTACAAGCCTAACTTTAAGCACGCGATATCATAAAAAGAAACGACGATTACGCTTATATCAGCCCGGTGTTATTTACCTTCATTGGAAAAGTAACACTGGGCTTTTTTATTTATTTTGAGCCAATATCAAGCCAAGCGTTCAACTGTTTGTAAGCCTCTTCAATCCCTTGGCGATTGGTTGCAGAGAATAACTGAATCGTCACCTTGTCTGGATGAGTGGCTTCTGCTTTCAATAATTTTTGTGTTCCAAGCAATGCTTGGCTGGCAGCACCTCGCTTTAGCTTATCTGCCTTTGTAAGTAAGATATGCACGCTTAAATCCAATGAGGTAGCCCACTCAACCATTTCCCAATCCATCTCTGTTAAGGGATGCCTAACGTCCATCAACAAGATCAATCCTTTTAACGATCGGCGTGTTAAAAAATACGCTTCCAGTGTTTTTTCCCAGCGTTGTCGAATAGCAGGGGGCACCTTGGCAAATCCATACCCTGGTAAATCAACCAAGCGATATGGGGTATCACCAATACCAAAAAAATTTAACAACTGCGTACGACCAGGCGTTTTACTTGTTTTAGCCAAGCGCTTCTGTTGCGTTAATGCATTGAGCGCACTAGACTTTCCAGCATTCGATCGACCACAAAAAGCCACTTCTGCACCTTCGTCTTTAGGGCATTGATCGTTATTCGCCGCACTGGTTAGAAAGTGGGCTTGATTGTAATTAAGGGCCTGCATTCGGTATGATTGTCCTTAAGGTCGGGTTTTTGTTGTAAATTAACTAAACGGGAAACGTAAAATTACGCCACTTTTTAACATTGACGGGTCAAGCAGTTCATGGAGCACGCCGATATGCCAAGCAAACAAATTTGGTTTACCTTTTTAAGCCTATGTATGGGATTCGGCCTTGGATGCAACACTGCACTCAGCGACCCCGTACTCGCTCCAGCAACGCCAATCACTATCACAGCCAATGCTACTGTAGGGAACCCCAAAACGCAAGCCTGCGCAAGCTGTCATGGAGAGACCGGTAATAGCCCACCAGAAATGGCCACCAATCCAAAGTTAGCAGGACAACACCAAAAATACCTGGTAAAACAAATGCTAGAATTCAAAAAAGGAGCCGAGGGGCCAAGACCCAACGGCATTATGTTGGGATTTGTGCAAGACCTTTCTGAGCAAGATATTAAAGAAATTGCAGCTTATTATGCTGCTCAAAATATTACCCTGGGTAAGGTACCTGCCCAATTTTTGGCCTTAGGACAACAAATTTATAGAGGAGGGATCTTAAAGGAAGGTATACCTGCTTGTAGTGCCTGTCACGGGGCGAACGGCAAAGGAAACGCCCTGATGAGTGCCCCCGCTTTAAGCGGACAACACCCCGAATATATTATTGCCCAAATGCAAGCATTTAAAACCCATACCCGAAAAAACGATCCCAATGCGATGATGCGTGACATGGCTAAAAAAATGACGGATGAAGAAATTGAAGCGGTAGCCCACTATGTTTCTGGGCTACGTTAATCTATTTTTACGATACATGAGGTTTGTCGCCATGAAGAATGACTGTCAAGACCCAAACACAAAAGTGAATCGAAATCACATTCAAACACCTTGTTTGCGTATCCTCATTAAGACACTGCTCCTCTTTTTTGTGAGCACCTGTTACAGTCTTTCATTTGCCTCTACACGCATATCAAATTACCATTTCTTAGATCCACAATGGTCAGACAAAAAGCTCTCTCGCCCTCCTTTAGCCATCGCAAAAGCAAAACAAGTGCCTTATGCCACGGAAGAAGAGACTGGACCATCTGAAGAAATCGACTTTATCGAAGGAAAGCATTACAAAAAAATTCCGTTTGAGATACTCAAGAACCCATTTATTCAACAGTTTATACTGAAAGATCCGGGTAAAATTCAAGTCATTGAATTTTTTAATTATGGGTGTTTTTGGTGTAGCCGTTTAAGTCGTCCGATGAATGAATGGGAAACACAAAAACCAAACTCTGTGGTCTATTATCGATATCCCTTGGTGTTTAATAAAAATTGGGAAATTTTAGCCAAAGTATTTTATACCTTAAAAAAATTAGGAAAAACGGAAGCACTTGATCAAGAAATTTTTGATGCCATCCATCAAAATCATATTAATCTTGCAGACATCCAAGAATTGGTGCCTTTTGTGGAAAGTCACGGCATTTCTGGTGAAAAATTTATGCAAATATATAATTCTAATGGCATTATGAGACAGGTCAAGCAAGGTAACGATCTGAGTTTATCTTATCGCATTGCCGAAAGCCCCGTTGTCGTTATTAATACCTCTTCAGGTAGTTTTCTTTGCTCAGTGCCTGACGTGGGCAGTGAATCTCGGTTTATTCAGCTACTGAATCACTTAATTCGATTACCTGTTGAAAAAGAGGCTGTTTAGTATAACATCTCAATATACATAAAAAATTTTGAACAAATTTTATGTTTTATGGTAGGATACGGCATGAAAACAAACGCGACCGTTTATACCATACCGACG
The DNA here is from genome assembly GCA_041161475.1 of Pseudomonadota bacterium. Taxonomy (GTDB): domain Bacteria; phylum Pseudomonadota; class Gammaproteobacteria; order UBA6186; family Azoamicaceae; genus JBEAUL01. The sequence goes on along the minus strand of JBEAUL010000089.1, from coordinate 9,965 downwards.
CCTAATACACAGGCTGAGCCAATTGTACTAGAGTCAAGCACCAGCATTACCTTACGTTGTGGAGAGGCCACCTTACGTTTATTGCCTACGGGTGAACTCCAACTCAATGGCCAAACCGTTAAAATAGAAGCGAATCAAACGATGACGCTAAACGCCACGCAAGTCCGAGTCAATTGCGAGGAATGACACCTCCCTCTTTTCAGTACAAGGCCCTGACACCTGCGGGAAATGGCCTAGATGTTGTCTTTACGGCCCTCAAACAAAAAGAAATTTCCGCGACTTCGGTGCCCCAGTTGTTAAGCCCAGGAAAGCGAACCGGTTCCTTGGTGCCCATACAACTGGGTATTATTGCTGATTTACCCATCGCCCAAACGCCAAGTGAACGCATGCTTGTTTTACTACAACAAACACTCATGCCCTTATTGGCAGAACAACTGCATGAACGGGTTACAAGCTGCTTCATCACGATTGTGTTGCCTGATAAAAAAAGTACCCGATACATCCCACATCTGGTTGAGATCATAGAACAATTTATTTTGGATCAAACTCGACACTTAAGTACAGAAAAGCAACCAACCATAGAATATATCCATGAAAATGAACCCCTCATGCACTCGTTTTTATCTGGACAAGCAAAACTCCATCGAGGCGAATGTGAACGATTCATTTTTGGGGGCGTAGATTCTTTTATAAATATAAGAGCCATTCGTGATTTTGAAAAAAATCATGGCTCTATCCGAAAAGAGGGCAATGCTGATGCACCTTTACTGGGTGAGGGCGCTGTCTTTATTGCCTTATCTGCGCAATCTCCTGTTCTTGCGTTAATATCCCCCATTCAAGAATCACTCCTGACCAAAGGTCCTGCTTACTGGCTTACCAATCGCAGTCCACGACTACGTACCACATTTGAGTGGTTTAGCTGTATCCAAAAACACTCAGATTTAGAACAGCTAACCGAATTGGATATACAAAAATGGATTGGGCATTTGGGCGCTGCCTTGTTTCCTTTGCAAATGGCACTCGGATTTTTTTTGATGATAAGGCATACCATCGGTTCCGAAATCAATGTGGTTTTATACGATGACAAGAATACAGAACAAATTCATCTTCAGCGATATCATCGCTACCAACAATCCAGCACAGACCCAGCCTAATCTGATTGATTCAATGCCTGCCAAACGGTATAATTTCGGATAGACTTTAGATACGATCGAAACAAAAAGTTAGTTAAATTTCTTTTTCTGGCACACAGTTATCCGATCGATAACCCAACAAAGGAGTCCAATCCTCTGAATACGCATCTTTCTGTTATTATATTGGCTGCAGGTAAAGGCACTAGAATGCACTCGAATCGCCCCAAAGTCTTGTATACTTTAGCCGGGGTGCCTCTGCTACAACGGGTTATCCAGACAGCCAATCGTATTTATCCAGCTCAATTATTGATTGTACACGGTTCAGCTCAACAACCCCTATACGCACCGTTACTTCCAGCCAAACCAGATGTCGAAGTCACTTGGGTACACCAGGAAGCGCAGTTGGGTACAGGGCATGCGGTGTCTTTGGCTTTGGAGCAATTGGCCCCAAATACGAAATATGTCATGGTACTCTATGGCGATATGCCACTCATCACTGAAGAGAGCCTTCAAGCATTATTAAACGCCTTATCCACCAGCACATTGAGTCTACTGGTAGGAAAACTGCCCTGCCCTACTGGCTTTGGTCGGATTGTGCGCAACCCCTCGGGCGATATTCAAGCCATTGTTGAAGAAAAAGATGCTACCGCTGAACAAAAACACATTACCGAAGTGAATTCCGGCATTTATGCTTTTCCTGTTACCATACTGAAACAGCTACTGCCTGCACTAACCAGTAATAACCAGCAAGGCGAATACTATCTAACCGATATTATCGCTCTTTCCGTACAACATGGATTTAAAGTCGTTGACATTAGCCCTCAATTTTCAGATGAAATTCAGGGAGTCAATACTTTTTCGCAGTTGGCACAACTTGAGCGCATTTATCAAAGCAGGCTCGCTGAGTCGTTGATGGCAAAAGGGGTACATATCGTTGATCCCCATCGACTAGATATTAGAGGCAACATCGACGACATACAAATCGCCCCAGATGTACACATCGACGTGAATGTTATCCTCGAAGGCAAAATCAATTTAAGCGCAGACGTGCGCGTAGGAGCAAATGTCTATCTAAAAGACACCATTGCACGCACGGGTACCACTATATTAGCAAACAGTTATATCGAAGGCGCCACTATCGGAGAAATGACGCGTATAGGCCCATTTGCACGAATACGTCCCAAAACGAATATTGGTGCGCATGCTGGCATTGGTAATTTTGTTGAAGTAAAGCAATCTCAAGTCGGTAATCATTCTAAAATTAACCACTTAAGTTACGTGGGAGACTCAACACTGGGTCAGCGCGTCAATATTGGTGCTGGAACCATTACCTGTAATTACGATGGTGCTTATAAACACCCTACAATTTTAGAAGACAATGTCTCTATTGGCGCAGGCGTACAACTGGTTGCACCCGTTATTGTTCGAAAACAAGCCACGGTTGGCGCTGGCACGGTCGTTGTAAAGGATGTACCGGAAGCCAGCTTGGTGTACAATCGCCTAGATGTTTGCTTACGTCCTGATTGGGAACGTCCAAGAAAACCAGAAATGGACGCCCCCCCAACTGCTGAGGAGAGATAATAATGTGTGGTATTGTTGGCGCTATTGCCCAAAGAGATATTGTGCCAATATTGGTCGATGGCCTAAAGAGGCTTGAATATCGTGGCTATGATTCTGCTGGATTGGCGCTTGTTACGCCACAGGGCCTAGAACGCCTTCGCGTTGTTGGGAAAGTGGATAACCTAGAGGCGCAACTCAATATCACACCCAAAACAGGTTACATCGGTATTGCCCATACACGCTGGGCCACACACGGCATTCCAAATGAACAAAACGCACATCCGCATATCGGTGGACATCGCATTGTCATTGTGCACAATGGCATCATTGAAAATTACCGTGAACTCAAACAAACTTTAACCGATTTGGGACATACCTTTACCTCTGATACCGATTCAGAGGTGCTTGCGATTTATATTGAACATGTGCTCAAACAAAATGAACACAATCAGATTGTACTACCAGACAACACCAGTCCATTACAACTGGCGGTTCAAACGGTACTTGCGCGTTTAACTGGTGCGTATGCCATTTGTGTCATGGATATCAACAACCCAGAGACATTAATTGCCGCGCGCTCTAGTAGCCCCTTGGTAATCGGGATAAGTGAGGAAGGCCATTTTGTCGCCTCCGATCCCATCGCACTCAAGCCTATTTGTCCTGAATTTATTTATTTAGAAGAGGGTGACATTGCTGCGGTTTCTAGAAGTCATGTCAAGATTTTTAATGAAAAAAGAGCGCCTGTCTCTCGCCCAACAACGGTTATTCGTTGGGAAACAGATCCAGGAGACAAACAGCATTTCAAGCATTTTATGCAAAAAGAAATGTTTGAACAACCCGATACCTTACGAGCAACCCTAACAGAAAACCTTGTGAAGGGAACCCTGCCCTTTAGCGTCTTTGGTCCCCAAGCAGAAACCTTGTTACCACAAGCAAAAAAAATACATATCATTGCCTGTGGTACCAGCTATTTTGCTGGACTCGTCGGTAAATACTGGCTAGAAACCTTTACCAATGTGCCTTGCGAAGTAGAAATTGCGAGTGAATTTCGCTACCGAACAAAAGTTATCCCTGAAAATACCTTATTTGTAGCCATTTCTCAATCTGGAGAAACAGCGGACACCTTGGCTGCCATTAAAGAGGCCAAATCACAACGGCATTGTCTAGGTACTTTATGTATTGGGAACGTCCCAAACAGCGCCATGATGCGTCATGCCGATTTGCAGTTTCTTACCTTAGCAGGCACTGAGATTGGCGTTTGTTCTACAAAAGCGTTTACGGCACAATTAATGGCTTTGTTGTTACTTGCTTTACGCATGGCCTCAAAAGATAAATTGTCTCCTAGTACACAACGCGATTTAATAGACGCTTTAGAAGCGTTACCCGATAAAATAGCTTCGTTTTTAGCATTAGACACTCAAATTCAATCGATTGCCCAACAACTCGCCCATCAAGAGAAAATGCTTTTTCTAGGTAGAGGTGCTTGTTTACCTATTGCGATGGAGGGTGCTTTAAAGGTAAAAGAATTGTCTTATATTTACGCGGAAGCCTATCCTGCTGGCGAACTAAAACATGGTCCTTTGGCATTGGTAGATGCTACTATGCCTGTCATTGTGTTGGGCCCTAACGATGCTTTATGGGAAAAACTCAAATCCAATGTAGAAGAAGTGCGGGCACGAGGCGGACAACTCTTTGCTTTTATTGATGACACACTCTCCGGTTTAGATCCATCTGTCAAGGTTGTACGATTGCCTCGTATTTCTCCCGTATTGGCGCCCATTGCTTATGTTATTCCCTTACAGTTACTGGCCTATCATTTGGCTGTGCTTAAAGGAACCAATGTTGATCAGCCGCGTAATTTAGCCAAATCAGTGACCGTTGAATAATCACAATAAACACACATAGGATTCTTTTTTCGATGACAGCACGCATAACAAAACCTGCAACAGTACAAGATCTGATTCAACGCTTAGAGCAATTTTGGTCTGCCCAAGGTTGCGTTATATTGCAACCCTTCGATATGGAAATTGGTGCAGGCACCTTTCACCCAGAGACCTTTTTGCGCGCGATTGGCCCGGAACCTTGGTTTGCTGCACATGTACAGTCTTCGAGGCGTCCTACAGATGGTCGATACGGCTTGCACCCGAATCGTGGTCAACATTTTTATCAATATCAGGTGGTATTAAAACCTTCTCCCAGCGATATTCAAGATCGATATTTACGATCCCTACAGGCCATTGGAATCGATCCACTGGTACATGATATTCGATTTGTGGAAGATAACTGGGAATCCCCGACACTCGGGGCATCTGGTTTGGGTTGGGAGGTCTGGCTTGATGGCATGGAGATTACGCAATTTACCTACTTTCAACAAGTGGGTGGCTTGCCTTGCCAACCCGTTATGGGAGAACTTGCGTACGGAGTCGACAGACTGGCTTTATACCTACAAGAAAAAGAAGCCTTTACAGACCTTATTTGGACAAAAGGGCCCTTTGGCACAGTGACATATGGCGATTTGTTTTTTCAAAATGAAAAAGAAATGTCTGCTTACAATTTTGAGCATGCCAACACCGATCATTTGTTGGCACAATTCGATATGTTTGAATCCGAGTGTCTTGCCTTAAGCGAAGCAACGCTCCCCATTCCAGCTTATGAAATGGTACTTAAGGCCTCTCATACATTTAATTTACTCGATGCACGGCATGCTGTGTCGGTATCTGAACGCCAGCGTTTTATATTACGCGTACGAGCAATGTCGCGTGCTGTTGCGACCACTTACTTATCTGTACGAGAAGAGATGGGCTTTCCTTTATTAAATTCTTTAGAACATCCACTACAACTAGACTCTTTGAGCCCCAACAAACAGGGTTAAGCATCATGATAAAAAAACCAAGCCGTATTCGTTCAAACAAATTGTTACAACAACACGCTTCACCTCATGCAAGCGCCCAAATTACGCGGGAACCAAAACCCTGTAATCAACCCCTACTGATTGAAATTGCTACCGAAGAATTGCCTGCAAAATCTTTGGTTGCACTTGAACAACATTTCGCCTCACTGCTTTCACAGGCTTTTATAGAAAAAGGCTTTTCTGTGGGTAATATTACGCATTTTTCTACCCCACGTCGTCTTGCTGTGTGTATTGCAGATTTTCCGTATAAGGAACCTGATGTTACCATTGTAAAACGTGGACCCAGCCTTGTTGCCGCCTACGATGCAACCGGCAATCCTACGCCTGCTGCACTTGCCTTTGCCAACAGTGTAAACACGCCATTAGAAAAACTCAGTATTCAAGAAACCTCTAAAGGAAAATGGCTGACTTGTTCCACCGATACCGTGGGTCGCTCTATCACGGTTTTTTTACCAGAAATACTCACTCAAGTGCTCGATAAGCTCCCAATGAGTAAACGGATGCGCTGGGGAGACAATGCGTATACTTTCTTAAGACCCATTCAATCAATTACCTTACTATTTGGTGATACGCCCATTGTCGGTAGAGTATACGGTTTAACCACTCAAGGAAATATTCGTGGGCACCATACCATGCATCCTGCTATTTTACCCTTGGCCAGCCCTATGGAATACGTGACATGCTTAGAAAAAAAGGGATTTGTTATTGCAGAAACCACTAAAAGAAAACAGATGATTCGAGATAAAATTGCTACAGTCTGTAATGCCCAAGGAATGGAGGCTATTATAGATGAACAGTTACTCGCAGAAGTCACTGGCTTAGTTGAGTACCCCGAGATTTTAGTCGGACACTTTAAGCCCGAGTTTTTAGCATTGCCGCCCGAAGTATTAATTACGGCGATGCAAGTACATCAACGCTGTTTTGCGTGCCAAGACAAGCAAGGCAATCTGCTCCCTTATTTTATTATTGTGAGTAATCTTATCAGTAAAGACAGTCGTACGGTTATCCGTGGTAATGAACGGGTCATGCATGCACGTCTTCAAGATGCTGTTTTTCATTTTGAACAAGACAAAAAAATATCCTTATCCGATCACAACTTAGGATTGTCTCGGATTGTTTTTCAAGCCGGTCTCGGATCGGTATTAGAAAAAACACGTCGAATAATGCATTTGAGCCATCAAATGGCACACGATCTGGGCATGGATAAAAAATCCATTCAGATTGCTGAGCGCGCCGCAGAATTGTGTAAAGCGGACTTACTCACTCACATGGTCTCCGAATTCCCTGAATTACAGGGAATTATGGGTAAATACTATGCCCAGCTATCTAAAGAAAACGACGCTGTGGCAGAAGCCATTGAAGCACACTACTTACCGCGTTTCGCACAAGATAAATTGCCTAGCACATCCGCAGGCAGCATTGTGAGTATCGCAGATAAAATTGATAGCTTAATTGGCCTTTTTGGTATCGGAAAAGCGCCTACGGGAGATAAAGATCCATTTGCCTTACGTCGACAAGCTGCGGGTATCTTGCGTATCTGCATCGAAAACGCATTAGATATCGATTTACGCCAGTTATGTCATATTGCCCGTGACAGTTATGGCATCACATTTTCGGATCCAAAAATAGTAGAAAAAGTAGTTGCGTTTCTGGCCGAAAGATTAAAAACACTCTGCCAAGAAAAACAGTTACCTCTATCAATATTTGATGCCTTGGCTGACAAAGGTATTTCTCGTCCACTGGATTTATGGAAGCGGGCTCAAGCATTGGCGCTTTTTTTAAACCACTCAAGCGCAACATCGGTGATTGCTACAAATAAGCGTGTTAAAAATATTTTGTCTAAACAGACGATACCCATGATAAAAGGGGATACTTTAGGCGCCTTAACGCAACATATTGATATGACCTTGCTTTCCGATCCAAGCGAAAAAGCCTTAATTGAAGCCTTAACAACTGTCTCTACAACCATCGATCCGCTTCTGGTCAATGCAAATTACGATGCAATACTCCTGGAATTGGTGGCATTACAAAAACCAGTCGATGACTTTTTCGACAGCGTGATGATTTTAGACAAAAATGAATCGATAAAAATGAATCGACTTCGTTTATTACAGTGCTTACAACAGACATTTAACTGTGTCGGAAATTTAGGGGTATTATGAACAAATTATTGATTTTAGACAGAGATGGCGTGATTAATGAAGAATCTGTCGCCTATGTCAAATCACCAGATGAATGGCACCCTATCCCCAATAGTTTGGAAGCCATTGCCTTGCTCTGTCAACAAGGCTGGAAAATTGCGATTGCCACCAACCAATCTGGAATTGGTCGAGGATATTACGATGAGAAAACATTATTGGCTATTCATGATAAAATGCACCATGCCCTTGATGCTTTAGGCGGAAAAATTCATTTTATTGCGTATTGTCCACATCATCCCGATGCTGGTTGTGCATGCCGAAAACCAAAAGTCGGCCTATTGGCCCAAATTGCATCGACTTTTAACTTACCCTTTCCTTTTGATACACATCGTATTCCTTTTATTGGCGACTCTGCGCGTGACCTAATAGCTGCCGATGTTGCAGGCTGTCAACCTATTTTAGTCCTCTCAGGAAACGGGGAAAAAACCCTAGAAACACTCCAAGTACAAACACCTGAATTATTGGCGAAAACGCTTGTCTGTAGAGATTTAATGACAGCAGTCACGAACTTAAGTATTTTTCAAGAGAACAACACATATGCTCAGATCTGAAGTTAGCATGAAGGTCCTCTGGACAATACGTGTTATCCTTTTTTATCTGGGGATTGGCCTTGCTACTGTCCTTTTTGGGGCTTCCTCTCCAATTATTTTTCTCTTCCCTGACAAGATCCGCTATTTTATCATTACGCGTTGGTCTCATTTTTTTATTGCATGGGCAAAAAAAACCGTTGGACTGCAATATCGCACTAAAGGCCAAGTACCCCACAAAGCACACAGCGTTGTTGTTATCAGCAATCATCAGTCTGCTTGGGAAACGGTTTTTATGCAAACGCTATTGCCAACCCAAAGCTGGGTGTTAAAACAAGAGTTACTCTATATTCCTTTTTTTGGTTGGGGGCTTGCTTTACTCAAACCTGTCGCTATTAAACGCCAAAAACGAGGGGCTTATCACCAAGTCATTAGCAAAGGGACTCAACGATTACGCGAAGATCGTTGGGTCGTGATTTTTCCTGAAGGCACGCGTGTATTACCCGGACATCACCATCGTTTTGCAAAAGGAGGTGCAAGCCTTGCAATAGAGGCTCAAAGCCCTATTTTACCCATTGCACACAATGCAGGTCAGTTTTGGCCACGTGGCTGGTGGATAACAAAACCCGGAACCATTCAAGTTTCTATTGGCCCACTCATACACCCCAAGACAGGAGAATCTGCTCAAGAATTAATCTCTCGAGTAGAGCAATGGATTAGAACTGAAATGAGCAACATACATGAATAATGACAATCTGATTAATACGGTTAGTGAAGAAATTCAAAGACTGATTTTTCCGTTTTTACGTGATGCCAGCGAAGAAATGAGACAACATATTCAACAATTGATCAAAAACACACTGGAACGACAAGGCATTGTAACGCGAGAAATGTTTGATGTACAAACGGCTTTACTGTCTAAAGCCCGGATTAAGTTGGATAACCTAGAGTTAGCGCTTAAGCAACATCTAGATACAGTAAAAGACGTTTAATCTATGCTTATTTTTTCAAAATTACATCCTGATGCCCTTGACACAATAAGCTCTTTTTTAGATATCAGAGAAATTATGCCTCTGTATACGGCTCTCTGCACAACAAAAAAACAACAAATACACTTCCGTTTACTCACCTTATCTCAAAATGATAATGATATTTTAATGATAGGGGACTTACTCATTTACATTTATTCCCACTTAAATATCTATGAAAAATCCGGACTTTACACGCGCATTAGTGCACTTTGTAAAAAATTCGACCATGATCTTAGACAGCACTTTTTAAGGTTAAGCGCTTTATTGATAAATAAAAATTTACTCACAACAACAGAAATCCAAGAAACGCATGCTCATATCGTGGCATTATGTAATGACAATAATCATGGAGTTAGAATGGACGCATTGCGTATTATCTTTGACATTTTTCCAACATTATCTCAAGCACATCAAACTATTTTTATAGATTTTTTAGAAAAAGAATCTGAAAACACACTCGATTTGAACTTGAGGAAATTTTTTGCCGATTTTCAAGAGAAATATTCACTGTCAAAATCTTATATTACACGGTAACTGTCGTTGAGCATCATCATATATTTAAAAAATCTCTTTTATTTTTTGTTTTTCACTGTCTTTAACAT
>JBEAUL010000083.1:0-12913 GCA_041161475.1 Pseudomonadota bacterium | reverse complement strand
TTCTACCAGTATTGTCATTTCAATACTGTTCTCTGCAGCAATTGGGTTTTTGTTTAGTTATGGATTGCAGTTTTCTCTGTTTGCGATGCTCTTTCTACTTGTTGGGGTTTTTGTGACCTTTTCTGTGCATGGCGTTTCTTTTGACTTGTTTTTCTCCTGCCTCGGCATTATATTAGGATTTGTATTTGGAACCAGCATCGGTTCAGGCGTAAAAAAAGTCGCTGAATTGGTAAAAAGACGTAAATAAAACAAGATAGGTAAAAACCAAAGTGTTCAAAGAAGAGGCCCTGTTTTTAACAGGGCCTGCAGGTAAGTTAGAAGCACGTGTTACAACACAGTCCCTGGTGCCCATTGTGGGTATTTTCTGTCATCCGCATCCTTTACATGAGGGTACCTTCAATAACAAAGTTGTGTCGACTGTCGTGAAAGCTTGGTATGGCTTAGGGTTAAGTACGATACGATTTAACTTTAGAGGGGTTGGACAGAGCGAAGGCCAGTACAATCAAGGTATTGGCGAAACTGCAGATCTAAAAGCGGTCATCGCATGGGCTATGCAGAAATACCCGAATCACCAATTGTGGTTAGGGGGATTTTCATTTGGTTCAGGGATTGCTTTCCAAGCAGCAAAAAGTGTATTCGCAGAGCACTTGTTATTGGTTGCACCCCCTGTCCACCACATGGATTTTCAAGGAATTGTATCCCTCTCAAGCCTTACCGATTGTGCTGTAATTCAGGGTGGGCAAGACGAAATTGTTTCATTTGACTCTGTCAAACAGTGGTACGACCAGAGTGTTAAACAGCACCCTATCCAGTTTTGGCAAATCCCAACAGCAAGTCATTTTTTTCATGGCCAATTGATTGAATTACGAGATTTAGTGGTTGCCGCATGCCCTTTAATACAACAGGTTGATTAGCCGATATGAGCTGATTTCTATTGACTTTTTGTGCCCATTCCTTGAAAATGAAAATGATTCTCATTTAGATTGACAGGCATATGCACTTATTATGATACACCGTATCTGCCCTTCTGCAGTACATTTAACTGGACCACGCACACAGCGTTCTCGTTGGTCAGTTGCTTGGGACAAGTTAGCCCTGCATCCGGTAATGTCTTTACCCCTTTTTTTATTGGTAATGTATGCTTTGTTTGTTTTTGCCATCGGATTTGGCGGTATTTTTCAAGATTTTTTTGAACAAACCGTACAGGCACTGATATCCGGTATCTTACAGCGATTACCTGCTCAGTCACCCATCTGGTTAAATCATGTCATAACAGCGTTTGGGCGAGGTATGGCTTTGACAGCTTCCTTTATCCCTGTATTGATGGGACTTTTTGTTGGGCTGGGGGCCTTAGAACAATCGGGCTATATGGCCCGCGTTGCTTATATTGCTGAAAATTTAACCCGTTGGATAGGATTGCCAGGAAAAGCCTTTATTCCTTTACTGGTCGGTTTTGGCTGTAATGTCCCTGCTGTGATGGGAACGCGTATTTTGCATAATCCCCGCGATCGCATTCTAACCATTATGATGTTGCCCTTTATGTCTTGTGGTGCACGATTGGCCATTTATGCTTTGTTTGTCTCCGTTTTTTTTGCTGAGTCTGGCTATCAATGTATTTTTATGTTGTATCTGATTGGTATTTTAGTTGCTGTTTTTACAGTACTTATTTTTAAGCATGCATGGTTCAGAGGCGTGCCTTCAGGATTGACTACCGACATACTTGATACGTCTTTACCGGCGTATCGTTGGCCAGAGTGGTTGGGGATTATTCGTCAATCGGCGCATCGTGTCAAAAAATTTGTTCGAAAGGCCGGTATGATGATTATTCCTTGTTGCTTGGTTTTAGGCAGTATCGGAGAATTGAAAACCTTAACAGGCGTAGACATAGAGTGGATTGGACGAAAGATAACACCTATTTTTAGACCCTTGGGTATTGAAGAAGACAATTGGCCAGCAACAGTTGGATTGTTAACAGGAATGCTTGCCAAAGAAGTATTGGTTGGAAGCCTAGGGGCTTTATATCCTACGGATAATGACAATGACATAGATATCAGGGAACCCTCATCATGGACTGAACCGTTTGTGTTGGCCGATGCATTAAAAGAAGCTGCTGGCAGTATTGTGCAAAATGCACAGAGCTTTGGGGAAAAGATACGTCATCCTTTTGAGTTGAGCCTTAAAGCGAATAAAATGAAACCAGAAGCACAGCGTTTTATGGTGTCCAGCTTTGGTTCTTCTATAGCCGCTTTTTCATATTTATTGTTCGTTTTGCTCTATTTTCCTTGTATATCGGTTGTTGTTGTGATTGCCAAAGAGCTGAACCGATATTGGGCTGCTTTATCTGTGTTATGGTCTACAGGATTAGCCTATGTGGTTTCAGTTATTTTTTATCAAGTGTTTCAAGTGACGGGTATTCATGGAACACAAGCCCTGGAATATATTGGTATGGCATTGCTCTTGCTCTTCACCATGATCTTAGGCGTGTATCTGTTGGGTTGGGTTTGGGGAAAGCAGCGGCCTCATCGCCTCAGAGGAAAATCCATTTTTGTTAGGCTGGTCAATGAATAAGAAATCACCCTAAGACACACTATTTGCTAGCGAAATAAAGCGGCAGATACTCTGGCAATAGCTTCTTCTCGTTCTTTGGACAATGTTTCGAGCGTTTCCTGTGATACCCGATTATCACCACTGGTGAATTGAATAATGTTGTTTAAGAGCTTGGGTTCAAGCAGTGTTTTATTTTTGTGAAGGCTGAAGAGTTGGCAAGTTAAAAAGCGCGCTTCGTTTTGACTTTTTGCTCGATTATAAGACATGCTTTTATCAAGCAATTGCGCTTCCTTTGTTGCTTTAAGTCTAACAAGGGGATTCGCACTTATATCCAAAGAAATAAAAAATTGGTTTTGTAGAAATACTATAATGCCCTTATTTGTGAGGTTATTTAGTGCAATATCTAGTTTATTGATAGATTGACTTTGCGATAATGCAATGGCGCCTTCGTCTCCAATTACATTATACGAAAGATCTAAGTAAGTGATAAATCGACTTTGAGCCAAAGCGATGGCGCCCTGGTCTCCTATGTGATTGGATGAAAGGTCTAGTGAACGGACATAATAACAGTCTTGAAGCGCTTCGCATAGTTCCAAGATATTGTTATCTTGCAAATCTTGATGGCTTAAATCAAGCGTATCAGTTGTGTCAGTTCTCTGTGCCAGTTTGTCTAAAAGAGAAGTCCATTTTTCATTTGACATTTTCATTTCCAGATTCATTTCCCTGAAGTCGATGTTATCTCACTCTTTATAGCGGAGTAAAGTAGTAATCGCTTCTTCTCGCTCCTTAGTCAGTATTTCAAATGTTTCTTGCGTTACTCGATTATCTCCTGTTAATTGGAGGATGTTGTTTAAGAAATTGCGTTCATCAAGAAGCGCTTTATCTCGGTGAATTCTAAAGAGTCGGCAAGTGAACAGGCGCGCTTCGTCTTGTGCTTCGTTTTGCAGTTTTACTTGATTATAATAAAAGATCTTATCAAGAATTAGCTGGCTTATCTTAGGCTTAATATTTGGATTCAAGCTTAGATCTAGAAAGGTAATAGATTGGTTTTGTAGAAATGCCATGGCGCCCGCGTCCTGTATTTTATTACAAGTCAGGATTAGAGTGGTTATAAACAGGTTCTTTGCCAAGGCGATAGCGCCCTTATCTCCGATTTGATTATTTCCAAGGTTCAGTTCGTTGATAGACTGATTTTTTGCTAAGGCGATGGCGCCCTCATCTCCGATTTGATTGCCGACAAGTTTCAGTGCGGTGATAGACTCATTTTTTGCCAAGGCGATGGCGCCCTTATCTCCGATTTGATTGCCGACAAGGTTCAGTGCGGTGATAGACTGACTTTTCGCTAAGGCTATGGCACCTTCAGATCCGATTCGATTGTTTTCAGTGAGTAGACGGCTTCCAATGAATAGAGTGTTTCCAAGGTTCAGTTCGGTGATAGAATGATTTTGAGCCAAGGCTTTGGCGCCTTCGCCTCGAATTTTATTGTTCCTAAGGCCCAGAGAAGTAATCGATTGGCTTTGGGCTAAGGCTATGGTGCCCTTATCTCCGATTTGATTAGCTGAAAGATTTAATTCGATGATAGAACGATTTTTTGCTAAAGCGATGGCGCCCTCATCTCCGATTTGATTAGCTGAAAGATTCAGTGAAGTGACATAAACCGAGCCTTTAAGGGCTTTGCATAGTTCCAATATATTATGATCTTTTAAATGTTGATTGCTTAAATCAAGTGTATCACTTGGATAAGTTCCGTATGCCAGTTCGGCTAAAAGAGAAGCCCATTTTTCGTTTGAAGGGTTTCGAGAAGTGATAGATTTTTTTCTTGCCAAAGCAATGTTTCCCGCTTTTTCGATTGGGTTACCAAGGAGGTACAGAGATTCAATAGATTCGCTTTTTGACAACGCTATAGCACCCTTGTCTCCAATTTGATTGTCCATAAGATCCAAAGAAATGATAGAGTAACTTGATGCCAAAGCGATGGCGCCCTCGTCTCCGATTCGATTAAAGGAAAGGTCTAGGGAAGAGGGAAAAAAGTTGCCTTCAAGCGCTTTGCGTAGTTCCAAGGCGTCGCTATCGTTTAAATCTTGATGGCTTAAATCAAGCTTTTTGCTTTCGTAGATTCCCTGCGCCACTTCGTTTAAAAGAAAAGCCCAGCTTTCGTTTGACATTTTCATATAATAATTCTTAAGCTCTTTTGATTAAAAAGGGCAGTGTATTATGGATGAGGGGTGTGATACAAGCCCAGCTATTGTCGAGCCATAGCGTGTAAAAAAGAGGGGTTACAGCGCGCTGTTAGTCAATAAACTGAAAACCAACTTAAGAAACCCTGATCTTAAGTTGGTTTTTATTTTTACGTTGGCAGAAAAATTAGTTTGCCAACTCTTTTAGTTTTTTAAGTGGGGTGATTTTTACTATATTTCTAGCAGGCTTTGCCTTAAAAGTAGTTGGCTCTCCGGTAAAAGGATTAATTCCTTTTCTTGCTTTGGTTGCAGGTTTATGTTTTAACTTCATTTTTAACATGCCTGGCATGACAAATTCACCTGGGCCTTGTTTTTTCATGTGTGCGGTAATAATGTGTTGTAAGCATTCCATTGTTTGCTGAATTTGTTTACGTGACTGCCCAGTCATGTCACATAGCAAGCTAAGTAGCTGTGTTTTGTTACACGCTTTGCTTAAGTGGCTTAAATTTGGGCTTTTAACCAATTTCAATGTCGTGCTTTTGTTACTACTGCTTCGATTCGATTTAGTAGCGATGCGACTCCGACTGGCGGATTGAATGCTTCTTTTTGGGGTGCTACGAGTAGCGCTTTTACGTCTAACGGCCATATCCATGCTCCTTTGAATCAACGGTTTTATGCGTCCTTGAAGATTAGTAAATAGCATACCTACACTTACTTAGCAAATAAACCAGAAAAAATAAGTGTAAACACAATAATAAGTGCTTATCCTCACAAACGATATCGTCGTTTTGAAGAAAATCGTGCTACTATTGTTGACAATCTCCTTAGGGGTACAGTAATATGGTTTTCTTCTTGCGTTCGAGACGTTTGGTAAGGGGCGATTTCGAGTCAAGTTTGCAGGTGTTGGTTGCCAGGTAATAGTCTGGTAGCAGTTTGTATTTAAATAACTTCAAAAGTAAAGTTGATCCATGAAAACATACAGTTTAAAAAAGCAAGACATTAGTCCAGAGTGGTTGCTTGTTGATGCGGCCGGGTGTACCTTAGGGCGTTTGGCATCACAAATTGCCTTTCGTTTAAAGGGTAAGCATAAACCTACCTATGCCACACACCTTGACAATGGCGATTACGTTGTAGTGGTAAATGCCGATAAAATTGCTGTTACAGGTAAAAACAAGTCAAAAGACAAAATGTACCACCATTACAGTGGCTATCCAGGTGGCCTTAAAACAACTTCATTAGAAAAGCTGTTACAACGCTTTCCTGAAAGAGTAATTCAAAAAGCGATTAAGGGCATGTTACCAAAAGGGCCTTTGGGTCGTGAAATGTTCAGTAAGTTGAAGGTCTATGCTGGTAGCGAGCATCCGCATGAAGCACAACAACCGAAGCCTGTGCAATTGTTAAACGCTGTTGGCGAATAAGTAGAGAGTAAGTGGATTAAAAAATGGTTAGTAAAGCAACTAAATCTAAGCCGAAACAATATTATGGAACCGGTCGACGCAAAAGCGCTGTTGCCCGTGTCTTTCTTCAAGCAGGAACAGGCAAGATTGTCATAGAAGGCCTTCCCTTGGCAGATTATCTGAGAAGAAAAACTGCCTGTATGGTTGCCATGCAAGCTTTGGAACAGTTCCAGTTGCAAGATAAAATTGACGTATACGCCACAGTAAAAGGTGGTGGTATTATGGGGCAGTCTGGCGCTATCCGTTTGGGTATCTCTAGAGCATTAGCACAGTATGACGATGCAGAATCACTGGAATTTACCCTTCCTGAGTCTGCCTCTAACGATCCACGCTTGGTCGGGACAAAACAGGTCGTCAGTATCGATGAGGAAGGCGAGACAGTCACCGAAGAAGTGGCGCCACCGCCTTTGACCTTGCGTCGTGCCTTAAGAAAGTTAAAGTACTTGACTCGTGATGCTCGTAGAGTGGAACGTAAAAAAGTGGGTCACAGAAAAGCGCGTAAAGTTGAACAATACTCTAAGCGTTAATCCTTACTCATTTCATCAGTATTTTCTCAAAGAAAGCCCTTGCCATTACAGCGGGGCTTTTTTTTACCTAAAGCAATTTTTTAACGAAGTGCCGCGGAATTCTCCATCCATAACCGTGGGATAATTACGGCGAAAATCAAGCCATTTCCTCTGGGCAATATCGTTGAAGCAAGAACCCCTGGCGACTGTAAGTAGTAGTTGAGACCAGGAATCCCACGTCATTTATGGCGGGGAGGATGTCAATTGCTTATAGCTTCTCGTTTTCATGCCAAATTCCTTATCAGCGCTTTCTTTCTACGCATAGATTGTTGTACACTCAAACAATGTTTAGTCGAACATAATCGAGGAATAGAGGAATCGGCCGAATGACTGTAAAAGAGATGGACCCGGGGCGTAGACAGTTTTTAAGCGCGGCCACTTCCGTGATAGGAGGGATTGGAGCCTCTTTTTTGGCGTATCCTTTTTTAAAGTCATGGGTGCCCAGCGCCAAAACAAAAGCCTTAGGCGCCCCCGTAGAAGTGGACATCAGTAAAATTGAACTGGGTCAAAAAATCACCGTAGCCTGGCGTGGTCAGCCCATTTTTATCGTACATCGTACCCCAGAATCACTCCAAAGCCTCACAACAGATGAAAGTTTTTTAAGAGATCCATTATCAAAAGAGTCTGTACAAGCGCCATATGCAACCAATCAATATCGTTCTAGGAAAGAGTCTTTTTTGGTGTTGGTTGGGATTTGTACCCATCTAGGTTGCGTGCCAGTCTATAAGCCAGAACAAAACAGCGTTGAATCAGGGTGGGCCGGTGGATTTTTCTGCCCTTGTCATGGCTCAAAATATGATATGGCTGGTCGTGTATACAAAGGTGTGCCAGCCCCACTCAACTTGCCTGTACCACCTTATTATTATGCCAGCGATTCTATTATTGTGGTGGGTGAAAATGGTGCAGAAGGAAACGTTGCATGATAAAACGAGTATGGAATAACACCATTGCCTGGGTAGATGAGCGCTTTCCCTTAACTTCTATGGTTCAAAAGCATCTTACCCAGTACTATGCCCCCAAAAATTTTAATGTATGGTACTACTTTGGGGTATTTTCTCTGGTGATGTTAGCCAATCAATTACTAACAGGAATTTTTTTAACGATGAATTATAATCCTTCGGCAGAAGAAGCTTTTAATTCAGTCGAATATATTATGAGAGATGTAGAGTATGGCTGGTTAATTCGCTATCTCCACTCAACAGGCGCCTCCTTCTTTTTTATCGTGATTTATCTCCATATGTTTCGTGGCATCATCTATGGTTCTTATAAAAAACCACGGGAATTTGTGTGGTTGATTGGTATGCTGATTTTTTTATGCCTGATGGCAGAAGCCTTTTTTGGGTATTTGTTACCGTGGGGGAATATGTCTTTATGGGGCGCTCAGGTCATTACCTCTCTTTTTGGCGCAATTCCTTGGGTTGGAGAGGGACTCGTTCAATGGATTCGAGGAGACTATAATGTCACCGGAGTGACCTTAAACCGGTTTTTTGCCTTACATGTTATTGTTGTACCGCTTATTTTTGTGGGTTTGGTGGTTTTTCATATTCTGGCTTTGCATGAAGTTGGATCGAATAATCCCGATGGGGTTGATATTAAGAAAAAAAAGGATGCCAAAGGAATTCCTTTAGATGGTATTCCATTCCACCCTTATTACACCGTAAAAGATTTATGTGGCATTGCTTTTTTTCTGATTCTATTTTGTAGTGTAGTCTTTTTTGCCCCAGAAATGGGAGGCTATTTTTTAGAAGCACCTAATTTCGAACCAGCAGATGCTTTAAAAACACCAGAACATATTGCCCCAGTATGGTATATGACACCCTACTATGCCATTTTAAGAGCCATTCCGGATAAGCTATTGGGTGTCATGGCAATGGGGGCTTCTATCATCATATTGTTTTTCTTACCCTGGTTAGATCGCAGTCCAGTCAAATCTATTCGTTATCGCGGTTTGGTCTATAAAATGGCCTTGAGTGCATTTGTGCTTGCATTTATCACTCTTGGATATTTAGGCGTTCATGTGCCTACGCCGGGGAAAACAGTGCTCGCTCAAATATGCTCTATTGTATACTTTGCCTTTTTTTTATTGATGCCCTTCTATACTAAATGGGATAAGACAAAACCTGTGCCAGAGAGAGTAACATAAGTGACTATGATGCGTTGGATCGGCATTTTAGGTGTGGCAACCTGCTTAGGAATGGGGTATACCCCAGTTTTTGCAGCAAGTCCCTCAATGACTTTAGACAAAGTGAACATCGATCTCTCCGATAAGCCTGCTTTACAGCGCGGAGCACAGTTGTTTATGAATCATTGTGCTGGTTGTCATAGTCTCAAATATGTTCGTTATCAAAATATGGCCAAGGATATTGGCATCGTTGATATGGATGGCAACGTTTTAGACGATGTTGTAAAGAAAAATCTCATGTTTGTAGGTGATAAAATAACAGATATGATTAAAGTCTCCATGACCCGTGAAGACGGAGCCAATTGGTTTGGTATTGCGCCACCAGATTTATCCTTGGTTACCCGATCCCGGGGTGCAGATTGGCTCTATACTTATTTACGCAGTTTTTATCAAGATGACAAAAGACCCTGGGGAGTCAATAACTTACTTTTTCCAGATGTGGCAATGCCTCATGTATTGTTATCATTACAGGGAACCCAAGTGTTGTCTGAAGACAAGGCGCATCCCTTGCGTTTGGCAACAAAAGGTAAGTTGAATCCGCAACAGTACGATCAAGCAATTCAAGATTTGGTGAATTTTTTAGTCTATGTGGGAGAGCCAGCACAAGAAGACAGAAAGCGCTTAGGCGTTTGGGTGCTGCTATTTTTGGGCGTTTTCTTTGTGTTTGCCTTTCTTTTAAAGAAAGAATATTGGAAAGATATACGATAAAAACGCAATTATGTTCCTGAGGTGAGGATAAGATATGGCCAGTTTGGCAAACAAACGATCGATTATGACCCTATATTCAGGAAGTGACCCCTACAGTCAGCAAGTACGTATTGTATTAGAAGAAAAAAAAATTACCTGTGAAGTACTCGATAGGCATGCTAATCCAAGGGTGCAACAAGAATTGTTAGAATGCAATCCTTATCATTCGGTACCTACCTTGGTAGATAGGGAATTGGTTTTATATCCTGCTTTAAATATCATGGAATACCTTGATGAACGATTCCCGCACCCCCCGTTGATGCCGGTATATCCTGTTGCAAGGGGACGTACGCGCCTAATGATGTATCGAGTCGAACGAGACTGGTATCAGCCAATGGAACGCATTTTAGCAAATGGTTCCCCGGCTGTTGTCGAAGCATCCCGACAAGAGTTAAGAGACAGTCTTGTCAGCGTTACCCCGGTATTAAGTGATATGCCTTATTTTTTAAGTGAAGAATTTTCTTTAGTGGACTGTTGCATTGCACCATTGTTATGGCGATTACCGTTATTGGGTATTACCTTGCCAAAAGAGGCAAAACCAGTGATTGATTATGCCGAGCGTCTGTTTGCTCGAGAATCTTTTCAGGCAAGCCTGACAATAGCAGAAAAGGCAATGAGAGGATAATCATGAAGCCGTACTGCCTAATAATATTACTATCAAGTCTGTTGTTATCCGGTTGCAGTCAGCGCATCACTCGCTCTTCTCTTGCTACTACCATTGATAATACATCAGCTGTATCCCATGAAACCAATCATGTACAAGAGAAACATCAAGTGGCCCTCTTACTGCCATTGAGTGGGCCTCAATCGAGAATGGGGCGTACCGTAAGAGATGGGTTTTTGTCCGCTTTTTACGAACAAGGCGGTCAATCAATTGCTGTCCAACTATATGATACCGGTGGCACACCAGAAAAAACCCGTATTGCTTATGAAAGTGCCATGGCCAAAGGCGCTACCCTTATCGTAGGTCCTTTAACCAAAGTGGAACTGCAAGCCCTAGTTGCCACCAAACCAACGCTACCTATTTTGGCCCTCAACACCTTGTCGAGTCGCCCTGTATCACAGTTGTATCAATTTGCCTTATTGCCAGAAGATGAAATAACCAGTATTGCGAATTTTGCATGGATGCAAGGTTATCGACGTATTGTGATTGTTGCATCGGCAAATGAGCGAGGAAAAAGATTGGCAAAATATTTTAAAGAACAGTGGGAAAAAAAGGGAGGAAAAATTTTAAAAACCGAAAGTATCACTAAAAATAATAAGACGCAGGAACGTCTTGAATCGATTGCCAGTGCCTATGCTGAGTTAGAGGAAGGTTCCGAGCAATTACCGGATGCATTTTTTTTGGCCACCAGTGCAGATATTGCCAGACAAATTAAACCTCTACTCGATTTTCATTATCGCCCAAATACACCCGTTTTAGCCACAGCCAATGTATATACAGGTGTGCCTATGCCCCTTAAAGACCAAGATTTAGGCGGCATTGTTTTTTGTGACATGCCTTGGATTTTAGAAGAATCTGGCACAATTGCCGAAAAGCGACACCAAGCCCAACGTGTTTGGTCTAACAGCGACAAAGAGGCTCCGCGATTGTTCGCCTTAGGAATGGATGCGTTTGCGATTGCTACCCAGTGGAGTACCTTTGTGGGTAATAAAAATGTGACCTTGCAGGGGATGAGCGGGCAATTACAGGTGGATAAACAGACTCAACAAGTGCGTCGTCGCCTATCTTGTAGCCGATTTGTGGATGGGCAACCAAAAACGGTTGGCATACCTGACAGTTTCTAATAGAATAAGGGGATTCGGGGGGAATACAATGAACATGACGACGACACGACCTTATTTGATACGCGCTTTTTATGAGTGGATTGCAGATAATAACTGTACCCCCTACATTGCGGTAGACACGCATTATCCTGGGGTAGAAGTCCCCATGGAATACGCAGAAAATGGCAGAATTATCTTAAATGTCTCGATGAATGCCGTTCGTGGACTACAGCTGGATAATGCCTACATCAGTTTTAATGCGCAGTTTGGTGGCCGTGGTCGAGATATCTATGTGCCTGTCCAAGCCGTAATTGCGGTATACGCCAAAGAAAATGGTAAGGGCATGGTCTTTACAGAGGAAGAATACGAAGACGATGGCAGTGAAGATCCATCCGTGTCTTCAAATGGTCAGGCATCAAAAACCAATCCACAGAAATCAGGCAAAGGCAAAAAGCCTAATCTTACCCTAGTTAAATAGATAATTGTGGTTGTTCATAAAAAAACAGGACGTAGTAGCGTCGCATTGGGTGTTCTGTATGTGGTAGCAACACCCATCGGTAATCTTGCGGATATCACCCAACGTGCGGTTGTCACGCTGCAACAGGTTGACGCTATTTTGGCGGAAGACACACGACACAGTAAATTGTTATTACGTGCCTTAGATATAGATAAACCCCTCTTTGCCCTGCATGCACATAATGAAGCCCACTCTGTTAACACTTGGATTGAGCGATTATCACAAGGGGAATCGTTTGCCCTTATTTCAGATGCCGGCACACCCTTGATTAGCGATCCGGGCCATATCTTGGTTCAAGCAGCACATAACAACGGGATCCAGGTAATACCGATTCCTGGGCCTTGTGCCATTATCACCGCCTTATGTGCCAGTGGGTTGCCCGCACAACGCTTTAGTTTTGAAGGATTTTTACCTGTAAAAAAGGCAGAGCGTCACACAACGCTGACAACCTTAGCGGATGATATGCGAACCTTAATTTTTTATGAAGCCCCGCATCGAATATTGGCTTCTCTACAAGCCATGTGTGCCGTCTTTGGTGCCGGTAGGTCAGCAACGCTTGGACGAGAGTTGACCAAACAATTCGAGACAATTAAAAGGAGTACCTTAGGGGAACTCTATGCTTTTTGTAGCCAAGATATTAACCAACAAAAAGGAGAAATGGTTGTCTTGGTGGCCGGAAAATCGCGAGAAGAAAAGGCACAAGAAGCCTTAAGTGCGGAGGCGATAAAAACTCTTGAGTTACTGTTAAGCGCATTGCCAACGAATCAAGCCGTTCGTATTGCAACACAGATCACCGGCGCTAAAAAAAATCAGCTGTATAACCATGCTTTACAACATCCCAGCGCCTTGGCTAAATAAATAAAATTGCCTAAAATTAAAAAATTGGTTTAATCCAAAAGAATCCAATGATATTAACACATTAATAGCGCAGGCAGATGAAAGACTTTACGCAG
>JBEAUL010000077.1:0-2966 GCA_041161475.1 Pseudomonadota bacterium | reverse complement strand
CAATGGAATCAGGTCCATAATTTAACGGCAGTGCGTCGTTTTGAGGACATGATCGATCGTCATTTGTTAGACAGCTTAGTTGCTTTGCCTTATTTGGAATCTGCAAAACGTGTTTGTGATGTGGGCACAGGAGCTGGATTTCCGGGATTGCCTTTGGCAATTGCCTTACCCGAGGTTGAGTTTGTACTTTTAGATGCTTCTTTGAAGAAAATACAGTTTGTACAGCAAGCCATCTTAACGCTAGGGTTAAAGCATGTCACAGCAGTGCACACACGGGTTGAACAATTCGATGCTGGCCCAGGATTTGACTGGGTATTATCTAGAGCAATGACTTCTTTAGGAGATTTTGTTCGCTTGGCAGGTCATTTGGCGACACAAGAGGGTACTCTCTTGGCCTGGAAGGGCAATTTGGAGGCGAATGAGCGAGAGGATATGCCCTCGACTCACCGCATCAGACAGATAAAAACGGTGAATGTACCTGGTGAAGCGAAAAACCGAGTTTTGGTATTGATGGATGCAATAAATCACGGAGCGTAATAGCATGGGAAAGATTATCGCCGTTGCTAATCAGAAAGGTGGTGTTGGCAAGACAACCAGCTGCATTAATTTAGCAGCCTCTTTAGTAAGACTCAAGCAACGGGTTTTGGTGGTTGATTTAGATCCGCAAGGTAACGCCACTATGGGCAGTGGGGTAAATAAAAGTACCCTAAACGCAACCATTAATGACGTGCTTTTAGAGGCAGTGAAACCAGAAGCTGCTCTCCTTAAAACAACCAGCGCAGGATATGCGCTTTTTCCCGCAAATAGCCAATTAACGATGGCAGAAGTACAACTCTTGGCTCGCCCCGCTTACGAAAGTAAGTTAAAAAAAATATTGGCGCCCTTAAAGACACGTTATGATTTTATCTTTATCGATTGCCCACCTTCCTTAAATGCACTTACCCTAAATGCAATGGTGGCCGCAAATTCGGTTTTAATTCCCATGCAATGCGAGTATTATGCCTTAGAAGGGCTTTCGGCATTGATGGTTACCATGACTCAAATTCAAGCAAAATTGAATAAAACACTTGCTGTTGAAGGCGTTGTTCGTACCATGTACGATCCGCGTAGTTTGTTGGTTAAAGATGTTACCCAACAATTACAAGCCCATTTTGGAAAGTTGCTGTATAAAACAACCATTCCTCGCAATATTCGTATTGCTGAGGCACCCAGTTTTGGTTTACCCATTTTATTGCACGATGGACGTTCACCGGGTGCCCTGGCATACTTAAAATTAGCGAAAGAGGTAATCAAGGCCCAGTCAGTTGGGCAACGGCGAAAAAGGCCCGTTTCTGCTTACGCTTAATGAACTTGCACTGAACAAACATGGATAACCGTATTTAAAAAAGGAGAGGTTCCTTTGGTCACAACAATTAAAAAACAAGGATTGGGCAGAGGATTGCAGGCGCTCTTACAGGGTGCTTTAAATCAAAGCGATAATACCATCACAAAAGAAACGCCTACCATTGCTCGTAGTGCGGCAAAAATACCCGCCGGACCCGCATCAGAAACAAAAAGTACTCATCAGTCCATGACACCCCTTAAAAACTATGCGGAAGTTTCCATTAAGCAAGTGATTCCTGGGCCTTCTCAGCCACGCCAACACATGGATCAGAGTGAACTGCAAGAGCTATCCGATTCTATCCGTGCACAAGGCATTTTACAGCCCCTCGTTGTGCGTTTAAATGATAAGCAGCAGTATGAAATTATTGCAGGCGAGCGTCGATATCGAGCTGCCAAGCTTGCTGGATTAGATAAGGTACCCGTTATTATCAAAGAGGTATCAGACGAAACGGCTGTGGCAATGGCCTTAATTGAAAATATGCAACGTTCCGACTTAAATCCTATGGAAGAAGCCATTGGGTTGGATAGATTAAGCAAGGAGTTCCAGTTAACGCATCAGCAAATTGCGCAAGCGGTAGGTAAGTCTCGGGCTTCTGTCAGTAATCTTTTGCGTCTTTTAACCTTAAATTCAGACGTACAAGACCTCTTAAGACAACAAAAAATCGATATGGGCCATGCCAAGGTATTGCTAGGCGTTAAAGGAGCACTGCAAAGTACGCTTGCAGCACAGGTTGTTGAAGAGGGTCTTTCGGTGCGTGAAACAGAAATGCTCTTGCTGTCAGACGAAGACGAAGTAGATGACTCAGAGACGAACGATTTTATCACCAACGAAAAAGCTGTCGATCCAAATATCAGAACATTACAAGAAGATTTGTCTCAACGCTTGGGGGCTAAAACAGTTATTCAGTACAACCCCGATACGGGCAAAGGGAAACTTGTGGTACATTACCACTCTCTTGACGAGCTGGATGGCGTACTTTCGCATATTCATTAGGATCTGATTAAAATCATGAATAATGCTAAATGTCTGGATAATATCCAGTCAAACATAAAAATCTCTTACAAAGAAGGCTTACCCGATCTAGATATCTCCTCTTTATTTCATCACCATAGCCCCTTTGTTAATTTTTTTAGAAAACTTGCTTTTATGCTTAGCTATCCGTTGACAGCATCTAGATCGAGTCGAGTGCAAGCAGATGAAATTGCCCTTGTTAAATATAATGAAGAATGTGTGTTCAAAGGACCTGGTCATCATTTTGTTTTAAAGCCTAAAAACAAAATTGAGCAAATTGTTTCAATAAATACTCCCCTGATTGTTCACGGTCCCCATAAAATTATTCGAGTTCCTGATAATCAGTTGGGATTTGGTTACAATGTCGCTACTGATGAAATTTTACTGTTAGGGCGAGGTGTCCATTATTTTAATAACCAAGATATTTCGGTTATTGGCCCTTTTTTATATCGTGATAAAAATTTTAAATACAACATTGCAAACACAATTCATGTGGTTGGTGTTAACAAAGAGAGTGCTGAAATTGTTTCTAACATGAATATATATCTTAATGAATCATTGTTTTATGGTA
>JBEAUL010000069.1:0-5890 GCA_041161475.1 Pseudomonadota bacterium | reverse complement strand
GATTATGTAGTATTCGTTATGCAGTAGGAACGCTGATATTGGGCATTGCCTTTATTATTCAAGCGTGTCGATTATATAAAAATCCTTCTATCAAAATAGCACTACAGACTTTTCAATTCTCAATCATTTATTTATTGCTTTTATTTATGGTAATGTTACTGGATTGAGAAAAAATAAAAAATAGGGAGACATTGATGCCTGTTAGTATAAAAAAAATGGGTGGATTACTGCTGATATCTTTGTTTGCAGTTGGTATTCCATGGTCAATACAGCAATGGCCGGTCTGGACACAAAAAGAAATGATAAAAACCGAAGTGGCAACGGTATTGCGACCAACTAAATCCCTAGGTAATTTTGTACTCAACAGTACCCTTGGCACCCCATTTTCAAGCGAATCGTTGTTAGGGCATTGGACGATGATGTTTTTTGGATATGCCCAATGTCCTAAAATTTGTCCACAAGCACTCACGTTAGTGAGTGAAGTATGGCGATCATTTCCAGGAGAAAAACCGCATTCGAGTGCACAATTTGTGTTTGTCACCTTAAATCCAGCCGTAGATACAGTGGAAGCCTTAAAACCATTTGTTCAGCAATTTCATCCTGAGTTTATTGGCTTGACAGGCAATAAGACGGATATTATGCGATTGAGTAAAGCTTCTGGTGTATACAGTTGGACAGAACCCAGCGAAGAGATGAGCAGTAAGCCTAAAGTGATCGATCACAGTGCAACCATTTTATTGCTTGGGCCAGATGGTCGGCTACAAGCCTTATTTTCGCCACCACATGATGGGTTGGCCATTGCGCGAGATTTGCAAAAAATCATTCACCAGCGCTAGAGAGGTTGGATTGCAGTGAGGATTTTTCAAACACTTTTTCTAAGTAATAAGTGGTGGTTGCAATAAAGGGGGGGTTAAGCAAAGAAGTTTTGTTGCCGTATTTGAGTGGCATGCCATTACTTAAATCGACCAAATGTCCATTTGCTTCCTCTAAAATGAGTTGACCTGCCGCGGTGTCCCAAGCACTGGTTGGCCCAAATCTAGGATAAATGTCTGCTAATCCTTGTGCAACTAAGCAAATTTTTAGTGCGCTACCGATTTCAAGTAACCGGAGGCTAGCATTCCATTGTTTTGCTTTTTCAATAAATGCTGCATAATCGGGTTCAATACAATGAAAGCGACTAATCGCAATGGTCAAGGGTGTCTCCGAAGCGATATTCACAATAAGACGGTTAGGTAATGCGTTTCCTGCTTGAAAATAGCTTCCCTTCTGTTTTTCACCCCAGTAACATGCTTGTTTTAAAGGTACAGCGACAACACCGAGCACAGGTCGATGTGCTTGTATGAGCGCAATATTGACAGAAAACTCCCCCGTGCGCTCAATGAATTCTTTGGTGCCATCTAAGGGGTCTACCAGCCAAAATAAGGTTTCTGGCGGTTGAGGAAAAGATAACTCACTTACCATTTCTTCACTGATGATGGGAATGTGTGGTGTGAGTAATCGTAATTGCGAGCGAATATAGTGATCGGAGGCGGTATCGGCAATCGTCAGAGGGGAATTATCTGACTTGAGTTGTATGAATAACTCTCTTTGGGTATGATAAACATCCGCCACAATCTCAGCAGCATTTGTTGCAATTATTTTTACTTTTTCAACCCATTCAGGGTGTAAAACAGTTTTAAACACAGCATTGGCCAATTTAAGGGTGGCTTAGGCGTCTTGATTAGGCTATCATAGAGTGATTGTCATTTTACAAAGATAGCACAAAAGTATTGATAGAGATATGGAACAGGAATTCGAATTTGAGACAGGATATCACGCAACCGCAGAAACCAACACAAATACAACCATGGAAGTGTTTGCCGGAGAGGATACGGAAAGCGTTGAAGAAAAATCATTACAAGTACATTTAGATAAATGGTTGTGGGCAGCGCGTTTTTATAAAACACTGGCTTTATCTCGCAAAGCCATTCAAAATGGTAAAATTTATTACAATGGACAGCGGAGTCGTTCAAGTGTTGAAATTAGCGTAGGCGGTTTACTGCGTATTCAACACGGTAATCTCGATAAGCTTGTGGTTGTCACGGGTTTGTCAACGAGGCGCCGTAGCATGAAAGATGCCGCGCTACTATACCAAGATATTTCTCATCATCAAGATATTTTACGACAAGTCGCAGATTCTTATCAGCCTCAACAAACCCGCGCGAGATATCCCATGTCTTCTGGTGGCATACAACACCGTAATAGACATCATTCATCCGAGATGCATCATGAGCCAATGTCTTATCAGGGTGAACAGACCGAAACATCTTGGCAAAAACCAAAAAAATTGGTTCGTTTTTTAAGAAAGCCTACGCATCGCTTAGCGCAGCAACCTTACACAATGCCTGTGCCAGAAGTCGAAGTCGAGCTCGATTAATATTCTGATAGCCACTGCTCTACCAAAATAGCAGCCGAGGTCGCATTAATATCATTAAGCGCTGCTTGGCTGCGTGCGTTTTTATGTTTTTTGTTTGTCAAAACACGCTTTTTTGCTTCCCAAGTACTCAAACGCTCGTCAATTTCTTCAATAGGCAATCCAGTCAGTTGATGTAAGGCATGTGCAAAATCACGCGCATAAAACGTCATGGGTTGTTCTGTGCCATCCATATTGAGTGGAATACCAACCAATAACAAGCCTGGTTTCCAGTCATCAATTAAACGCTTTACTTCATTCCAATTCGGTACACCATCAATCGCCTTAAGACTCGTGATAGGCGTGGCTAAATGCGTGATGGTTTGTCCAACGGCAACGCCAATGTATTTTGTGCCAAAGTCAAAGCCTAGAACAGTTTTTTCAGAGCCCATTCTGTAACTCATCAATACAATCGGTTTTTTCCCAAGGCAACGTAAGGTCGGTTCTACCAAAATGTCCATAACACGCAGTGGGCAAGTAAGAGACATTCAACAGATTTAAACGCTCAATGATCTCTTTAGGCCTTAGTTTAAAGGTTTTTTTCACCAAATTCAGTAAAGCCGGTTCAGGAAGCTTGCTTGTTCCAAAGGTATCAATATAAAGCGCAATCGGATCAGCAACACCAATGGCATAGGCTATTTGAATTTCACATCGCGTAGCCAAACCCGCCGCCACAATATTTTTAGCCATATACCGACAAAAATAGGCGGCCGATCGATCTACTTTTGAAGGATCTTTTCCAGAAAATGCCCCACCACCATGTCGAGCCATGCCACCATATGTATCCACAATAATCTTACGTCCTGTTAGCCCACAATCCCCCATAGGGCCACCAATCACAAAACGACCCGTAGGATTGACTAAGTAACGGGTGTTTTTCGACAGCCATGCTGGGGGGAAGATAGGTTTTATAATTTCTTCGATAACCGCTTCGGTTAAATCGCTGTGGCTAACATCAGGTGCATGCTGAGTGGATAAAACCACGGATTCCAAGGCAACTGGGCGGTAATTTTCATAGCGTAAGGTAACTTGACTTTTGGCATCTGGTCTTAACCAAGGAATGTTACCGCTGCGTCGAACCTGGGATTGTCGTTGCATTAAGCGGTGGGCATACATAATTGCTGCAGGCATTAACTCGGGCGTTTCATCCGTAGCATAGCCAAACATTAAGCCTTGATCGCCTGCGCCCTGTTCATGCGCTGTTGTTTGATTAACGCCTTGTGCAATGTCAGAAGATTGTTTTCCGATGGCATTGAGGACTGCGCAAGAGTGCCCATCAAAACCCATTGCGGAGTCATTGTATCCAATGTCTTCAGCAATAATGCGTCTGACTAAAGGTTCTAAATCAACCCAGGCATTTGTGGATATTTCACCACCAATCAATACCATGCCAGTTTTAACGTAGGTTTCACAAGCGACTCGTGCATTTGCGTCTTGTTTGAGTATCTCATCTAATACCGCATCAGATATTTGGTCAGCTATCTTATCTGGATGTCCTTCTGAAACAGACTCAGAAGTAAACAAAAAGTCTCCGCGCATACCATTTCCCCTTTTATTTTTCACAGACTATCATAGATAGAGAGCAAATGCTTTAGGAATTGCTGTATATTATGTCAGAAAAAGAATATCACGCTACTATTAAAGCTTTATCCGACCGTATTGTCCAGGCACAACGTCCAATCCGTGTGTTGGATGCCCTAAAATGGGGTCCAGAGATTCAGCAGACCTTTTTTAATAAAAGTTGCCAAGTATTGCCTGCGATAGATGCCCAGTATTACGAAAAAAATCCACTAAAATTCGATCCAGATAAAAAAATAGAAGAATTTCAGTTAATCGAACGCGCTATTCGAAAAGAACTTGGGCAGTTTAATGGCATCGGTGAAATAATGATAAGGATGTGCCAAGAATATGCCACCGTCATTGATATGCTTAAAGCACGTGGAACACCCAGTTTTTCTCGTTTTGCACAACAACTGTATGGCAGTTCAGAGGATGTGTTTTATGCGGGTGGGCCAAGCCTGAAAGACTTGGCTGAAGTTATCTCCAAGACACTAAAATTTATTGATAAAAAAATTGATACAGAAGAGGATGAGAAAAATTTAAATAGCCAACAAGCCGTTGAGATATTGCGAGAACGATTGCATACCTATTTTGACCAAGACAGGGAAGTCCGTGTTGAAATCAGTGATAATATTCTTGCAGATGCAGCCGCTGGGGCAGAAACCATCAAATTGCGTACCGATGCGAAATTCAGCATGCGTGATTTACGTGTGCTCGAAGTCCATGAAGGTTGGGTACATTTGGGAACAACCATCAATGGATTACTCCAACCCACGTGTACTTTTTTAAGTAAAGGCCCTCCTTCATCCACGGTAACGCAAGAAGGATTAGCGATTATTATGGAGGTGTTTACCTTTTCATCGCATCCTAATCGCATGAGAGCCATTACCGACAGGGTCAGAGCCATTAATATGGCTGAAAATGGGGCTGATTTCTTAGAAGTGTTTCGATTTTTTGAAGCAGAGGGCATGTCTTTAGAAGAAAGTTATGCAAAGACAAGTCGTGCCTTTAGAGGAAGTACGCCAACCCTAGGGCCTTTTACCAAAGATTTATCTTACAATAAAGGGTTTATTCTTATTTATAATTATATTCGTCTTGCCATTCAAAAAGGATTGGTTGAACGGATCCCATTACTCTTATTGGGTAAAACAACGCTCGAAGATTTAAAAGTATGGGATGATTTGGTACAAGAAGGTGTTGTGATTAAACCCAGGTATTTGCCCAAACAGTTTAAAGATTTGGCTGCTTTGAGTTCTTGGATGTGCTATTCCTTGTTTTTAAATCAACTGAATTTAAAGCGTTTGGCTTCTGAATATAAGGGCATTTTGTAAATATAAGAGACACTGATGTTTACCGAAAATATCTGAATAGATTTCCAGTATCTTGCTGTTAACATATTCCGGTACGATGAAAGAATAACCGTATGATTGTATCAGTATAGGAGTGTTGGTATGGGTAGAAGAGCGATAAAAGCACAAGAACAAAAAAGAAGACAATCAAATATCATTGAAACGTGTGTCCCTGTACAAACAGTCATCGAATCTCAACCTATGCGAAAAGAAGAGGTGCTTCCATGCTCTAAGCCGATGATTAAAGAAGTGCCATCTGAAGTGCAATCGAAAGATCAATCTGAGTCTGAAGATGAATTACAATTTTTATTAGAAATTGCACAAGAAAATATCGATGCGACACTTATAGATAGAGAAGAAATACTTATGGATACGTCTATACCGTCTCAAAACGATTTTTATCTTAATTTAAAGATTCCGAATAATTTTTGGGATTCGCCTGCTGTTTCACCAATGAAAGGAAAATACGATTTTTTATTAAAAACAGCAAATTACAATAATTTCTTTTATTTTTTAGAGCACATATTGT
>JBEAUL010000021.1:0-8223 GCA_041161475.1 Pseudomonadota bacterium | reverse complement strand
CTGTGTTGAAACTTGTTGCTGCAATGGATGAATATTTCCCTATTCCAGAACGTGCAGTCGATCAGCCCTTCTTGTTACCAATTGAAGACGTTTTCTCTATCTCTGGTCGTGGTACAGTGGTGACTGGCCGTGTAGAGCGTGGTATCATCAAAGTGGGTGAAGAAGTTGAAATCGTGGGTATTACCCCAAGCGCTAAAACAACTTGTACCGGTGTAGAAATGTTCCGTAAATTGCTAGATCAAGGTCAAGCCGGTGATAACGTAGGGGTCTTGTTAAGAGGAACAAAGCGTGAAGAAATTCAGCGTGGTCAGGTTTTGGCAAAGCCAGGCAGTATTACGCCTCACACCAAGTTCGAAGCAGAAATTTATGTGTTAACCAAAGAAGAAGGCGGCCGTCATACCCCATTCTTCAAAGGATACCGTCCTCAGTTTTACTTCAGAACAACTGACGTAACTGGCGAAGTTTTCCTACCAGAAGGGGTAGAGATGATTATGCCGGGGGATAATATCAAAATGACAGTACAACTGATTGCCCCAATTGCGATGGAAGAAGGCTTGCGTTTTGCTATCCGTGAAGGCGGAAGAACCGTTGGTGCAGGTGTTGTCTCGAAAGTGATTGAATAAAGCGAGGCATGTCACGTAATATAAGGTTAGATAACAAAGCCCGTTAGGGTTGAGTAAATCTAGAAAATTGGTTATCTTAGGTCAGTAGCTCAATTGGTAGAGTAGCGGTCTCCAAAACCGCGGGTTGGGGGTTCGAGTCCCTTCTGGCCTGCCATTTTAACGGTTAAAGCAATGGTTAGTAGTGTAATGCACGAAAAAGCAAAAAATTGGTGCTGGTGGTTGGTTGCCCTGGTTTTGTTTACAGGGGCTATCTCTGCTCGCATTTTTTTAGTACAATATTCGGCTGCATGGAAGAATATTGGGTTATTAACCGCTGTCGGGCTTGCTTTTGTTTGTTTTAGCAGAACAACGCTTGGCATAAAGTTTATCCAATTTTGGAAAGCGTCGGTGCTGGAAGTGCGCAAATCTGTCTGGCCAACACGTCAAGAAACGATGCAAACCACCATTGCAGTGCTTGCCATGATTGTTGTCATGGGTTTACTGCTATGGACAATCGATCTGGGACTTTTAAAATTAGTGGCAACGCTCACAGGGCGCTGGGGGAATTAAAATAATGTCGAATATGCAGCGATATGTTGTCCATGTTTATTCTGGCTACGAGAGTTATGTCAAAAAAGCTTTGACTCAACGTATTCAACAAGAAGGATTGACTGATTTTTTTGGAGAAATTTTAATTCCGACAGAAAAAGTAGTCGAAATGAAATCCGGTAAAAAAAGGGAAAGTGAACGTAAGTTTTATCCAGGTTACGTTGTTGTACAAATGGAAATGGATAATATCACCCGAAAATTGGTGAGTAATACCCCAAAAGTTTTAGGATTTTTAGGGGGGGGGACTGCTGATAAGCCGCCTATGCCCATATCTGAAAAAGAGGCTGATATTATTTTACAAAAAGTACAAGACAGTGTTGGGAAACCTAAGCCCAAAGTCTTGTTCTCACCAGGTGAAGTGATTCGCGTGAATGAAGGGCCTTTTGCCGACTTTAACGGCGTTGTAGAAGAGGTCAATTATGAAAAAAATCGCCTGCGTGTGGCCGTTTTAATCTTTGGTCGCTCAACACCAGTCGACCTAGATTTTAGTCAAGTAGAAAAAACATAAATTTTTCTATTTGTTTTTGTTAAACCTTAGTTGGGGAGCCTGAATAAGGCGTTTGAACCCAGGAGAACACATCATGTCCAGTGCACCGAAGAAGTCTTCTTCGAAAAAAGCCGTTGTAGGCTCTTTTAAACTTATTTTAGAAGCCGGAAAAGCAAATCCAAGTCCACCAGTCGGTCCTGCTTTCGGACAACGTGGCTTAAACAGCAAAGAGTTTTGTGATGCATTTAACAGCAAAACAAAAACCATCCCTGGTATTAAAATTGGAACACGTCTTCCTGTTGTCATTACTTTTTACACAGACAAAACATATACTTTCGAAATCAAACAACCCCCTGCCACGACACTGATCAAAGATGAGCTCGGTTTGTCGAAAGGCAGCAGTAACCCTAATACGCAAAAAGTGGGTACCATTACGCGTGCGCAATTAGAAAAGTTGGCTAAAATGAAAACCCCTGATTTAACAGCGGGTAGCATAGAGGCTGCTATGCGTACCATTGCAGGCAGTGCGAAAAGCATGGGATTGATAATTGAAGGCGAAGGGGCATAAAAATGGCTGCTGTATCAAAAAGAATGAAGTCACTAAACGAAAGCATTGCGAAAAAAGTCTATTCCTTTGAAGAGGCTATTCAAGCATTTAAATCTGCGCCACCCGTAAAATTTGATGAAACCGTTGAGGTAGCCTTTAACCTGGGTATCGATGCGAAGAAAGAAAGTGTTAGAGGTGCAGAAGTATTACCCCATGGTACTGGTAAATCCGTTAAAGTGGCTGTTTTTACACAAAATGGTGCAACTGCTGCCAAAGATGCCGGTGCTGATTATGTTGGTATGGATGATTTAGCAGAACAATTTAAAGCGGGTACCATTCAGGTAGACGTGGTCATTGCAAGCCCAGATGCGATGGGTGTTGTTGGACGTTTAGGGACCATTTTAGGTCCTAAAGGCCTAATGCCTAATCCTAAAGTGGGCACAGTAACACCAGATGTCGGCAAAGCAGTTAAAAATGCCAAAGCGGGACAAGTACGCTTTAGAGCAGATAAAAATGGTATCGTACATTGTGGTATCGGAAAGTTAAGCTTTGAAGCAAAAAATTTAAAGCAAAATGTTGAAGCTTTATTGGTTGCTTTGCGTCGTGCAAAACCAAGTACTGCTAAAGGTGTTTATTTTAGAAAATTAACTGTATCAACTACAATGGGGTTGGGCTTAACAGTTGATTTGAGTTCATTACAAGGCTAAGTGCTGATAATAGCATTTGTGCGTGATAAGAATATAGACGGCGGTTGCTGTCTAAGACCGTAGGGAATTTCCGCATTTGATAAAAATGCTGGAAGTATAAAGAGGCTTAAAATACAGTCTCCCCTACGCAGATGGTTTAAACCCGTATTCCCTTGTGGAACGAGTTTAAAAAGTGCGGTATGAGTCAGTAGATAAGCTACTGTCGAATACTGAAGTAAATCGAAATAGGAGAAAGTTGTGGCATTAAGACTTGCGCAAAAACAAGAATTGGTTGCTGAAGTTACCAATGTCGCAGACAAAGCACTTTCAGTGGTTGTGGCAGAATATGCCGGATTGCCTGTTGCCAAAGTGACCGATCTTCGTACACAAGCCAATAAAGCGGGTGTACATTTACAGGTTGTTCGTAATACCTTGGCAAAAAGGGCACTACGGGGCACGTCTTTTGAATGTCTTTTACCGGCATTAAAAGGGCCTGTTATGTTGGCTTTTTCGATGGAAGAAGTCAGCGCATCTGCAAGATTATTGAAAGATTTTGCAAAAGAGAACGAAAAGCTTGTCGTTACCGCATTGTCGATTGGCAATGAGTTATTAGACAGGAGTCAGTTAGACAAAGTAGCTAAGTTGCCAACCAAAGATGAAGCTTTGGCAATGTTGCTATGCGTCATGCAGGCGCCTATTGCGAAGTTCGTCAGAACTTTACAAGCCCCGCATTTAAAACTGGTTCGTACTTTTGTGGCATTGCGCGATAAAATGCAATCTGAATCTTAATATTTATTTGGAGTAATTATAATGGCTGTTAGTAAAGAACAAATTTTAGAATCTATTGCTCAAATGAGCGTCATGGACGTTGTTGAGTTAATTGAATCTATGGAACAAAAATTCAACGTTTCTGCAGCAGCAGTAGCCGTTGCAGCAGGTCCTGTTGCAGGTGGCGCCGCAGCCGCTGAAGAAAAAACAGAATTTGATGTTGTCTTAAAAAGCTTTGGTGCCAACAAAGTAAACGTGATTAAAGTGGTACGTGAAGTCACCGGTTTAGGCTTGAAAGAAGCCAAAGACATGGTTGAAGCTGCCCCTGCAAACGTCAAAGAAGGCATTGCAAAAGACGACGCAGAAGCGCTTAAGAAAAAATTGGAAGAAGCTGGCGCAACTGTCGAGATCAAGTAATTGGGAAGGTATTCCTAACAAGAAGCATAAAGCTGGCAAAATTTCCTATGGGGTTTTGCTGGCTTTGTGTTAATTAGCTGAAGTATTGAAAGAATTCAGATTTTAACCCACATTATCGGTATAGGAATCATTGTGACGAGCAAAGTAGAATCCCCTTTATCTTTTACAGAAAAAAAACGAATTCGTGCAAACTATGCTAAGCGTTCAGATACCTTAACGGTCCCTCCTTTGCTTAGTATTCAGTTAGATTCATATAAAGAATTTTTACAAACCGATGTCCCTGTGCATGCGCGTTCTAAGGTCTCAGGCTTGTCAGGTGCTTTTCATTCAATCTTTCCTATTACAAGCTACTCAGGGTATACACGCCTTGAATATGTAGATTACAAATTGGGTAAGCCTACCTTCGATCCGAAAGAATGCGGTATCGGTAGCTATACCTATGCAGCGCCATTACGCGCCATTTTGCGTTTAACCATTTACGATAAAGAAAGCCCGCTCGAGAATAAAGTCGTTAAAGACATTCGTGAGCAAGAAGTTTATATGGGCGAAATTCCCTTGATGACTGAAAACGGTACTTTCATTATCAATGGTACAGAGCGTGTGGTTGTCTCTCAACTACACCGTTCTCCAGGGGTCTTTTTTGAGCACGATAAAGGTAAAACACACTCTTCAGGTAAATTGCTTTACGCTGCCCGTGTGATTCCGAATCGTGGTTCTTGGTTAGACATCGAGTTCGATCCTAAAGATTGTATTTTTGCTCGAATCGATCGCCGTCGTAAGTTGCCTGCTTCAATTGTCTTGCGTGCTTTAGGGTATTCTACGCAAGAAATGTTGGGCTTATTTTTCGAAACCAATACCATTCATTTTGACAAAGATCGGATTCAAATGGGATTGGTTGCTTCTCGTTTACGAGGTGAAACTGCTGTATTCGATATTTTGTCGCCAAAAGGCGATTTGATTGTTGAGGCAGGGCGTCGTATTACCGCGCGCCACATTCGTCAAATGGAAGAGTCCGGTCTTAAAACATTAGATATTTCCCCAGATTACTTAATGGGGCGTGTGTTGTTTGCGGATATTATCGACCAAGAAACGGGTGAGATTGTTATTCCAGCGAATACAGAAATCACAACAGAAATTTTAGATAAAATACGTGAACTGGGTATTAAATCCGTTGAGATTTTGTATACAAATGATTTAGACAGAGGCGCGTATTTCTCTGACACACTAAAAATAGATCCAACCAAAACACAAGCAGAAGCTTTGGTTGAAATTTATCGTATGATGCGACCTGGTGAACCACCCACCAAAGAATCTGCTGAGCAATTATTCAATAGCTTGTTTTTCTCTGCGGATCGATATGATTTGTCTACCGTTGGTCGAATGAAATTTAATTTACGTGTCGGTCGTAAATCCATTGAAGGCCCTGGCACATTGACCAAAGAAGATATTATCGATGTGATTAAAACTTTGATTGATATCAGAGATGGTCGTGGTGAGGTAGATGATATCGATCATCTGGGCAATAGACGTGTCAGAAGTGTTGGCGAAATGACAGAAAATCAATTCCGCGTCGGTTTGGTCCGTGTTGAACGCGCAGCAAAAGAGCGTCTGAGTGTTTCTGACATTGAAAATTTAATGCCACAAGATCTCATTAATGCCAAGCCAGTTGCAGCAGCAATTAAAGAATTTTTTGGTTCAAGCCAATTATCTCAGTTTATGGATCAAAATAACCCATTGGCAGAGATTACGCATAAACGCAGGGTATCTGCTTTAGGACCAGGTGGTTTGACACGTGAACGCGCAGGCTTTGAGGTGCGTGACGTACATATTACGCACTATGGTCGTGTGTGTCCGATTGAAACGCCAGAAGGACCAAATATCGGTTTGATTAACTCTTTGGCAGTATACGCAAGAACCAATGAGTATGGCTTTTTAGAAACGCCTTATCGTAAGGTGAATAATGGAAAAGTCAGCAATGATATCGTTTATTTGTCTGCGATTGACGAAGGTAATTATGTGATTGCGCAAGCAAACGCAAATATTGGTCAAAAAGGCGAATTATTAGACGAACTGGTTCCTTGTCGTCATAAAGGGGAATTTACCTTTACCTTGCCAGAACGGGTAGAGTTAATGGACGTTTCACCTAAACAAATTGTGTCTGTTGCAGCGTCCTTAGTACCATTTTTAGAGCACGATGACGCTAACCGCGCTTTAATGGGTTCTAACATGCAACGTCAAGCAGTACCAACCTTAAAAGCGGAAAAGCCCTTGGTCGGTACCGGTATGGAACGCGTTGTTGCACGTGATTCCGGTGTAACGGTTGTGGCAAAGCGTTCAGGTGTCGTAGATTCCGTGGATGCAGCCAGAATCGTTGTGCGTGTTCTTGACACTGAAGTAGAAGCCGGCGAAGTCGGTGTTGATATTTATAATCTTATTAAATATCAGCGTTCAAATCAAAATACCTGTATCAATCAACGTCCCTTAGTAAAACCAGGTGATTTGATTGCTAAAGGGGATATTTTGGCTGATGGTCCATCTACCGATATGGGTGAATTGGCGCTAGGTCAAAATCTATTGGTTGCCTTTATGCCCTGGAATGGCTTTAACTTCGAAGACTCTATTTTAATTTCTGAAAGAGTGGTTGAAGAAGATCGCTTTACAACAGTGCATATCGAAGAACTCACTTGCGTTTCAAGAGACACTAAGTTAGGTGCGGAAGAAGTTACCGCAGATATTCCGAATATTGGTGAAATGGCTTTAGGTAAACTAGATGCCTCTGGTGTTGTGTATATTGGTGCAGAAGTCAATGCTGGTGATATTTTGGTGGGTAAAGTGACACCAAAAGGAGAAACACAGCTTACGCCAGAAGAAAAGTTACTGCGTGCTATTTTTGGTGAAAAAGCCTCTGATGTAAAAGACACTTCTTTACGTGTGCCAACGGGTATGTCTGGAACAGTCATTGATGTACAAATATTTACACGTGATGGCATCGAAAAAGACGAACGCGCTTTACAAATTGAATCAGAGCGTTTGCAAGACATCAAGAAAGACTTTAGTGATGAATTCCGTATCCGTGAGCAAGATTTGTATCAACGTGTTGAAAAACTGTTGTTAAACAAAAAAGCCTCTGGTGGACCAAATCGTCTAAAATCTGGTGATACGATAAACGCAACTTACTTACAAGGCTTAAGTCCAGATCGTTGGTTTGAAATTCGTCTTCAAGAGGATGAGCTCAATCAACAACTGGAGTCTGCTGCTGCAAAATTAAAGCAATTACGTGAAGAGTATGACCAATTACTGGAAGAGAAGCACAAAAAGCTAAAACAAGGCGATGAATTGGCCCCTGGTGTCTTAAAAGTGATTAAGGTTTACTTGGCCGTTAAGCGTCGTATACAGCCAGGTGATAAAATGGCCGGTCGTCACGGTAACAAAGGGGTTATCTCTAGAATCGTGCCTGTGGAAGACATGCCACATTTGGCTGATGGAACCCCAGTGGATATCGTTTTGAATCCGCTTGGCGTGCCTTCTCGTATGAACGTAGGACAGATGCTCGAAACACACTTGGGTTGGGCAGCCAAAGGTTTGGGTCTAAAAATTGATCAAATGATTAAAGCAAATGCTGAAGTCAATCAATTGCGTGAGTTTTTAAATAAAATTTACAACCCTGATCCAAAGCGTCAACGTGTCAATTTAGATCTGCTTTCAGACGATGAAATTCGTCATTTGTCTCAAAATTTACGTGGCGGTGTGCCAATTGCAACACCTGTATTCGATGGTGCGACAGAAGAAGAGATTAAACGCTTGTTAAAAATGGCTGATTTACCAGAAACAGGGCAAACAACCTTGTTCGATGGAAGAACGGGCTTAGCGTTCGATAGACCTGTCACCGTTGGTTATATGTACATGTTGAAGTTGAATCACTTGGTCGATGATAAAATGCATGCACGTTCTACCGGCTCTTATAGCTTGGTTACTCAGCAGCCACTGGGTGGTAAAGCGCAATTTGGTGGACAACGTTTCGGTGAGATGGAAGTCTGGGCTTTAGAAGCATATGGTGCTGCTTACACCTTGCAAGAAATGCTCACCGTAAAATCCGATGACGTCACT
>JBEAUL010000030.1:0-4186 GCA_041161475.1 Pseudomonadota bacterium | reverse complement strand
GTCTTGCATCCTTTCGTTGAGTTTTGGGAAAAATAATTCCGTGACACGGCGTTGGTGTCTGTCGTCTCGATTTACCTGTATCACCAAATCAATGTTCTTGTAAAGCAGGGCTTCAACGCCTTTATCATCCTGGCCCGCTAAACGCACATTTCTGGGTATCGCGTCTTTTAAACAGTCTTCTGGGGTATTGGCGTGTACCGTACACATGACCCCGGAGTGTCCTGTATTCAGTAACCTAATATAAGGAACACTGTTGGTAACGGAAATCTCGCCCACCAGTAAAATGTCACCGGAACTGCGCATCAAATGGTCAATTAACTCCCCGTAGCGTTCTTTTTGCTTGGGATGATTGATTTCCGTACGGTAGCCCACATGGTGGATATGGGGAATTCTCATTTCATAGGTGTCTTCTACCGTTAAGATTCTTTTCGATAACGGTATCTCTTTGATCAATAGGTTTAAAAGGGTGGTTTTGCCGGAACTGGTTCCCCCTGAGATCACAATATTCCCTTTTTTATGTACCTGTTCCAAGATCTTATTTTGGTCATCAATATTTAACCCAAAACTTTTCAGCGAAGCATAGGATTCCCGAAACAAACGAATCGAAATCGATAAACCATGATTGATGTTTTCCCCGAACATGGCCTCAAAGCGATGGCCCTGAGGCAAAATGGTGGCCAAGCGCGATTGTGTTTTGGGTGAGAACGCAACATCTTGTATATTGGCTAGCACCTGGCACAAGATACTGAGGTAGGCATAATCGAGGGGCTCAGCCCTGTGGCGTGCATAGTCTTGACCCGCGGCTTTTAGCCATACTTCCTTGGGTTTAAAAATACTCAGCTCTTCCAGATTGGGATCTTCCAAATACTGATTTAAGGGTTTTAAAAAAGGGGCGAGAACCGCATTCATGGTGCTTTTCCGGGTAAGGCTTTTTTAACTGGTTTGTCCTGGGGATGTCTTAATAAAATATCGACTTCAGGCACAATCTGGATCCGTGCCCCAGCGGGGATATGAATCACCGGACGTATATCAATCGAACTTTCTAATAATTTGGCGGTGACCTCACCTAAATTATTGGCTAAGGCACTGGCTGCATTTTGAACGCCTACGGTGTTGTTTTGATTCACGCCTGTTTGGGATAAGGCTGAAACTACCGAAACCAAAAAAGCCCCGCCGTATTTTTGGAAAACGCGATTATCGACTCGGCCAATAACCCCGGTTCGACCCATTTGATCGGCCGCTTGTGCCGGGGTTAAATGAATACTGACCCCATCGGGCCGAATTAATCGGCTACAGACCAACGGGAGCCGGGTTTCCCCTTCTTTGGATAAAGACGCGTAATGACAAATCACCTTACTGTACGCGGGAATTAAAATATATTTTCCGGTGGGGCTTAAAATATTGCTGTCGACTAAGGCAATGACGCGCCCAGGCACTTGAGAATTAATGGCATCTTCTAAGATGGCGGAAATACGCATCTCCGCGGTTAACAGCCTATCGCGTACCAAGGGTAAGGTCGATTTGTCTTGAGGGGATTCATACAAACTATAATCCAGGGCCTTGGTTGTCTCTGATTCGTCTGCTTCTGGGCTTGATGTTGTTTTTAAAGTCGATAAATAAAGCCGTTGACGTAAGGCAAGCCCCGCTTGATGGGCTTGCCTTTGTGCCTGCTGGGCTTGCTCTGCTGCTGTGGGTTTTTTTATTACCTTAGGCGCCGGGGCCAATACCGGCTCTGGCTTAGGTGGTAACTGATGCAGCTGCGTGGCCAGTTCCTGAGTTTCGGGCATAAGGGTAGGCGTGGTGGGCTTTTCTTCCTCACAGCCCACTAACAAGAGCAACGCCAAACACAGCGCGCATTTAATCGGTTTCAGTGGGATAAACACAGGTCACCTTATAACCACTTTTGAGGGTAAATTTACCGTGGGCATGTGCCACCAACTGATTGCCTTCGCGCACCACATTAATGGGGGTATCAATCCCATCAATGACCGCATAAATGGCTGGCAAATATTGGTAATCGATTTCGGTTCCATAATCAAACCAAGTTCTTAAACCATCGCTATAGACCCGTTGAGGCGCAATGCTTTTATCCCCGGCCATACTGAAATTAAAATTCAGTCTTTTTAAATCAAAGGGCGTGGGTTCCAAATAATCTTGAGAAGCCACTAAGGGAATCTCTCCTACAGAAGCGGGTCTTTCAGCAAACATATCTACCCGTAAATGCGGAATATGGGTGGTATTGTAAGGTTCTGAACGCACATAAAAGGTATAGACATTCGAGCTTTGCCCAAAAACAGTGATACTGCTGTCCACCCCGATAATCTGCCCCGGCTGAATGCTTAAGGTATTGGGTGTGGGTTGGGTCGTATAAAAAGAAGGCTTGTCGCCAACAATAACCTTAATGATTTGTTCCCATTCGGGAAACACAATCGTGGTAATGGCATATTCTCGGGTAAGCACCCGCACCACTTCTCTGGGATGATAACGCACTTGTAAAGTACCCGCATGGCGTGCTGCTTTTTTCCAAGCTAGTTGTGTGGCACGCAAACGCACAGGTTGTGCGCTCTTTTCAGCAACAGGCTGCTGCATTAAAGGTACTGTTTCATTGACTCCCAAAGGTTCAATCATTAAGGGCTCATTCGCCCCACCAGCATTTGAGAAAAAAATAAGCGTTAATAAAGTGCATTTAAGTATTTTCATGTTTCGCAGCTACCCGATAATGTGAAACCGTAAATCCCACTGGATTGAGATATTGATCTTTAAATACCGTTTCTTGTTCAATACAACTGGCGGTTAAGGTGGATACCCAGACCTTGCGCGCCAATAAAGCATTTGTCTGCATATCTCGGTCTAAGGATTCCCATTCAACCTGCCAAATATCCGGTGCGCTGGGCGATAGGGAAGCACTACTTAAAATATTGACTTGCCGGATCACGCCTTGACGCTGAAATTCCATATAAGGTGACTTGGGGTTATGGCTATCCATCTGTTGTTGGAAGGAACGCATCAAATCGTTACTGGAAAAATACGCCAATTGAGACCAACGCAAACTTTCTGTTTGAAAATCCAAAGGCTCCCTTAACAAAACATATTGCCTAGCCAAGGTTTCCAACAATAAATCGACGCCTTTACGGTTACGTTGAATGGGTTCAATTAAAACCACTTGATCGGATTTAGCAGCAGCGCTTACCAGCATGGGTAGCGGTTGTTTTAAAGGAAAGACCATCATTAAGGCCACCAATAAAACCACGACTAAAAACGTGGCCACACTGCCGTAAATCATCAATAAACGACACACCCACGCCAGTTTTTGGTGTTCTTGTTGTGGCAGCATTATTTCACCCAATGACCATTAATATAAAAGGGTTCTTTTTGGCAGTTGTAACAAGCGCTTTTGGGATAGTTGTCACTGTCTTGCCCATAGGAAGGACATCGGTTTGCACAACCCATCAGCAATAGACACAATAGCATCATGATTTTAGGCACCCTTAATTCCCCCTTATTCTGTTTAACCAACGGTTATCGATATGCGCCAGGCCACGATTAAATAAAGCAGACCCCTCTTTACTGATAGTGGCCAAGGAAGTCCCGCCTGCACTGGCAATCACACCCGCTACCCCACTGCCGCCATAACTGGATCCCACCAATTGATTGGCAATAAACGGCGCTTTAACTTGTAAGAAAACAGCCAGATACCCGAAGACACACAGCGCCCAATAAGGAATCGTTTCCGTCATGAGGTTTTGAGCCTCTGCACTGATACTTTGATCGGGCGGTACCTGCATGGCCAACGTAGCTTGATCGAGGGTAACCAAGGTAATAGACATCGCAATCACTGCCAACAATAAGGTAATCGTGGCAAATAAGGCTAAGCGCATCGCTGAATAACCAAAGCTCCGAGTCGGTTTAAAGGCCAAACCCGTGACCAATAAAGGGGCTAAAGCCGTAACCGCCAATAAAATAAATTGGAATTGAAGGGAATATAAAGCAAAAACAAGCCAAAGAATCAGAAAGGGAATTTTTAAAATAAAGCCTGTAATATAGGGCATGGGATTATTCCAAGCAGCCAAACCGTGGATCCGCTCCGCAAAAGAAAAGACGCGATGGGTACTCTGCTCCACGGCTTCCAACATGCCTTTGAGGGTGTACTGAGGTAAGGCTTCTCCCCCAATTTGCATGACCCGTG
>JBEAUL010000103.1:0-32113 GCA_041161475.1 Pseudomonadota bacterium | reverse complement strand
AAAAAAATATCAATATTTTAAATCAGACCTTAGCGCTGATTGCTTCAGCAGCTTATCAATCTTACGATCTTGAAAAAAATATCAGAGCAGGAAAAATTATTGACAATTTATCCAGGAATTTAGGTACGCTAAATTTTAATACCTTCTATCCTGAAGAATCAAATATTAAAAATGGTATTTCATTTTAAATACCTATTTTTTTCTACTCGCCTTTTTATTTGCCCAAAAATTTGTCTCTTCTGTTGTGTTATTAAAGACAATTTTTTCAAGGGTACGCTCGGCTTTGGCATCACACAAAATACCTAATACATGGTCGTTTTCGTGTTGCCAA
Organism: Pseudomonadota bacterium; assembly: GCA_041161475.1. GTDB lineage: Bacteria > Pseudomonadota > Gammaproteobacteria > UBA6186 > Azoamicaceae > JBEAUL01. The sequence continues at coordinate 31,782 of JBEAUL010000103.1, read as the reverse complement.
ACCCGCGCCTCCCAACCAAACAGTTCTTTTTCTATCCATTCTGCGGTAGGCGTTTGATAACGCACCGCAATCGCGGTGTAACGAGACACTTTTTGCGCAGCATTTGGAATAGAAAAGCAGCCTTCATAGGCCAGTTCTTCTTCAAGATTGCGACCGGCAATGGGGGCATAACTGGGATTGATAATCACAGATATATTATCCGGATTGTCATTTCCCAAAGGGCAATAGAGAAAAATTTGCCAATCAAAACCCCATTGATTGGCAGCCATACCAGCGGCACTTCTACCCAGTTGCGCAATATCGATTGAAAAAAGCATATCGGCTATCAGAGTTTGGATTTCGGGCGAAAGCGGATCGGAAACAGGCCGAAGCGATTGTCTCAAAATGCGACTCTCATAGGGCTCTAGAATCAATTTTTTTGGCATCGCTTGGGCTTCCTTTTCCAGTGGATAGATCAATAGCTGTTTTTAATCATGCACACGTGGCTTTAAGAGTCCTTTAGCATATTCTTCTGCCATCGTTTCTAATGACTTAATTTTCTTGATTTTAGAGGCTTTCCCTGCAGTTTGAAACGCCTCGTAACGTTCTTTACAAATAGACTCCATGGCTTTGACCGCTTGTGCATTGTACTTGCGCGGATCGAACTCTTTTGGATGTTCAGCCAAGTATCGACGAATTGCCCCCGTTGCGGCCAAACGCAAATCCGTATCAATATTAATTTTACGAACACCATGCTTAATGCCTTCTTGAATTTCACTCAATGGCACACCATAGGTGGTTCCCATATCACCACCGTAGGTATTGATAATCTTAAGCCAATCTTGTGGAACCGAAGAAGAGCCATGCATCACCAAATGGGTATCTGGGATCCGAGCATGAATGGCCTTTACTCTGTCCATAGCCAAAATTTCACCGGTAGGCGGACGTGTAAATTTATAGGCCCCATGACTCGTGCCAATTGCAATGGCCAAGGCATCGACTTGGGTTTCTTTGACAAAATTTGCGGCTTGCTCTGGATCGGTCAGCAACATTTCATGCGTTAAATGTCCTTCTGCGCCAGAACCATCTTCTTTACCGGCAATCCCCGTTTCGAGAGATCCCAAACAGCCGAGTTCACCCTCGACAGAGACACCACCGGCATGGGCCATTGCGACAGCCCGCTTTGTAACAGCGACGTTATACTCATAGCTCGAAGGGGTTTTCATGTCTTCTTCTAAAGAGCCGTCCATCATTACTGAGCTAAATCCAAGCTGAATAGAGCGCTGGCACACCGCAGGAGAAGAGCCATGATCTTGATGCATACAAACAGGAATCTCAGGAAACTCTTCAATGGCTGCCAAAATAAGATGTTTTAAGAAACGAGGACCAGCATACTGACGTGCACCCGCAGAAGCTTGGACAATGACAGGGCTGTCAGTTGCTTGAGCTGCTTGCATAATAGCTCGCATTTGCTCTAAGTTGTTGACGTTAAACGCTGGAACACCATAACCATATTCTGCAGCATGATCTAGTAATTGTCTGAGTGTAATTAATGCCATAAGACGCTTCCCTCAAGCTTTATTTAGTTAGTTAAATTGTTAGAACTTTTAAGGTATTGGCTTTACCAGAGCTACCCAACTTATCTCCATGCGAGATAATTATCTTGTCACCTGCTATTACTATACCATGTTCTAGCAAGGTTTTAACGGCAAATTGGTCAACATCCTGCAAACTGTAGTTCATTACATCGAAGGCAATAGGATATACCCCGCGGTATAACATCATTCTACGTCGTACCGTCGCGTGACGACACAAGGCATAAATAGGGATACCCGAGCGTATGCGAGACATCCACAAAGGAGTAGAGCCCGATTCGGTCAAAGCAACAATCGCTTTGGTATCCATGTGGTTTGCCATATACATTACGGCCATCGCAATCGCTTCGTCTACCTGTGTAAAATGACATTCTAATCGGTGCTGAGAAACACGGGTGATGCGCTGTTTTTCTGCGGCTAGACAGGCATCAGCCATCGCAGAAACTGCCTGAACCGGATATTGTCCATTGGCTGTTTCTACAGACAACATCACCGCATCTGTACCATCCAACACCGCATTCGCCACGTCAGACACTTCTGCACGCGTCGGGATAGGCTGTGATTTCATGGATTCCATCATCTGAGTGGCCGTAATCACAGCCCTATCTAAAGCACGTGAACGCGCAATAATCTGTTTTTGCACCGAAGGTAACTCGGCAAACCCCAATTCAACGCCTAAATCACCCCGCGCCACCATAACGGCATTAGAGGCTTTGATAATGGCGTCTAAGTGACTGATCGCTTCTGCTCGCTCAATTTTGGCAATAACGCCCCCCGTACCACCAGCGTCTTGAAATAAAGTTTTGGCTTCCATCACATCTTCGGCACTGCGAACAAAAGACAAGGCAATATAATCGGCTTGATTTTTAGCGGCAAATTGAATGTCGGTCTTGTCTTTTTCCGTGAGCGTTTCGGCGGTTAAACCACCCCCTAAGCGATTTAATCCCTTATGATCGGTTAATTTACCCCCCAGTTTTACAACGCAAATAACGCGAGTCCCTTCAATTTTTTCGACCTCTAAGACAAATAGCCCATCGTCTAGCAGCAAGGTATCTCCTACCGTCACATCTTGGGCCAATGGCGGATACCCTACACCCACAATATGTTCATCGCCATCCGTTTCTGGGTATTGTGGATCGAGGGTAAAGGATTGACCAATTTTTAAAAGAGCAAATCCCGATTTAAATTTTTTAATTCGAATTTTAGGGCCTTGCAAATCAATGATAATGCCAATTTCTTTTTTTAAAGCAAGGGCACAACTGCGCAGCTGTGCAATTCTTTTCGCTTGCGCGTCACTGCTGCCATGCGACATATTTAAACGCACACAATCTACGCCGGCGCGAAGCAGGTCATTTAATACGGCTTTATCGTCTACAGCGGGACCTAAAGTCGCGACAATTTTTGTCCTTCTCAACGCCATATATCTTCCTTAACAATTGATGGGAATGGGATTATTGTTTGCGTGCCAGCGCTTCGATCGCAGGCAAAGAATGGCCTTCGCAATACGCCAGAAAAGCACTGCCCCCTGTGGATAAATAAGAAATATCATCAGTCACCTTTGCTTTTTCTAATGCAGCCAAGGTTTCACCACCCCCCACTAAAGAATAAGCATCACTTTCTGCAATCATTTTGGCTACCAACAAGGTGCCTTGAGAAAAAGGCGCATACTCAAACGCACCTAATGGTCCATTCCAGATAATGGTTTTTGCATCGGCTAACACCCCTGCATAGCGGGTTGTGGTATGTGGTCCGACATCCAAAATGTTGTCTTGAGGCAACACTTCATGGACCGCTTTTACGTTGGGTATGGCTTGCGCGGATAAATTTGTAGCCACAACAACATCCGTTGGGATGATGATCCGCCATTTTTTTTCTTTGGCTTTTTTTAGCAACTGTTTAACAACCGGCACTTGATCTGGTTCGTACAATGAGCATCCCACTGGATGGCCTTGTGCCGCAATAAACGTATTGGCAACACCACCACCAACAATCAAAGTATCTGAGATATGTAATAAATGTTCTAAAACAGCCATTTTATCAGAAACCTTAGCCCCTCCTACGATCGCCACCAAAGGATGCTTAGGCTTGTGTAATGCGCGATTTAAGGCATCGATTTCTGACAGCAACAATGGCCCAGCCACGGCTGCTTTTGCATACGAAATGGCGCCGACTGTCGAGGCTTGTGCCCGATGCGCAACAGCAAAGGCATCCATGACAAACAGATCGCCCAATGCTGCAATTTTTTTAGACAATGTCGCACTATTGGATTGTTCACCGGATAAAAATCGAACATTTTCAAGCAAGACAATCTCACCAGGACGCACCGACACCCCATCAACCCAGTCTTGAACCAATCGTACTGGCTTGCCCAGTAGCTGGGTAAGACGTTCTGCCACAGGCGCTAGGGAATACTGTCGATCGGGTTGACCTTCAAGCGGTCTTCCCAAATGAGACAAGAGCAAAATACTTGCTTTCGCTGCTTGTAGTTGGCGAATGGTTGGAAGCGCTGCCATAAGACGCGCATCACTTAATATTTTTCCCGATCGTATTTTGACATTAAAATCTTCGCGTAACACCACTGGCTTTCCAGCCATATCATGTTTTGACAAAAACTGTGTTAATGTTTCAATCATACTCAGAGTCTGCTCCAATACATGCCTGTATCCAACATACGATTAGAAAAACCCCACTCATTGTCATACCAAGCCAATACTTTTACCAAATTACCAATCACCTTGGTTTGGGTTGCGTCAAAAATAGAAGAAGCCGGGTTATGGTTAAAATCAACAGAGACTAAGGGAATATCACTCACCGTTAAAATACCTTTTAATTCGGTTTCTGACGCTTTTTTTATGATGGCATTCACTTCTGCTACGCTTGTTTCTCGTTTGGCAATCACACTTAAATCAACAACAGAAACATTGATGACTGGCACACGCAAGGCAAAACCATCTAATTTTCCTTTTAACTCAGGTAATACCAAGCCCACAGCACTTGCTGCCCCTGTTTTTGTGGGAATCATAGACTGAGTTGCCGAACGCGCACGATGCAAATCGCTATGGTATCCATCAATCAATACCTGGTCATTCGTATACGCATGTATCGTTGTCATTAACCCTGATTCTATTCCTAAAGCTGCGTGCAAGGGTTTAACCAAAGGCACGAGGCAATTCGTTGTGCAAGATGCATTCGATATAATTTGATCGGTTTTTTTCAAAGTGTTGTGGTTCACACCATACACAATAGTAGCATCCACATCTGTCCCCGCCGGGGCTGAAATTAAGACTTTTTTGGCACCTGCGGCCAAATGTAGGCTGGCTTTTTCTTTATTTGTAAAGTGACCCGTACACTCAAATACCAAATCAACGCCCAAAGATTCCCAGGGCAATTTAGACGGATCGCGTTCCGCAAATACCTGAATGGTATCGCCTGCAATACGCAAGGCTTTTTCACTGGCTTCTACCGGCAAACTAAATTTACCATGTACTGAATCGTATTGCGTTAAATGCGCCAGTGTTTTCGCATCGCCCATATCATTTACAGCCACAATACTCATATTGGCTTTATAGTGTGGGTTTTCATACAATGCGCGTAAAATATTGCGCCCAATTCTTCCATAACCATTGATTGCTATTTTCATTACCGCTTAATCTCCTCTCGATGTCCTTATCCAGTATGCCACTGCCTTGTTACAACAGTCTCTCACATCTTAACCCGTCTATCCGATTGCCTCAAGCTGGGCAAGTGTTGCGGTAACAACGGCTTCAACCGTTACACCAAGGGCTGTAAATACTTGTGAGGCAGGCGCAGAAAATCCGTATTGCCTTAAGCCAACGACTTTTCCAGACAGCCCAACCCAGCGCATCAAGCCTTCGCTCGCAGAAGCCTCAACAAAGGTACGAACAATAATCTCACTGGGGATAATGCTTTCACGGTAGGCCTCCGATTGCGCTTCAAACCGTTCCCAGCATGGCATCGCAATCACCCGTACACCATAGCCTTTTTCATCGAGTATTTTTCCGGCATTCAATGCCAACAGCGTTTCTGAACCAGTACCCATGATCAAGGCTTGTACGGGCTTATTGTTACTTTCCCACAAACAGTAAGCCCCTCGTTCAATTGCTGTTACTTGCGAAGTAGCACGTGGCAACGCAGGACAGGATTGACGTGTTAACAGTAAGGCACTGGGCCCCGCCGTCTGCAAGGCTTGGGACCAAGCCACAGCGGTTTCTAACGCATCGGCCGGTCGCCACACCATTAAGCCCGGTGTCAGACGTAACATACCCACGTGTTCAATCGGTTGATGTGTTGGGCCATCTTCACCCAATCCAATGGAGTCATGCGAATACACAAAAATAACACGTTGCTTCATCATGGCAGCTAAGCGCAAGGCATTACGGCCATAATCCGCAAAGGTTAAAAATGTGCCTCCATAGGGAATAAATCCACCGTATAACGATAAACCACACATGATGGCATTCATGCCAAATTCTCGCACGCCATAATGTAAATAATTACCTTGTAACTGGTGCGGATAAATGACCTGATGTTGTGTCGGGCACAGTGTTAAGTTCGACTCACTTAAATCTGCTGACCCACCCAATAAAGCAGGAATATGGCTCACCAAAGCGGACAGTACTTGTTGAGAGGCTTTTCGGGTTGCTATCGAAGGTAAGGTCTTTTCAAAGTCTTGCATCAAATTATCGAGTGACTGATGCCAACGCTCAGGCAATTCGCCACTCAAACGCTGTGTTAAGGTTTTTGCTAACGCCGGATAAGCGACTTTATAGGCAGAAAAACGCTGATGCCATCTTGATTTTATCTCAGCCCCTTTGCTACGCGCATTCCATTCTGCATACAGGCTGTCTGGAACATAAAACGCAGTGTCATCTGGCCAACCCAATGCCTGTCGTGTTGCAGCTATTTCTTGTGCACCCAACGGTGACCCATGCACAGATTCGTGTCCAGCAACATTCGGAGCACCATATCCAATGGTGGTGCGACAACACAACAGGCTTGGTTTATCTTGCGTTTGTTGTGCCAATAAAATCGCCGCGTGTATTTGTGCTGGATCGTGCCCATCAATGTTGTCGATAACATGCCAACCATAGGCACGAAATCGTTCCGCTGTATTATCCGTAAACCAGTTATCAACCGGTCCATCAATTGAAATACGATTATCATCCCAAAAAGCAATTAAACGCCCCAGCCCTAAAGTCCCTGCCAAGGCACTTACCTCATGAGAGATGCCTTCCATTAAACAGCCATCCCCCACAAAACAATACACATAGTGATCGATAATCGAAAATTCAGGCTTATTATATGTATTAGCCAATAGCTGTGCACCTAAGGCCATGCCCACGGCATGACCCAAGCCTTGTCCTAATGGGCCTGTTGTGGTTTCAACACCAGGGGTTTCCCCATATTCAGGGTGCCCTGGTGTGCGAGAATGAAGTTGTCTGAAGGCCTTTAGATCGGACAAATTCAGATCATACCCAGTTAAATGCAACAAAGCATACAGCAACATAGAACCATGCCCATTAGACAACACAAATCTGTCGCGATTGGGCCACTGCGGATCGGAAGGGTCATGTTGTAAAAAATCTCGCCACAATACTTCTGCAATATCTGCCATCCCCATAGGCATACCTGGGTGACCTGAATTCGCTGCTTGCACTGCATCCATTGCTAAAATGCGTATGGCGTTTGCGCGTTGTTTTCTGCGCTGTTTTTCTGAACTATCCACGTGATACCGATACCTTCTTAAGAGAAAAAGAACCTTGACCTGTTTGAGACAATACCTGCCACACAGAGGGTAGCCAGGTGCCTATTTGTTCTTGTAACTGCCAAGGAGGATTTAAAACCATCATACCACTACCGATCAATCCCTGTCGCACATCGGTATTAAAAATGGATAATTCGATTTGCAAAATGTCTATCGAGTCTGGCATACATTTGCGTAAAAGTGCTGTTTCTTTTTCCCAAGTATTGTCTGCCTTTATGGGGTACCAAATAACAAAAATACCTTGTCGATACCGGTGTACGGCTTTTTCTAAGGCTTGTAGCATTCGAGACCATTCATCCGACACTTCATAGGCCGGATCGATCAAAATCAATCCACGCCCTTGTTTTAGTGGCAGTAATGCCAAAAGTCCTTCATAAGCGTCGCGCAGATGAACGACGGTTTGTTTGTCTTGTTTAAAATTCTGTTTTAAGGTATTTGCGGTTTCTGGATGTTTTTCTATGAAGATTAGTTGATCTACGGCACGACCCCACGCTTTTGCCAGCCAAGGGGAACCAGGGTAATGGGTAGGATAACCCACCTTTTTAACCGCAGCCATATACTTGGCAACCGTAGGTAGATGGGCCAGCGACTGCTCAGATTGCATCAAGGTTTCGATACCAAAAACATATTCCTGCGTTTTACGGGCAGGGACATCCGTTAAATCGTAAAGACCTGCACCGGCATGGGTGTCTAGATACCCAAAAGCAGTCTCCTTTTGGGTCAACTTTTGCATCAACTCCGCTAAAACGAGGTGTTTACACACATCTGCAAAGTTACCGGCATGGTATTGGTGTTGGTAATTCATGTATAATTGACGACACACAGGCTATTATAAGAATCTTGTAGGCATTATACACGATGTCCATAGTACACACACCGTCTCACACATATTCTACTGCGCTTGCCATTTTTTGGAAGCTGGTGTCTTGCGCCTGTTTTGCCGGAATTAACGGGGTTGTCCGACACCTTACCGCAATACAGAGTCTCTCAGAAGCCCCCATACTTTCAACCGCTTCGGTTAATTTTTTTCAAAACATCTTTGGAACACTGTTTTTATTGCCAGTTATCTGGTCTATGGGCCTACACCGCCTAAAAAGCACAAACAAAACGCTTCATCTGGTCCGCGTGGTTACAGCGGTATTTGGTTTACTTCTGTGGTACGAAGCAGTCAAACAAATGCCGTTGGCTCAAGCCGTTTCTTTGAATTTTACGGGACCTATTTTTACCACCGTTGGCGCCTTTTTTCTGCTCAAAGAACATATTTCTTGGCCAAGAGTGAATGCCATTTTATTCAGTTTAATCGGTGCTTTTATTATTTCTAGACCCGATATTGCGCTATTTAGCGATACTGCCCCAAGCCTAGGGTTTGCTGTTATTTTTCCCATTACTTCTGCAATTGTCTTTGCGTTTAACAAAATCTTAACACGGCGTTTAGCCATGCGTGGCGAATCACCCGAGTCATTGGCGATCTATCTGTTGGTATTTATGACACCGGTATCGTTACTGTTTTGTCTCAACGATATACTGGCTGGCACATTTTATTTACCAACCTTCACGCAATTATGTTGGCTCATGTGTGCTGGGGCCTTGGCTGCAATGGCACACTTGTCTTTTGCAAAAGCGTACCAGCTGGCCGAAGTAACTTTCTTAATGCCTTTTGGATTTTTAAAATTTTTTATGAGCACCTGTATTGGGTACTTCGCTTTTCAAGAATGGCCCACCAGCACACCCCTGCTTGGCATGGCACTGATATTCATCAGTTCCGGTCTTTCTGCATGGCATGAATGGAAAGGCTATGACAAAGTCAGGAGTATGGCGCTTCCTGCCGGCACCGTTAAACGGGCTGTATTACCTGACACAGCAACGGACACGGTAGACACAGGTGACCAGCTGCCATTAACGCCTATGGTCGAACCACCCAAAGTGTAACCTGATGTCGCATTCAATGAGCTCGCTGTCAGTAAAATGCCCTTTGATTTCGTTATTTTATTTAATGAAATAACCGAAACAGTTTCTGCAGTGGTATTTTTGTTGTTTAATACGACACTTAGGGTACCAGTAGCCGATTGACTGGCATAAGCTGAAAATAAATTGGTATTGCCAGTCATCGCGGTTTTAAGCATAGTGCCATTTGCTGCCATAGAAAATAAAAGCATGCCATAATACACTGGGCGTACTTCAACCACCTTCCCGTTATTATCGGCAATCGGTGTATAACCGGTTCCACCGCCTCCTCCATGAAAATTAACACCTGATGATCCATACAATGCATTTTTAAATAAAAAGTCAATGGTCCATAACGCGGTTCCAAACCCATTACTGATACCAGGGGCTCCACCATTGTAAAATGAATTACACTCTGCAAGCCGGTATCCCTGGATGTTATTACTTTTTATCGCTGATGAGAATGCAGCCAATTCAGTTAATAAACCAGAATCGGAAGACAAGAGGAGGTCCATGGTAGACGTAGACGACTTTCCATCTGCTCTATAGTAATGGTGTGTCAGTAGCGATATGCGTTGCTTAACAGCCGCGGCAAATGGAATGGTAAACTGTTTATAATTATAAGACGGAGCGGGCCCAGTGAAGACCGCATGTGGTACAGTCGCCAATATTGCATTCGCGCATGCATTCCACTCTGAAAGAAAATCCGAAAAGGTATACGTAGAGGGTTTTAGTCCATTTCGATAGTACAGATCGGGCTCATTTCCAATTTCAAAGCCGAGTAGATGACTGCCAAATGCGTTAGCCGCACATTGTGCTTCTGCAGCCGCTGCCGCTGGTGTGGATTTAGCCAAGCTTAGCCCATAAATGACCGTCCAATCAGTCGCTTTAATAAAATTAGCCAAGCTTATGATATCATTTGGGGCAACTTCTCCTGCAACCGATCCTAGACCAGATGCATTCCACGGTGTTTTTTCTACCGAATTGCCACCAATTCTAAACACAGAAGGACCAATTAATTTAAAAAGATTCACCAGATTTGTATTGCTGCTTCTAAAAATGGGCGTATTAATCTTGTTTTTTTCGTAACTAAAACCAGCCATAGATGGCGATAGCGATGTAGCCAATACGAGCGGTTCTACGGATACTGTTATTGCTGACGTTGGTACTGGTGTTGGTACTGGTGACACAATACCTGGGGTAAATCCCAGATCTTCAAAAATAACCATCACACTAGGCGCCTGTTGCGAGAACGAAATACCAAATTGCACATAAAAATTTGCACCAGCGCTGAGAAAATCGCTTTTACGCACGGGCACCGCATGATGATAACTCGGAATAGCACCCCCAGCATTGGCCGCGAGCTCATTTGGTCCCCATACGAGTGAAGTTGGAACAGAAAAATAGATGTGCAACATGCCTGCATCAGCTACTAGAAAAGTGGCTGTATAATTTCCGGCTGTATTTGATTGATAGGTAATTTGCAATATGCCATTATAAATAGCGGGCGTGGCATGGGCAGGCGATGAGGGCGTATTCACAGGTACATATCTCGTATTTGGATCCATCCATATGAGCCATCATAATCTGTAACACGCTGTTAACGCAATGGGGTCTGGCAGTTTAAGCACGCATCACTGTGCGAGCCAACATGGCTCTGGCGATGGTACCGCCATCTAAATAACCCAGTTCGCCACCCAAGGGCACACCATGTGCAATACGTGTTACAGTTATCTTGTCATCTGGATAGGTTTCCTGATGCTCTTCCAAACATTTAGCGAGATAATACGCCGTGGTTTCACCTTCGGCAGTGGGATTGGTTGCCAGCACAATTTCACGAAAAGATTCCTGTTGTAAACGTTGTCTGAACAAAGGAATACCAATCTCTTCTGGACCAATCCCTGATATCGGAGACAAATGTCCATGCAAAACAAAATATAAGCCTCGATAATCTCCGGTCTGTTCAATCACGGCAATATCTGCAACAGACTCTATAACGCACAACAAAGCTCGATCTCTATTCGAGTGAGCACAAATATGACAAAGCGGTTCTTCACACAGTGTTCTGCACTGTTGGCAATAATCAACCTTATCCATGGCTTCGTTTAACACAGTAGCCAAACGTTTTGCGCCAATACGGTTATGCGCCAAGAGATGCAGAGCCATGCGTTGCGCGGATTTGGTTCCCACACCAGGCAAACAACGCAATGCATGAATCAATTGTTGAATAAGAGGACTAAAGCTCACGCATTATTTCCCAGAAAAACCCATTCCACTCATTAAACTGCTCATTTGACCTTGATTTTTTTCAAACACTTTTATGACCGCATCATTAAAAGCAGCGCAAGTTAATTCAGTCACAAAGGCGTTTCCTTCTTTCCATGCGTCATCATCAATCAACAGTTGTTTGACCTGAAAACGTCCATTCATTTTTATGGTGACACGACCAACGCCTGTTGCCCCGGCTTCACCAGTGACTTCTGTGTGTTCTAAGGCTTCTTGTTGTTTTTTTAGCATGTCTTGCCAATTGCCCATCTGGTTCTTTAATAAATCAAAGGGATTCATGTGATACTATCTCCGTTCATATTGCTGTTTACTTAGGGGCTATAGACTCTACTCTGGCCTGAAAATCATTCACCCAAGTCTGTATATTCGCATCGGATTGAATCTGCTGGACAGCTTCTTGGGTGGCGACTTGTTGTTGTTCAAACGATACCTGTGCAATCGATTTGTCAGGCAAACTGTCTAAGCAATGAAAAGTAATTTTTAATGTTAAGGAACGCTGTAATGCTTGCGTTAAGCGTTTTTGTAGCTCCAGTTCATGTCGTTTTTGAAACAATGGGCGCTGTGATTCATCCAGCCATAAATCAATGTGCTTTTCAGTCCAATGATGCACAACACAATTGTCTGCAATTTGTTTTAACAACCCTTGTATACCCAATTGCCCAATCAATTGTTGCCAACGCATTAGCCAGGCTTTTTTGCCTTCAGATTCAATCGGCACCACTTTGGTCGATTCAGGTGGCATAATTTCACCCGTATGGACTGTTTCATTCGAAGGGCTGATCGGCTTTTCTATTTCTTGTTCAACAGACTTTGATAATGGCTGTTGTGTTACTACTGGTGGCGTTTTAAAGCTCGCGACAGAAGCCGATTGCTGTTGTGGTTTGGTCGCGCTTGTCTGCGTTGCTCGAGGTAGCTGCAATTTCGCGACTTGTCCTGGGCGAAACGCAAACATCCGCAGTAAAATCATCTCAAACCCTAAACGTGGCTCGGGCGCATAGGGCAGCTGTTTTTGCCCCATCACCCCAATATCGTAATACAACTGTAATTCTTCAGATAAAAAAGCCTTCATCAAGGTAAGCAAATCACCATACTCTGGCAAAGTTGCATCGACCGTTCTGGGTGCCAACTGGGCAACGGTGAGTTGATGCAATACAGACAATAATTCCGCTAAAATTGCCTCATAATTTGGGGCTAAATCGTGCAACTCTGCAACCAGATGCAAGAGTTCATCAACATCTCGCTTAGAAAGCGCTTTGAGCAAAGCCAATACACGTTGTCTGGGGACCAAACCCAACATCACACGTACATCCTCTACGGTGATGGGCGCTTCGTCAGATCGGTATAACATCGCTTGCTCGAGCAAACTTTCTGCATCACGTAAACTGCCTTGGGCTGCGCGGGCCATTTCTGTTAGGGCCAAGGGTTCATAAGAAACCCCTTCTTGTTCTGCAATATAAGCCAGCTGCGCAATCATATCAGGCAATGGCACCGGTCTTAAATGAAATTGCAAGCACCTAGATAATACTGTGACAGGTAATTTTTGTGGCTCTGTTGTTGCAAACAAAAATTTCACATGGGCAGGTGGTTCTTCTAATGTTTTTAAAAGCGCATTAAAACTGTGATTCGACAGCATATGCACTTCATCAATCAAATAAATTTTAAAACGAGATTGCACCGGGGAATAGGCGACATGCTCTAGCAATTCTCTGGTATCTTCGACTTTGGTGCGAGAGGCCGCATCTATTTCCATTAAATCAACACAATTGCCCGCATTCATGGCCATACAGGTCTGACAACGCTCACAGGGTTCTGCAGAGATACCTTGCTCACAGTTAAGACATTTGGCTAAAATACGCGCCAAGGTGGTCTTACCGACACCACGCGTCCCAGTAAACAAATAGGCATGATGCAACTGCAGGGTGTTTAAAGCGCGCGTCAAAATTTTTACGGTTGGCGCTTGTCCCACCAAAGCCGTTAGGTGCCTAGGGCGCCATTTTCGGGTTAAGGCAAGCTGTGTCATGGATATATCTGCATGTGTGTTGATAGGGTGACTTAAACGAAGTGGCAACCCACTCAGCCCCTCTTAGCACACCAGTTTTCGCTACCGTTGCTTCCTTCCGGACCTGGCGGGGTTTGCGAGACTTAGTTGCTAAGAAACCAAGTGGATTACCTGGAAGGCAGTTTACCGCAATTACCCCGATAAACTCAAGTACAAGGTATCGTTAAGCAGACCCAGATCTTAATCAAAGATCAGCATACTGTTTATCCATATACAAAAAAACAAGATCTTGACATTACGATGATAGAGTGATTAAATTATTAGTTCGAAAGATAACAATAAACAAAAGACAGAGAAAAACAATGATATTACACAGTGCAGTAACAAAAACCATTCAAGAAAGACTGAATAACCCTGAAATTAAAAACAAAGATCTTAAATTTACCCTAAAGGACTTAAGGAGAACCTCGGCGGTTATCATAAGCACACAAGCCCCTAACAGATATGCCAGTGAACACACAAAATCTTGGTGGGCAGACTATTCTCTCACTCAATTTGACTATACCCGTTACCTGCTTGGTATGGAGCGTCCTAACAAAACGAGGATATTCAACTTTCCAGATACTAAGACAGTTGAAGAGGAGATTTTTCCCTTTTTTGATTACAATCCTGTTTTAAAAGCCTATATCATGAATCAAGCAAATCAACACAACTTTGGCTCTGCGGCAAGAACTGCAGTAATCGAAGAAATTTTTAAGGCAGGGTTTATATTCAGAGGTTCTAACACAGGAAAAACCACCCTAGAATTTAGAAAAAATACCGATGGTTCAATATCCGTGTTTGAAAAATTTTATTTAAAAAATGATGTTATGCATATAGAAACTGAAAACACTCTAAAGTCAGACAACGAACACACTGTTTGTGTACTACTGAGAACTTGCATCACTGAAAAAGATGGCCTCATTAGCCATGAACTAGAATATTTTTCAATAAAATCAATTGATAAATCATTCAGCGAGCAATTGTTTAGTCATCCATTGCTATCAGATTTGAGACAATACATTGACAGAGAAGATGATATAGAGCTAGGTCTCACAATTACCGAGCAAGAAGACGATTGGATGTTAATTGATGGACTTCGCCTAAACGAACAAGTAACCGATATTTTGTCACCAGAAGACAAGCTAAAGGAAGACAGCGAAAGCATGTATATGGCACAATCACAAGATAAAAAAGATGAAGAATGTGAAATAGTAAGTCGAAGTTTTCTATACAAATAGAAGTCTTTTATATGAAAAAGCACCAATTGCTTGAAAGGATCTATCGATGTGGCAATATTTGTGGAAGTCAATGAATGAGAGCAGATCGGTTAATCATCTAACGATAGTTGATACACTTGGACCTGATCTTCAAGACGAAGTATTACAGTATCTTCCTAATACAGATTTGACTAACCTAGCACTGGTGTCGAAAAATTTTCAAAAAGCTGTTTCTAGAATTTCTGAGCCTAAGCTTAAACTAAGGCTCAGAAACCTCATTCGCTTTAGATCTGAAAGCAGAAATCTAGTCAAATCAGAAGAAGATATTCTGGAAGAAGTAGTCGCATTATACGATATCCATAAAACATACAAAAAAGTCTACGATCAAACCCAATATGAACTGGTGTATAACTTAAGATATATGGGGTATAACGAACATATCATTAACAGTATCGGAGCAGATATCTTAGGTAGAGCTCCTATTTGCATCCGCCCTCCTGATGATGAAGCCTTAGATCCAGCGCATTTCCAGCATGGCATCAGCTATTATCTAGACAATACCGCTTTGCCTGTGATTGTTTTTAAATATCGCTTACAATTTAGCGGTGGAGATGAGGCCGACGCCATACATACACTCCGTCGCAAATACGCCAACGACAACAATTGTTTTGTGCTTACAGGGGATGATGCCCATACAGCGGAGCTCTTGGCAATTGAAGGCAGAGGATGCGGACAAACGACCCGGTCCCCTGTTTTAGAAAAAACCACGCCATTACATGCAATACTGACCCAATATCGACAAGCCATTCTTGAAAATAGACCCATGACACCGGTTACTGTACAACCTCAAAAATTTTGGTGGCAGAGCGAACAAGAGCCTCTTCCCAATCCTGTCTCGGTTATCTTAATGCAAAACAAACCTTAATCAAAATATACACGCGAAAAACCTCAGTGGTATTCACAGGGAACATGAAAAGCACTGTTCCATTGCTCTATATCCCACAGAGAATAACGAGGCTCCCAGCCCGTATCTTGAGACAAGGCAATATCAGGATAAAAAGCAGAACCAAAGAGTTTTTCAAAGGTTGCTGACTTTCTTAATAATGTGGTGATTAACCAAAAAACCCACTTAGGAATAAAACCAAACCTGGGTTTTTTACCCGACAATCGACTTAAGACTTCATAAATTTGTCGCGTAGAGTATCCTATTCCATCTGTCACGGTATACACTTTGTTATATGTGCGGGGCGAGACAGCAATTGTCCATGCAGCATGCACCAAATCTTGAACCGAAATTAGGGAGCGCCGATTCCCCGTTTCTGGCAGGGGAGGGAACCATCCTTTTTGAATGGCCTTTTGGAGTGCCTGCAAATTTCCTTTTAACTGGGGACCATAAACCAAAGCAGGGCGTACAATGCTCACTTTAATGGCTTTTTGTGCCCCATACGTTAACACGGTATTTTCAGCCAAACGCTTACTCTCACCGTATCTATCTAGCGGTTCAATGGCTTTTACACTGCTAAAATAGATAAATCGTTTTACATTGTGTAATACGGCCTGAGCCAATAACGCATCAGTGGCCTCCACATTCACCGACTGATATTCACTGTCAGGTATCTGAGACGCTTTTCCCGCATGCGCCACACCCGCCAGATGAAAAACAATATCAACTCCCTTCCACCACGCTTCAGGCAAGCTATTTTTGCAAATATCAAGCCGATGGCTCACATATTGATCGGCAGAAAATGTAGGCATAGGACAGCTTGTTCGACTAATTGCCGTTACTTGAACACCTTGTTCCAGTAAATAGTGACACAAAACACGCCCAATAAACCCTGAAGCACCTGTGACCAATGCATGACGATACGTCTTGTGTTTATTTCCTTTACGCATACTCATAGCCATATACAGTGGCAGGATGGACAGCCGGACGACCCAGGGAAACATAAGCAATACCTGATTGGGCCATTTTTATCGGGTCATAGAGATTGCGAAAATCAATGACCCTAACAACCCTATCATGTGTTCTCTTAAACAAATTCCAATCAACGAATTTAAAGCAGGGCCATTCAGTCACAATAATAACGGCTTCCGTGTCTTCCATGCTTTCCTCACAGGAAGACGCATGCATCAAACGATGGGCGTTATCACGTGCATCGTCCAATACGCTTAAATCAAACTTCCCTTTGGTAACCACCGGATCGAAAACCCGTAAAACGGCACCCGCTGTTAATAAGGCTTTTATAATATCAATGGATGCACTTTCTCGAATATCATCCGTGCCCGCTTTAAAAGCCAATCCCCAAATACTTAAGCGTTTATGTGCTAAATTAGGACCTAAGACCTTAACAATATTTTCTACCATTCTTTGTTTGTGTCGAATATTCGAGGCAACAACGCCTTCTATCACAGACAGAGGCATACCGGCCGCTTGTCCCATGCTTTGTAAAGCCAGAGTATCTTTAGGAAAACAGGAGCCTCCAAAACCAGGTCCAGGCTGTAAATAACCAGGCCCAATCCGTTTATCACTGCCAATACCCGCAACCACATGCTCAATATTTGCACCAACTTTATCGCATAAACTGGCCATTTCATTGATAAAAGCAATCTTCGTTGCTAAAAATCCATTGGCAGCATATTTGATTAATTCTGCACTCACGATATTGGTACACAAAACAGGAATGCCTTTTTCAGATAAAGGCTTGTATAAATCCTGCATATGCGATAACCCTGCTTCGGTTTCAACCCCAATTAAAATTCGATCGGGATTTAAGAAATCGGATACAGCAAGTCCTTCTCGTAAAAATTCTGGGTTAGACACCATCGTAAAACGCGCCGATGGGTTTGCTTCCTTTAGCCACTGTGTAAATTGTACACTGGTACCTACGGGTACAGTCGATTTTATCACCAGATAACGATGCGCTTGTAATAAAGGCCCTAAAGCTTTAGCAACTGCTTGCAAATAAGATAAATCTGCGCCCCCTGTCTTGGCTTGGGTAGGGGTGCCAACTGCGATAAATACTGTATCAACTTCTTGAAGCATGCGGGCTAAATCACTTGAAAATACCAACTTCCCAGAAGCTTTTCCTTCTGCAACTAAAGGCGCTAAATCTTGTTCATAGATAGGCATAATATGGTTATTTAACCCTGCTATTTTATCGACATCTGTGTCAACGCCATGTACATGTACCCCTAAATGTGCAAAGCAGGCTGCGGTCACGAGTCCAACATAACCAGTACCAATCACACCAATCGCATGCTTTATTTGCATAAGCCTTTATCCTTTTATTTTTTATGAACGGTTGTTTTTCTTAATTGCGCAATTGTCTCTGATACAGCGTCTGAAAGCGTAATAGGCGAAATACCCATTGTCTCTATATCGGAATCAAATAAACGCGCATGCTTTAAACCCAAGAGATTTTCAGAAGAAATCGGCAAATAAAGATGCATTTTTTCCAAACATCGCACAATTGATAAGCTACATTCTCCTGGTAAAGCGAGCATGCGTGGCTTGAGAGACAATGCCTGCATCAGTATTTGATAAAGTGTTTTTACCGTATATGGTGTGGGTTCCATCAGGTGATGTCGACCCACTGCGTTTTGTTCAATGAGTTGTACGCAAGCATGGGTTAAATCGTTTAATGCAATATGGTATAGAGGCTGATCGCCACCCCAAAATAATACGGCAAAACGGAGTCGCTGTAAGATACGTATCATGCGTAAAAATAGCCCGCCAGCCCCCACAACAACACCCGGTTTTACAACCAAATGACGCTTTAAATCAATGGCAGATTCTACCATAAATTTAGAACGACCATAAATAGACGCTGCATCTTCATGGGCCGACAAACTCGATAAAAAAAGCATTTTAGCGCCCTGTTTTTCTGCCAATTCAACTAAACGCATACTCCCTTTTATATTGGCTTCCCAGGTTGCTTCTGCACGTTTAAACTGCGTGACATAAGCGGCATGAATAACCCAATCGGGCTTATCTGCAAATAGGGATTCCGTAATATTATCTGGCATGCTAAAACGGCGATCGTTCGACCGTTCTGGCATTCTAATCCAGCGAAACACCTGGTGACCTGCACTGCTTAAGGCATCACATAAAGCCTGCCCAATAAAGCCATTTGCCCCCGTCACTGCAATCTTCAATCTGTTCTCCCTTCTTTTAAGGCATTCGCAATTTTTTCTGACAAACGCAAACTGTTGGCCATTAAGGTAAAGGTTAAGCCTTTGGCCGGTAAATATCGCCAGGTACTGCCGTCTAATACGTGGACATTGGGACAAGTAGACAATGCCGCTTGTGGGGTGGTGGTTAACGCAGTCGTAAACCCCGATAAACCCGCGCCAATCTGCGCCGAATGCACCATCGGCAAGGTACCAGCATAATGGATACTGCCTCCGGGTTCTGCATTCACCATCGTCATTGGCACGCAACGCAAACCCAGTAACAAACGGGATAGTGTGAGAGGCATTGGTAATCTGCTCTTTTTATACCCAATAGACAATGTAGCCAAGGCTCCTGTAGGCGTACTTGGGCTATTCACCTGTATCCAATTATCTGGCTGAAAATCTGTAGGATAGTGTACCCCTACGATCACCATGCTTTCAACCAAAGCACGCCACCACAAGCGCGCGGCCCAAGTAGGTAATGGCGTTTGTTCAATCAATCGATACAACAATAACGAACGGTAGGAATAAAATTGTAAAGACAAAGGTTCTTTCTGCGGATCGGGCTGAAACAAAGCAAACAATTGCGCCAAGCTATAACGCTTATCTCCGGCTTTCCGCCCCAACATAGGCAGGTGAATAAAAGACATCATTTGATACGGGTTACACAATAATGGATTTTTTTGTCTAATATGCCCTAACGACAAGGCTGCAATTCGATAAGAGTTAATGGCGCCAGCACACAACAAGAGTTTTTTAGCCGTTAATGCCGAGGATTGTCCTGTTTTTAAATCTACAAACAAGACCGTCACAAGGCCTGTTTTTTTATCTACCGTAAACCGTTGTACCAAGCGATTGGGTAAATAGCGAAAACCTGGATAACGCGCGATCAATTTATCTACCCAAAAATCGGCTCGAAAAACGCTGTTTCCTGGATTATTCCAAAAATCGGTATCGTAATGCGGATGCGGTTCTCTGTCATCATAAGGCTCGCTTAATGCCGCTATCGTTGCAGGCTCTAAATAGAAGCCTTTTCTTTTAAACCACGGTCTATTTTTATCATAATGTTGCCATATTTTTTTTGCATTATCATCCATGTGCAGGGGTACTTGTTTGTCTTGCACTGCACAAATAGGGGAAGAGACAGGACCAGATAGACCAATTTTTTTAGCAACCTTTTCATAATAAGAAGCCAATGGCTCCAGTCCCATTTTTTTTAATTCAGCATCTGTATAAGTAAAAGTGGCTGCACCCCAAGCAACGCTTAAGCCTCCTTTTGCCAAACTTTGTAATGGGAAAAAATCGGTAGAATCAATAGGTAATCTGTCTTGCGTGTCCCGTATCGTATGTGCTCTAAATGGGGTCAAATGCGCCCCTGTTTTCATCACGGCTTTTGTTGTTCCGGCTTGTTGCAACAAAGTGGCTTGCATTGCTGGGGATTGTTTTAAGGTCGCGAAGGGGACGGATGGCAGAGGTTCTAAATCAGAGACATATCCTGCATCGAGCATGCCGACACGCAACCCCGTCGGCAAACTGCCTTCTGCAGCCATTACCCCAGACGGGCCAGAACCCACAATAAGAATATCAAAATCAGCTACCACAATGACTGCCCTAGTGCTTTACGTGGCGAGTAGACAGCCATTTTTTCAGTGTTTTATAGGCTACCCAAATGGGTACCATGCTACCCAATAAAAAAACCAGCAACAGGGCCACAACTGGGCCCCGTGCAATGGGTTTATATTTATCTGGATGATTTAATTCATCGGCAATAATACAGGCAGCATTATCTTGCATGCGATCCTTTCTTTTTAAATGTAAATGAGAGTGGCCCAACATACGCTTGTAGCACCATAAAAAGCAAGGCAATTTGTAGCGGATCGGTATAAAGGGTATAGCGCTTCATGGCAATTTGTACCAAAGCGATAGAGGTATAATTGGCAAAATGCGCGAGCATTAAAAAAAACAGCACTTGCTGTTGTCTCGTAGACTGAACTGAAGATTGCAGTAAACGACATCCCAACAAACACAAAAAACCCATCAATAAAAACACATAGTAATAACCACCCATATTACTAATAATATTTTTTAGATACAGCTCTAAACAGGGTCGCCATTGATGCCACATCAATGTTTTAGCCATGTCCATTAACCATATTTCATTTTCATAGTCATTTTTAAATCCCAACTCTTGTAATGCTGGCATGACTAAATTCCATTGAATCAAATCATAACTGCTCTTAAAACGCGTCAGTTGAGGAATATAAATATCAAAGGTATGGTCGGATATCACTGTTGGATTGTAAACAAGACCCAACTTCAGCATTTTGGGATACACCGCTTTAAATAAGGCACGCTGTCTCGGGTCCGTTAAATATTGAATACTCTCTGGGGTAGATACAAAAAGCGGTAAATTAACCGCGGATATGCCAGTAAAAGGAACCGTTTCAAAGTGGCCATCCTGTACATACTGATATACGCGCTCAATACCGTTGGTGCCGACAATCGCCATGAGCAATACACCCAATAAGGTAAATGTTTTTTTAATTTGATATCGCTTCAGCAACCAATAAACCAACAAAATGCCAACCACAGGATATAAAAATAAGAATTGGCGACGCGTTAAGACCAACAAGGTCATCCATAAAAAAGACCAGGCAACAGAGCGTGATTTATGATGAAATATACTTTCTCCAAACGTACCTACCCAGGCTAAAAATAAGGGGTAACATAAGGCTTCAGATAAAATGGCATTCCCTATATGGGTATAGCCAATATAGGGCATTAAAAAAACCACGGTTAACAAGGCAAAAATAGTCCTTGATGTCACCGAAAACCAATCACATATTCGTTGTGATAACCATAAACTTGCCACAAATCCCATGCTGAGTTGTAATACAATCAGGGGATCGAAAAATTGCCCAAATACAGCTTGATAAGCCTTTAAAAACAGGGGATATCCCATAGAGCGAATGGCAGAATAGGCCAAATAGCCTTCTGAATCCGGCTGTAAACTTGGCCCCTGTTTATAGAGCACCAAAAACAGCGCAAATAAAAGGCCATAAAATAATACTTTTCCATCCGATCGAAAAACGCGCTTTACAATCGATAGACCGTGTTTCATACCCATTTTATACATCCGATGTCTCCATGATTTTCATTTCCATTTCTTGCGACGTTTCTGCTGAGTATGTCGCCGTATACACAGCATCGTAGGCCGCCACACATTGCGACAAACTAAACTTTTCTTGTACCCTACGTCTACCTGCCATTCCATAAGCCTGTATTAATTCAGGCTGTTGACAGAGGGTTTTAATGGCCATGACAATGGCGTTTGGGTTTTTCGCCGGCACAACCAAGCCGGTTTCTTTATGTGCGACCGCTTCTGCATTCCCACCCACATCTGTCACAATCAAAGGCAATCCTATCGCCATGCCTTCTAACAAGGCATTCGAAAAACCTTCATTACGATAAGAACAAAGAAAACCAATATCTGACCCCGCATATAGCGCAAAAACGGTCGATTTTTTCCCAAGCCAACTCACCCTGTCACCAATACCGAGTGCTAAGGCTTTTTGTCGCAAGGTGGCCGCATAACCGCTACCGGCATCGGTACCAATGCACAATAAACGCCAGGGTCTGTTTCCTGTATCCTCTGGGGACAATTGAGACAAGGCAACCAATAAATCAATATGTCCTTTGTAGGGGATCAGGTTTGCAACCGTAATAAAAATCCAGGTATCGGGCGATAGTCCCTCCGATTCAATCAGCATCTGACGATACAAGCCCCTCTCTTGATAAGACGAGGGGATCTCCTGTAGCCCATTATAAATTTTAATGATTTTTTCGGGTGACATGCCTTCTTGTTCAACCAGTTGATCGGTAATTTTTTGGCTATTCACCAACACGCTTTTCATTTTAGTATGTAACCAAGCTTCTAAGCTACGTATCCCCGAAAAACCACGCTGATAATCGTTTAAGGAACGCCGACTCATGTATTTATCTGCTGGTAAAAAACTCAAGAAGGCAGCAAACATCCCCACAATATACGCTCTTGCTAAGAAAAAGTGGGTGATGCTGGTTCTATCGATACAAAAATCAACCCATACGTGACAAAATGCCATTGCCGTATTCAGCATCCGCGTTACGCGTTGACCACAGAGACGCTTAATACAGGCAGGTACTTTGGGATAATAAATCTTAACACCAGCTTCAAGTAATGCTGGGGCCAAATCCAGCTGATCGGAAAATAAAAACAGCTTCACTTGCCAACCATATGCTTTGACCAAAACAGGCAGTATACGAGATAGATGGGTTTCAGTGCCCCCAACACCCAGGTCATTAACCAAAATTCTTAACGATCGTTCCATTGAGCCCATACTGCTTAGCCCTCTGTAATGTAATGTCGATACCACTGCTGAAACATCAGCACACCCCAGAGGCTATACTGCCAATTTCGTTGCCCCGACAAATGTTCTTTCCATCTTCTAATAATCGGGCCACTTTGTAAGTAGCCACTCGATGCCAGTGCAGACAAAGACAACAATTCTTCTGCCCAAGGACGCAGAGGACCGCGTAACCATTTATCGATGGGTACACCAAAGCCCATTTTTGGTCGGTCGAACAATTCTGTTGGAACATACCGACTGAGCACTTGTCTTAAGATCCATTTTCCTTGCCCATATCGTACTTTTAAATCTGGAGATAAACGCCAAGCCCACTCAATAACGCGGTGATCTAACAGTGGCACCCGCGCTTCTAATCCCACCGCCATACTCGCTCTATCTACCTTCGTTAAAATATCGTCTGGTAGATACGTCATGCTGTCCATTAATTGCATTTGTTCAATAAATTGGGTACGAGAATTTCCTAAAGACTGTTTCAACAGGTTTCCCGAATAACTCGCATTGGTCTGCCAACCCAAGACTGCACTTGCATTGCCTCCTGTTACCAAGGCCGTTGGTTTTGGCCAAAAAGAGATCAGGGTCTCATAAAAAGCTTGTGGTGTTTTCATGGCTAAAATACTGGCCAATTTTTGACATTTATCGCCAAAACGGGCCGGTAACATCCCCCTAGAACAGGCAGCCAACCATTCATAAGCGCTAATGGGGAAGCGTTTTAATAAAAAAGACAAGGCACGTCTGGCTGGAAAAGGTAGATAACCCACCCAACGCCACAAATGATACCCCAGGTGATAGCGGTGATACCCGGCAAATAATTCATCTCCCCCATCGCCGGAAAGACTCACCGCAACCTGTTTGCGCGCCAATTGAGACACCAGATAGGTTGGAATTTGAGAAACATCGGCAAAAGGTTCATCGTACCAAGTAGGTAACTTTGGAATAACGTCAATGGCTTCTTGTGATGTCAGATACAATTCTTGATGTTGCGTACCCAAATGTTGTGCGACTTTTTTCGCGTATACGGCTTCGTTATAGCCTTCTTCAGAAAATCCGATAGAAAAGGTTTGTACGGGTTGGGTCGATTGAGATTGCATCATCGAGACCACCACAGAACTGTCTATCCCGCCCGACAAAAATGCCCCCAGGGGCACATCGGCAATCATGCGAGACTTTACCGCTTCTTGTAACAAGGTATCGAGCTGATCAATCGCTTCATGGGTAGACAATTTTTGTCGATTATAGACCCCTTCTTGTGCAACACTCGCAAAATCCCAGTAACTTGTTTCTTGAACGCTTTTATCTGCATTGATTGTGACAAAAGTACCTGGCTTTAATTTATGAATACCCTTAAAAATACTGTGTGGTGCGGGCACATAGTTCAGATAAAAGTAGCTGGTTAACACTGCGCTATCGATTTCTCCACGCCATGAGGGATGCTGACGAAAGGATTTTAACTGAGAACCAAAAAACAAAACGCCATTCACAATACCAAAGTACAAGGGTTTAATACCCACCCGATCACGCACCAAGGTCAAGCGCTTTTCTTGCCTATCCCATAGGGCAAAAGCGAACATGCCAACAAATTGTTTGACCGCTTGATCAACCCCAAATGCCTCACAAGCAGCCAAAATAACTTCTGTATCAGAACCGCCAACAAAGCCATACCCTTTACGATGAAGCGAGGGCTTGATGGTCTCTGTGTTATATACTTCTCCGTTGTATACAATGACATAACGCCCCGAGGCCGAGTGCATCGGCTGGGCACCATGAGGTGACAAATCTCGAATAGACAAACGCGTATGCGCCAATCCCAATCCCGCGGTCTCATCTACCCATACGCCACGGGCATCTGGTCCCCTATGATCGATTGTTGTTGCCATATCCGTCAGAATGGCCTCCGATGTTGTTCTCGAAACAATCCGATCAAAATGCCAAAAACCTGTTAATCCACACATATACGCGCTTGTTTACCTTTAAGAAAAAATATCAGACGAGTTAACATAATGCTTCACTTCGATAAGATTATTACTGGGGTCTATTAAGAAAAAACTGTAATGCCAACCTGGTTTATGGGCAAACCGCTCAAAAGATTCTTCAAAAAATGGGGTTTGATATTTTTTTGCACGAGCATATAACGCATCAAAATCTTCTTTTTTTTCAAAAATAGGGCCAAAGTGTCTGGGGTACATTTTTAATTCTTTGGGCACCTCTTCTGGTGCCAAATGACAAACCAGCTGGTGGCCAAAAAAATGAAAGACCACGTAATGGGGATACTCTCTTCCCAGTGTGGCACCACAGACCTCTGTATAAAATTGTTTAGACAAAGCCAAATCATGACTGGGTATGGCCAAATGAAAAATCGTCATCTGTTTAAACTCCTTTTTTGATAATGCTAAAAATTACCTGATTTTCTAGGACAGCAACCCTAACACGGTCGCTTATCATAAAGATCCCACTTCATGCACAGAAACAGAAATCCGAATATCTCGACCCAAGATATCAAGTAAAATTTGCACCCTGTCTTCTGCTGTCATTTTTTCATATACCGCAACATTGCCAGCAAAGGCTCCCTGTAACACCTGCACTTTTTCCCCTGGCTTAAAAAGCGCCAAACTAGACAGTGGCACGACTTGAGCGGTGGCTTGTGTTGCCATCAAAGACTCAACAATGCCCGATGGCATGGGTACGGGTTCATGGTTCCGCTGGCGTAAAATATAGGCTACCCCTCGAGTTGCATCAACTGATGCCCAGCGGGGTGTTTGCACATTGGGTTTTAAAAACAAGTATCGGGGAAATAAGGGCGTTAGCACAACCGTTTTCTTACGTGCATGATGTCTTACCGCATGACATTTTGGCAAAAAGACGCTAAAGCCTTGATTGACCAAGTGGATAACTGCTATTTCTTCTTTTTTGGGTTGTGTGTGCACAACATACCAGTTATCTTTGTAACTTTTATTCTCTTCTTTCACGGCTATCAAAATCGATCCAATGTCAAAAACCGATGACTATAAATGTACAGTGGCCAGTTTATCACAATTGTTACCGCCAATCTTACAGATCTTGCCTTACCATTGCCTCTGTCGTTGCTTTTTATTTGCGCGATTGATTATTCGCTCACGGCTTTTATTTTTCCCGAACAACCCTGAAGTACTGTACACTATGGAGGATAAAACAAGACAAGGAAGAAAAGGTCACATCGTATGTCAACAGATCAGTTAAACTTATTTACACAACACAGAAAAAGTCAAAAATCCAAGTCCATCGCTTTTTGGTTGTGCCTCATTTTTGGGCCGCTGGGCTTACATCGTCTTTATGTCGGCAGAATACTGTCAGGTCTGTTTATGTTAATTGCCTCAGGTATCTCTTTTTTTTGGGGCTACGAAAAATTCGGGACACTGATGAACAGCGTAACAGCCGCCTTATCTAACCCAAATCAAGCCGACCAACTTAATCAATTGCAATCGCTACTGAATACCGTCAATGCCGATAGCAGTGCTACCGATACGCTCCTCTCCTGGCTAACGCTTGCCTTGTTAATTTGGGCTGTTGTGGACTTAATCACCATTGCCAGAGGAAAATTTAAAGACCAAGCAGGACATACCCTGTAAATACCACATAAGGTGACTTCCCCATTTGCCAGACCTATGGTACACTGCGCCCAGCGCAAAAGAACGGAGAGGTGTCCGAGTGGTTGAAGGAGCACGCCTGGAAAGCGTGTATACGCCAAAAGCGTATCGAGGGTTCGAATCCCTCTCTCTCCGCCAGTTTACTATGCTCGAACTTTTTGGGCGTGATTTTTCAAGGCTTGTTGAGACCTTGCGGTACTGTTTGATTCTTTGCATTACGGCAGCCTGCTAATAACGTTATCTACAACGAATTGATAGGCTTCTTCAAAATTCCAGTTTAATCCGACAGGAAGCAGCGCGTGCATATCTGATTGGAAAGCTTGGTGATTTCGTTTTAGTTCTAAATTTTTTAAAAACTCATCTCGAGAACAATGATAATTATCATTCGCACAGTATTTTTTAAAGATTTCAAAAACTCTATCGACGTTAATCAAATTATTTTGAACTACGAACCATAAATCAAACAAATCTCGGCCTTTTCGGCGTTGATAAAGCGCTCGAAGTTTAGTGGCCATCAATTCATCCAACTCATAGGTAATGATATTTGACACTCCATTGTACCAATCGGATGCCACGGTGAAAGGAACCGTTTTTAGAGGCAGTACTTGAAAATGTTCCGTTGTATTGATTTCGATTTTGAGTTTTCCAGGCATATTATTGATGGATTCATATTTGTAAATCAACTTCGCACTACGCTCGGTAATTTTCCATTTTGGATCGCCCAACCATGGCTTAAACAATTCTCTAATCGCATCAATTGTCTGGCCGATTGGATTAGAATTTTTTTGAACAAAGTCGATATCTTCACTGTATCTTGAGGGTGGTTTTAAGAATAATTTATTGAGTGCAGTACCACCGCGAAAAACCAATGCATCACTGACGTGTGGGTCATTATACAAATCTACTAGTGCTCTACTTATTATTAAATCTTGTTCTATTTGGTTGTACGTTTGCCATAGGGCATTTTTTCGCCATGCTTGGATAAAAATTTCTGGTATCATAAATCACTCTCAAAATCAGTATTTTCAATAATTTTCCATTTTTTACACCGAGGATGCCCGGTTTTTGATATGTATGGAACAAGCGAAACAAAAGGTCTTCCCGAATCTTTTAGGTATTCTAACAGCCTATCGATTATTTTCTGTTTCTTTTCTTCATCTTCCATAACGTCAATTTTCTCCAAAACAAACCCTAATCGTTGAATTTGCGCTACTTCCCCTAAGCGCTCAGCAAGTGCAATCAATTTATTTTCATCGATACTGGGAGCAAGTTCTGATAAGACTGTAGCAATGTGGCTAATACCAGCAGCCCTCGCTGAATATTTGAAAAGATCGACAGCCAGTAACTCCGGTGTAGCTACTTTTAAATAACCGGTACTCACGACAAAATCTTTAGTCGGTAAACCTTCCAAAGAATTCTTGTAGACAAGTTGAATCACTACATCCCCAAATTTAAGGGGATGCTTAACCCGTTTGTTAGTGATCACTTGAAAACGTGCTGGTTTTTGATGGGTCGCACCATAAAACAATCCGGCACTCAGTAGGCCAACATAATAATCAACATTTAGATGTTTCATGATAATAGGAACTAATTCTTCTGCTGGAATAGACCCGTAGGGTTGATATTCGGGCGGAACCATCACATAAAGCCCCTTTATTGGGGTAATAATTTTATTCGCTTTTTTAAGTCGAAATAGGCCAGCTTTGGCTGCATTTTCTGAGATATGTAAATCTTTAATGATTTCTTGGAAGGTAAAATGCCTTTTACCGTACATTCTTATTTTATCTAAATACTCAAGAAACATATCATGTCCTTTAGGTTACGAATTTCAACACCTAAAGGACATGATAGACTTGTTTTGCTCTATAGTCAAGACATTTTATGTCTAGAATGTCCCTTAGGTTACGAATATCATAACCTAGGGGACATATCGCACTAATTTGAGTAATTGCGCATTAATAGATAATTTAAAGGTATTCCTTGGCTTTTGGTGTCTATCATGTCCTTATTTTAGTCTCCAAAAAATCTACAATATCGACAATGCGATAAAAGTAAGGATTTGTGGCAACGCTAGAGGCAACACCGCTTAAATGAAACAACACTGCTACTTTTGCAAATCCTTTCGGTGTCTTTAATCTTGATATCTTTTCCTGCATTTCAGAAATGATTTCGCCACTTATTTCACGTTTTTTAAATTTAAATTCACAAATAAACAAGCTATTCGTTTTGGTTTGTATGAGATAATCAATTTGGCAGCCTTGTTGAGTTGTGGTTTTCGTTTGTCTATAAGGACCGGTACGCACAATATCAACAGGTGAAATGCTTAATTTTTCAAGCAACAGCGGGCGATTTTGTAAAAGCAATGCTTCGAGTTGCAATCCCATATGTGTTTCAAATCCAGGCATGGTAGATAAGGGCACTTGATCGAATCCACCATCTGCAATAGCGCCCAGATTTGGTTCAATTACTTTAAGATAAAACCTCATATATGGGTCTGAGATTCTATATAAGCTTTGCTTTAGGGGCTCCGCCGTTTTAAACGACCACAAGGATTGCTTAATCACAAAACCAGCCACAATAAGATGATCCATCATTTGACTTAAAGTACCACTGTGAGCAAATTCTATGCTCTGTCTTATTTGTGATAGAGTTCTGGCGCCATCTTTAAGGCTATCCAAAATTTTCTTATACGTGGCACCCTTACCACTAAAGAGATCATGAAAAATACGATCGAATTCAGCAACGAACAATCCATTCTTTTCAAAGGCGAGTTGCTTGATATTATCATCAGCCGTCATACCAGGATTAAATTGCTCCAAATACCATGGCACACCTCCAACAATACTGAGCAGCTTATACATGTCATAATGAGAAAGCTGCATACCAAGTGCTCGTAGAAACTCAGCGCTTTCAGGAATAGACAGTGGCTCTAAGCTGATTGTTAAATTGATGCGCCCAAAAAATGCTGTGCTCTTTAGGATATTTTCTTCAATCCAGGTTGATACTGATCCACAAAACACAAGCAAGACATGCATCGTTTGCTTGTCCCACCACGCCTTGAGTTTAGGGATAAAGCCAGTGTCTTTTGATCCCATCCACGAAATCTCATCAAGCAGGATGATATCTCCTGGCTTGATATGTAGGCTCAAATGCTCAAAGGCGTCACTCCAATCCAAGAAAGTCATGGGCGGGATTTTGAGCATTAATGATAATTGCCGTGCAAAATTATCCCTTTGTTGTTGCGCGGAAATGCCATCTTCTGGAGCAAGACCTGCAAAACTCCAGAATGTTTGAGCGTTAGATATTTTAGCAAATTCCCCTATAAGCCTGCTTTTTCCAATTCTTCTTCGTCCTTTTACGACGACAAGGCTGGAGTTTTTCTTTTTATATAAAGCTTTTAGCCTCTCTAATTCGGCTTTTCGGCCAATAAATACTGTATTGGACATAGTAACCTCTGTTATGCTTAAGATATACTATATCATATCTCGAGCATTATATTAATTCAATAATAAATGCTCAAGATGAGGTTTTGAGCTTATTGAAATTCGATGTTACTACACATCATGTCCTCTAGGTTTCATATTTCGATACCTATGGACCATGTTCTAAGTTTATTATGCCAATAATATGATTTTCTTGATTAATTGGTGTATATAAATCAATAGGAACCCGGCTTAAGTGATGCAATCTGGAATGGATGAGTATGAAAAATAAAAAAAACCTGTCTGTAATTATCTGGATGGCCACACTTATCACGATTGGCGCGATTATTGGGTCATTCACTAAACCAGAAATCAGCGCTTGGTACAGTACCTTAAACCGTTCACCATTCACCCCCCCAAATTATATCTTCCCAATCGCCTGGACCATTTTATATGGAATGATTGGGGCTTGTGGGTCCATTATTTGGCACGCACGTTCGTCCCAAACAGTAAAATTAATGAAAATTTTGTATATCATACAGCTTGTTTTAAATTGGAGCTGGACGCCTTTATTTTTTAATTATCATTTAGTGGGGCTGTCTTTGTTTGTACTGTGCTGTATGGACAGTGTGGTTGGCCTGCTGATTTGGTTAGCTTATCGCAAAATAAAGTTGGCCTCACTACTGCTCATACCGTATTTATTCTGGATTCTATTTGCAACCTATTTAAACGCCTACATATGGCAACATACAAGCTAACGTATCAAAATGCAACAATTGTCTTCACACATGGGCAAAGGTCTGATTGAGCTTAGAGTAAATAAAAAGATCGAAATATATATCAGATACTGATTTGGCAAACAATTTTGCACAGCAACATTCGCCTGCAAGATTCTGCAAGGGAGGCTGCAGGATTCTGCGACATTAATAAGTAAATAAAAACTTTAAGTAAATAATATTAACGTTAGGGATAATATTTTTTAAAATAAAAAGGGGGATACGAGGTATTGCACTGAAGGGTATAACTGTGGATAATGGGATCGATGTTCTTGAAAAATCTTTTTGAAGGGCAGATAAACTGAAGCCCCAGGACTTGCCCCCCGAGGCTTCTGTAAACATCAACTATACCGTTTTAGGAAAAATAGCGATGCCTACTTCCCTCTATTTTAACCGAGTTTCGTGCTCAATTCATCTATTTTTAGCCTTTTTTAGCAAAAATCTGTCGAATGTATCGATTAACCATTTCTTAGCAAGCTTAATTGCACAATCTATATCCTTTATCGCAAAACCAAAGCACAGCTTAGTGGCTTAAAGC